>CAYLOC010000140.1:0-9008 GCA_964385195.1 uncultured Nocardioidaceae bacterium
GGGTCCGGGTTCGAGGTCGCTACGCGGAACGGGCGCGCCCGCCCCGTCGAGCGGCAGCGCGCATCGCTGGCACGACCGGGCACCTGCGGGGTTGTCCAAGCCGCAGCGCGGACAGGTCATCGTCGCGGTCAGATCACGTCCGGGGCGGCGCCGCCGTCGCTGGTCATGGCACGACCGGCCGCCTGCCAACTCTTCATACCGCCGGACAGGTTGACCGCGTCCCGTCCCTGGCTTTGCAGGAACCCGGTGGCGCGTGCCGATCGCCCACCGGACCGGCAGACGACGACTACCTTCTGTCCCTGCGGCACCTCGTCGACGCGGGTCGGCACCTGCGCGAGCGGGATGTGCTGGGCACCGTCGATGTGCCCGGCGGCCCACTCGTCGTCCTCGCGAACGTCGAGTACGGCCAGGTCATCGGGCAGCGGGCGCGGCAATTGGTCCACCGAGGTCGCGGGGATCTGCGATGCCATACCTCCAGCCTGCCACGAGACCGGCCTCCCCGGCACGCCGGGGATGTGGTGTCCTAGAAACCAGGGGTACGACGACGAGAGGGGCGTGGGATGCCAGCGCGATCAGTGCACTTCAACGGATCTGTCAACCTCCCCGACGCGGAGACGGTGATGCGGGAGATCAGCACCCGCATCCCGCACGGTGTGCGACGGATGACCGAGGGCGAGACCGGCGACCGCGGGACGTGGGTCTTCTTCCAGCGGCAGAAGTTCGCGGAGATGCCGGAGTTCGAGCCGGTCGAGACACCGGCCGGCGCGGACTCGGCGTACGCCCGGATCCCGAAACTGCGTCTCGGCGACGGGGTGGCGCCGGACACCGTGCAGTGGCCCGACATCGGGTATGCGCAGGCATATACGGACTCGTTCGGGATCTTCCAGCGGTTGCAGAGCGAGGGGACGATCGCTCCCGGGGTGCGGTTCCAACTGGAGTACCCGACGCCGATCGCCGGGCTCTCCACGTTCGGTCCCGAAGACCAGCAGCGGCTGTTGCGCTCCTACGAGGCGGCGGTGTTCGATGACCTCGGGAAGGCGCTGGACACCCTCGACCACGACGCCATCGCCGTCCAGTGGGACGTCGCCGTGGAGATCGGGCTCCTGGCCGGCGGTTTCGGCATCGACCCGCTCGGGTACGACGCGGTGGTGCCCGACCTCGTACGGTGCGTGGACCGGGTGCCCGACGACGTGCCGGTGGGGATGCACCTGTGCTATGGCGACTACCAGCACGAACACTTCGTGCAGCCGGAGAGCCTGGCGCTCCAGGTCGGCCTGGTCAACGAGCTGACGGCGGCAGCACGGCGGCCGGTGAGCTGGTTCTCGTTCACCGTGCCGCAGGCGCGTGACGATGACGCCTACTTCTCGCCCCTGCGTGACCTACGAACCGGCCTCGATACCGAACTCGCGTTCGCCGTGGTTCCCTACCACCCGGCCCATCAGTCCGCCGGTACGACGGAGCGGCAGGCACACCTGATCGACACCTACCTGGCGGACTCCGCTGCCGGTGCCAGGGACTGGGCGATCTGCACCGAGTGCGGCATGGGACGGGTCGACCGGGATGACGTCACGGGACTACTCGACCTGCACCGCAGCATCCTCGACGCCAGCCGGTGAGCCGCAGGCACCGGGAGTCACTTCAGCAACCGCGACATCCGGCGGTCGGCGAGCGGTTTGCCGCCGGTCTGGCAGGTGGGGCAGTACTGCAAGGCGGAGTCGGCGAAGGACACCTCGCGCACCGTGTCACCACACACCGGACACGTCTCACCGGTGCGGCCGTGCACCCGCAGGCCGGACTTCTTCTCCGCCTTCAGGTCGCTGGCCGCCACCCCGGATGACCGCTCGACGGCCTCGCGCAGTGTGGCCTGCGTGGCGTCGTAGAGCCGCTGCACATCCTCGGCGCTCATATCGGCCGGTTTGAACGGCGACATCTGGGCTGCGTGCAGGATCTCATCGGAGTAGGCGTTGCCGATGCCGGCGATCAACGACTGGTCCCGCAGCACGCCCTTGACCTGTGCCCGCCCCTGCCGCGCCAGGATGGACCCGAGGGTGTCCACGGTGAACCCGGCATCCAGCGGGTCGGGACCCAGGCGTGCGATGCCGGGTACGTCGGCGGGGTCGCGCACGACGTACACCGCGAGCCGCTTCTTGGTGCCGGCTTCGGTGAGGTCGAACCCGGAGTCGTCGTCGAGGGTGACCCGGACGGCCAGTGGGCTCTTCCGGCTCGGCCGTGCTGGCCGGTCGGGCACCTCGGCACGCCACCGCACCCAGCCGCCCCTGGCCAGGTGCACGATCAGGTGCAGTCCGGTCGCGCTGACGTCCAGGAACTTCCCGTGCCGGCCGACGTGGTCGACGAACAGACCGTGCAGGGCGGAGGTGGGCGGGTCGAACGTCTTCAGGGCCGGGAACGCGACCACGTCAACCCGGGCGATCGCGCGTCCCGCAAGCCGGTCACCCAGGTCCGCTGCGAGCGCGTGCACCTCCGGCAGTTCGGGCATGGGGCCAGTCTTCCACTCAGACCCACGGCCCGGGCGGTGGCAGCGCGAGCGCTCGACGGAGCCGTTTCAGGTACGTCGCGCGGGGCACCTCCACAGCACCCAGCCGTTGCAGGTGCGGGGTGAGCCACTGGACGTCGAACAGCCGTCCCGGGGTGCCGTCGGCGAGCAGGTCGACGGTGGCCATCACCGCCACCTTGGAGGCGTCGGTGACCCGGTGGAACATCGACTCACCGGCGAACAGGCCGCCGATCGCCACGCCGTACAACCCACCCGCCAGCGTCGCACCGCGCCAAACCTCCACCGAGTGCACCCACCCCAGGTCGTGCAGCCGCTGGTACGCCGACCGGATGTCGTCGTCGATCCAGGCGCCCGGACGGCGCGGGTCCGCGCAGCCGTCCAGGACCCCGGCGAAGTCGGTGTCGACAGTGACCGTGAAACGCCTCGCGGATCGGCGCATGGAGCGGGACACGTGCAGCCCGTCGACAGGGATCACCGCTCGGCGTACCGGCGACCACCAGGCCATGCCGGACGCCTGCTCGACCGGCATCGGGAACAGCCCGTGCCGGTAGGCGGCGAGCACGGTGGCGGGTTCGAGATCGGCGCCGACCGCCACCAGGTCCTCCGGCGCATCGGTCACGTCCGGGAACGTCCACCGGCTCGGCGGCAGTTCGGCGGGCACCACGCCGGTCACTGTAGTGCGGGACGACTCAACAAAGGCGGAGGAGTTTGCCGGTGCCGTAGGACCGACCCGCCCACCGTGGGAGCCGGACCCGGTACCGCTCGCCCTGGTGCTCCACCAGATCGGCCACGTCGTCGGAGCAGTAGTTGAGCAGGAACGTCGGGCGGCGCTGGGACACGACCACCCGGGCGAGTGACTCGGTGTCGGGATGGTGGAACGTCGCGCCGTTGGTCGAGACCAGCCAGTTCCGCGAGGTCACCATCCGGCACAGTTCCGGTGAGGTGTTGTGCCGCGATCCGTGATGCGCCATCTTGACCGCGTCAAACTCGTGCGGTCCCGGCCCGAGACGGCGCAGGCCCGCGACGACGTCCTCGGCGTCTCCGTCGGCGAGCAGCAGCACCCGTTTCCCCTCGTACGCGGCGATCATCGTAATGCTGGACGTGTTCGGCTTACTGCGATCCCGCCGGTACGGCTCCGCAGCCGCCACGTCGATGTCGAACCCCAGCAGGTCGTCGCGGACCCATGACGGTGCGGTGATCTCCGCGCCGTGACCAGGCAGGATCCCCGCCTTCCGGCAGGTCTCCTCCCACTCCGGAGCGAGCTCTGCCAGAGCCGTGCGGGTCGGGGTGAGGAGGGTCAGCTCCAGCCCACCGGGCAGCGCCACGACCGGGAGCGGCCCATCGTCGGGTACGACGACGGCGGCACCGGCGAACGCCGCGTTCCACCGTTCGGGGTCGCTTTCCAACGCCGCCGTCAGCCGCTCTCCGTCCACCGCGCCGAGGAGCTGGTCCGGGTCGAGATGCCGGTACCCGTTGAACCACACGTCCCGGAACAGCCGTACCCGCCGGTGGTCGGAGAGTAAGGACACGATGCCCTGGATGTGGTCGGCGTCGACGTGACTGACCACGAGCAGCTCGACCCGGTTGGTTCGTCCGGGCAGAGCATGCAGCCGCGACTCGAGTTCTGGCACCAGGTCCGCAATCGTGGCTCGGGGCCCGCCGTCGATGAGGACGTGGCGTGGCCGGGACTCACTGCCATAGGTGAGCCAGAGGCAGTCCCCCCGCTGTGCGGGCAGCATCTCCACGGTGAACACGGCCTACACCGTCCAGTCCGCGTCGCCTTGGGCGGTGATCGCCAACGCCACTGGATGACCGGCACGCAACGCGTCCTGGCGGAACCGGGTCAGCAGCTCCGCCAGCGGTACCGCCTGGCGATCAGGATCCTGCAGCATCGTGCACAACCGGGTGGCCAGATCGGCAGCATGGCTGGTTCGCAGCATGGTGAGGCTGGTGAACACCGTTGCCGCTCCGCACTGCATGAACCGAGTGGCGTAGCCGGCGGGGTCATCCAGCGAGCCTGCGGTGTCGCAGCCGAACAGGATCACGACCGGCTGCACGGCATGGCCGCCGGTGACGTAGTCGGGGTGGATCCGGCCCCGGTCGAGGGTCTGCGTGGAGATCTCCAAGGTTGCCGCCGCGGTGTCCGCGTGGGGCATCAGCACCAGCAGATCCCGCTTGGACCCCTTCAGCGTCTTCACCCACGCCTGCCACCCCTGTTGTGCGTGGACACCCGCGCCCAGTGCCGTCAGCGCTTCCTGCACGCTGGCGGTGGAGACCTTGCTGCTCGCCCCCAGGATCGCGCGGTCGACAGACAAACTGCGTGCCTTGGCTCGGGGCTCGGCGATGAGAAGGAACTGCGCGCCGATCTGCGGGAGCGCCTCATCGAGGTAGTGCCGCTCGATCGTCTTGCCCATCCCCCAGAACGCCATCGGACAGAGGGTCTTCGGGTCGTCGGGGCCGGTGCCACAGTCGGGGCCGCACGTGCCACCGCCGTCCAGCCAGTTCTGGCACAGTGTGGCGTCGGGGTCCGGGGCCCGCCGCGCGTAGGCGAGCTCCAGCGGAAGGAACCAAGTGCTGCGTGCGGTCACGATCTGGATCCGGTGGGCGGTGGGCAGGGTGGAGAGGTAGGCACTCAGTTGCATGTAGAGGTCGTGGCCTTGCACCGCCAGGTCGATAAGGAGGGCACGGGTCGCCTCCGCCGTTGGCTTCGCAGACGGGACCACGAGTAACCGGCGGAGCCGCTCGGTGATCGGCCCCAGGTCGTCCATCGCGTCCACCTTGGTGTACCCGTCGCAGTGTGACGTGAACTGCGCGCATCCGTCATCGGCGTGGTTGGCGAGCAGGGCGACGTCGTACGGCCTCCGATCGTCCAGGTCGGCGAGGTCGCGTCGCGTCACCGCCAGCTCCGTCACGGTCGTGGGGGCGCCGTCGACGTCTCCGGTGACCACGGCCGTTTGCAGCACCCGGTTCCGGTACAGCACGACCAGCCGGGCGGAGACCCTGGCCTCGCCCGGCCCGACCGGCAATACGAACTCCGCCCCCGGCGATGCTCCGGCCGCGGGTACGTCGAGCTCCACCCGGCTGGGTGGTGCTGGGGGACGCTGAGGGATGATCAGCACGGTCAGGCGCGCCGCGGTGGCGTCGGCAGGGGTCGACCCCGACTCCCCGGCGGTGGCTTCGGGAGGTACAGCACGTGGCCAAAGAGACACCCGGATCGTGTTCGGGCCGGGGTGGAAGGTGTTGTCGCTGCCGACGGTACAGGTCAACAGTGGTGTCCGCGCCGGGACCGAGGTATGCCGTGGCGATGCTGTCCGCGGCTGGCCCATCGCCGAGCGATGGGCGGTCTCCACCGCCACGGGTTCCGCCGCCAGCAGCGCCGACCTACCGAACCCCTGGGTCAGTGCCACATCGGCGGTCAGGTCGTCTGCCATGGCCAGGAGGACCCGCTCCAGCGCCTCCGATGCCGTCACCGAGGGCACCAGCGCGGACAGTACCGCCGCGGAGTGGGCGCGGATCAGGGCCAACTGCGCATTGTCGACGGCCCATGTAGCACACGACGAGCCGCAGACGACGACAGCGTTGGCCACCTGGCGTGAGGCAGCGACGGCGGCGACCGCGGCGTCGAGCGAGCCGGTGACGACCAGGAGGTCCACCGCAGCCGGCTCGAGCCGAACATCACGGATATCGACCAGATCCGGGGACAGCCGGCCCCGCTCCACAAGGACGGCGGTGACCGCGCCGACGGTCTCCTCCTCGGTCGGTGCCGCGGTAGGAAGAAGACCGATGCGCAGCGGCCACCGCCACGGGCGGCGCCGCAACGACCCCGGTGGCCGCCGGACCGGCAGGATCGCGGAGTCGACGTCGGGCACGTCGAGCAGCCAGGGCAGCACCTCCGGCGGCACCAGGTTGCCGGTGACCGACAGCCGCAACGGTGGGCGCGACTGCGATGCCGACCGCAAGATGTCGACGCCAGCACGCGGCGGCGAAGCAGGCGACCGCCGCAACGTGTCGCGATCCAGGTGCCACGGCAACAGCCCGCCCCCGCCGGTCGGCTCCGCTGCCGCGACGGCGTGCAGATACCCCTGCCATGCGGTGTCGTCAACTCCGGCCACCACAAGCGCCATCGCCGCGTCCGCTCGCGGTACGCCGGTGGCCCAGCGGGTCAGGTCCGCGGCGGTGACCGGCGGCTGCTCGCGTGGCGCCGGAGCCCTCCATGGTCCGATGGTCGTCATCTGCCATCACCCCGCAGGCGGTACCTCAGCCCAGCCCTTCACGTGGATACGGGAAGCCGGTCGGCGGCTTGAGGGTGGTGTCAACGTAGGACCGCAGGCACGCGTCCGTCGCGGCGTACCCCCAGTTCACCAGTCGCCGCCGCAGCACCAGGTCGGTCCTGGCCAACCGGGTCGGCGTCCGTGCCAGCACCATCGTCTTGTCGTGTGGGCACGGCAGCGTCCCGGCTTCGGCGGGAAACTCGGCACGGTCGGTGTTGATTGCCCAGAACCCGCCGTTGCGGCGGTGCGATGCCAGCAGGCCGACGACCTGGCGGCGACGGAGTCGGCGTACCTCCACGTCGATGGTCTGCAGCACCCGCAGCGTTCCCCGGACCCAGTCGCGGTGGGGCTCCTTCGGTTCACCGAAGGTGCCGCCGCCGTCGCTGACGAGCACGGTGTGACAGTTCTTCACCACCGGCTCCAGCCCGAGGTTGTCGTACACACCGCCGTCGGTCAGCGTGAACTCGGTGTCGGTCCCGGTGGGCGTCAGCAGGCTGGGGGACAGGAACGGCGGGAACGCTGAACTGGCCGCGACCGCGTCCGCCAGCAGCAGCCGGGGATGGTCGATCGCCGGGGTACGCCAATCGCGCATGTAGGGCTTGGAGAACCGCCACAAGGCACCGTTGGACAGGTTCGTCGCGCAGAAGATGAACCGCGGTCCGTGCTCGTCATCGGGAAGGTCCTGCAGCGTGGCACCGTGGAACAGGTACCTGTCGTAACGGGCGCTGACCTTGCGTGCGATCCGTCCAGGCCACAGCCCGGTCAGCACCGACCAGACATCGATGGTGTGCCCGGCGAGGTCGATCACCGGCCGCTCCACCAGCTCGTCGAACCGGTCTGCGACACCGTCGGGGCCGAA
The DNA here is from genome assembly GCA_964385195.1 of uncultured Nocardioidaceae bacterium. Taxonomy (GTDB): domain Bacteria; phylum Actinomycetota; class Actinomycetes; order Propionibacteriales; family Nocardioidaceae; genus CAYLOC01. The sequence continues at coordinate 7,646 of CAYLOC010000140.1, forward strand.
CGCAAGGTCACGCCACACGACTCCGAGCAGACCGGCGACGATGGAGCCGCCGGAGACCGAGGACACCCGGGTCACCTGGTGCAGCCAGCCGGTTTCGTTCAGCCGGCGCAGACCTCCGACGTGGAAGAGCATTGCCCGGTATCCACCACCGGACAGGCACAACCCCACACCGTCGTCGGGCCCTTTGCCGTCGACATCGAGGGTGTCGAGATCATCGCCGGCACGGGCGGGAGGAGGAAAGGACAGCGGTACGTCGGTCATGACGGCCCCTCGGTGCTCAGCCGGTGACTGCGGCCAGGATGCCGTCGCCCGGTGAGGATCTCATCGTAAGTGCACCTGCCACCGGACGACAGCACAATCGCTGAACTGCTCAGTCCGCCGGTCGCTGCGGTGACTGGCGCGTTCCGCTCCACCCACGAAACAGACCCGTCCTCACTTTGGTAGCCTCAGCCGCTGTGTCCGACCCTGCACCGGTGCACTCCTCCGGGATGCTGGCCGTCGAAGGCGGCCACGAGATCTACTGGGAGGAGTCGGGCAAGCCCGACGGCATCCCGGCGGTGTACCTGCACGGCGGGCCGGGAAGTGGCCTGGGCGCCGGCGGCTATCGCGGGAGGTTCGACCCGGCCCGGTTCCGCATCATCGGCCTTGACCAGCGCGGCTGCGGCCGGTCCTCACCACACGTCACCGCGCCCGGTTACGACCTGACCCAGAACACCACGGCGCACCTGATCTCCGACATCGAAGCGCTGCGTCAGCACCTCGGTGTCGACCAGTGGCTGGTGAACGGTGTCTCCTGGGGCTCGACCCTCGCCCTGGCCTACGCCGAGGCGCATCCGGACCGCGTACTGGGCATCGTGTTGATGGCGGTGACGACGACCAGCCGCTGGGAGGTGGACTGGATCACCGAGACCGTCGGCGCGATCTTCCCGGAGGCATGGGACCGCCTGGCCAACCACGCCGAGAACGCCGGTATCGGCTACCACCGTGGTCACGGGCGCCTGATCGAGGCGTACGCCGACCTGATGAACCATGCCGACCCGGCGGTACGAGACGCCGCGTCCCATGCATGGGCGGACTGGGAGGACCAGCACGTCTCGATCGGCGCCGGCGGCGTACACCGGGACCCGCGGTGGGACGACGCCGAGACACGGCACGTCATCTCCACGCTGGTCACCCACTACTGGGCCCATGACGCGTTCTGCAACCCGCCGATCCTCGACCGGACAGACCGATTGCGGGGTATCCCCAGCACGTTGATCCACGGTCGTCGCGACGTCAGCGGCCCCGTGGTCACCGCGTGGCGGCTGCATCGCGCGTGGCCGGACAGCGAGCTGATCGTCGACGAGGGCGAGGGCCACGGCGG
>CAYLOC010000141.1:0-8973 GCA_964385195.1 uncultured Nocardioidaceae bacterium
CGGATTCCTCTTCTGGACCGCTGAGTGAGGACGGTGTCTGGTGTCAAGGGGGTGATGGGTCGATGGGGCGATCCCTCAGGCGACGCAGAACTCATTGCCCTCGGGATCCAACATGACCACGTGTCCCAGTGCTTCTCCGTCATTCTCCTCTCGGACAACCGTCGCTCCGAGCGCCACCAGTTCCGGTACTTTGGCTCGGATCAGTCGCTCGCGTTCGCTCATGTCCCACGGGGGCTCACCTGCCACCCGAATGTCGATGTGCAGCCGGTTCTTCGCAGACATGCCCTCCGGCACGCGTAACCATCCGATCGCGGGTGCCTTGCCCTCGGGGTCGATGATGGATGCACCATCGGGATCGTCGTACCCCGGTTCGGCCATATAGCCGAGCGCCTTTGCCCAGAAGTCGGCCACACGGTGCGGGTTTGTGGCATCACAGCCCAACGTCCACAGAGTCGTCATGGTGAACAGGGTAGAGAAGACTGCGGAGCATCGCTTCCGCAAGGCGGCCAACCAACTACCGCCGACTGCTGATCCGCGACAGGCCAAGGCCACGGGGTGAGTCGCGTCGTCGTGTGAGACTGCGTACCTGCCTCGCGTACGTAGAAGAAGAACAGCTCCAACACGCAGGGTGGTCAGCACTATGAACGTGTGTTCTGGGCAGACTCCATCGTGCGCGAATGGGAGGGGTCCGACAAGCAGAGCAGGCCAGCAGAGGAACTTTGGGATGAGTTGGGGGTGTGAGCCGATGGCGCCTGCAGACCTCTCCGCAGTTCGATAAGGCTGCCCGCCGCCTCGACCGCACGGTGTTGCGCCGGGTCAAGGACCTATCTTGACGCGGTATGCGATCTGGAAGACCAGAGGCAAAGAGGCAAGGGCCTAACCGGAGACCTGACCGGGTATTGGCGTTACCGCATCGGAGACTGGCGTGTGATCGCCGAGATCCGCGACGAGGAACTGGTGATCGTCGCGATTGGGCTCGGGCATCGTTCCAAGGTCTATCAAGGACGATAGCGAGCGGCCCCGCGTCCGAGATGAGACTGGAGACCGCAAGCGGATCGTGCAGCGGGGTAAACGAAGTCGCTGGAGTTGCGTGTTGCCAGGGCGGCCTTTTGGGCCACGCACACGGCGGCGATCTGCGCGTTGGCGTTGCTAATGGGCAGCCCAGCAGTCTCACGGCCCCACGAAATCGCTGCCGGATTGCCTGGGGAATTGACCTGCTGATCGCCGGGGCGTAATCAGTACGAGCGGACAGTTCCGACACTGCGGTGTTATCGTGCATCCATGCAACACGTAGGGGACTAGATCGCTGGAAGTGCACGCGTAGTGGCGCCTGAGCGGCGCTCCTTCGTTTGGTGCCCAGTGATTCATTCCTCCCACGCAAAGGGCCCCTGCTGTGTCGCATTCAACCCAAACTGTTAGCTACCGCTATGTTCTCAGCCTCCCTGGTGCCGGTTATGCCTTCGCCATCGCAGTGTTGGGCAGGCTGGCCTACGGGACGATCACGCTACCGCTGTTGTTCACCATCGAAGAGGCGACGGGGTCCTTCGGGGTCGCGGGAACCGCCCTGAGCGTCTTCGGTCTGGCCACGCTCTCTGCGCCGGTGAAGAGCAGGCTGATGGACCGATACGGCCAGCCGGTCGTGCTGGCGCTGTTGGGGTGTGTGTTTCCGGTGCCGCTGGTCCTGGTGGCGGTCTTCGCTGACTCCCTCGCCGGTACGTCGTTCGCTCTGGTCAGCCTGGCAGCCCTGGCCGGGCTTGCTACACCGCCGCTGGGACCAGCGATGCGGTTCTTGTGGTCCCAGATCGCGGCCTCACCCGCACTGCGGCAACGGGCCTACAGCATGGACTCGGTGGTGGAAGAGACCCTGTATACGATCGGTCCGGCGATCGCTGGTGGGCTCATCGCCCTTGGTAGACCCGACATCGCACTGCTGCTGACCGCCGCCTTGGCGGTGGTCGGAACCCTGGGACTCGCCACGTCCCGTACCGCCCGAACGTACGGAACACCGTCAGCCACGCCAGCGCGAGAGCGCGTCGGTCTGGGACCGTTGCGGGTGCGTGCCTTCCTCTCCATCCTCGTGGCGGTAGCCGGGGTAGGCCTGGCGCTCGGAGTGGCGGAGATCACCGTTGCCGCGCGAGCACAACAGGCTGGTGACGCTGGCACGGCCGGTTACCTTCTGGCGGGTTTGGCCCTGGGCAGTGTTCTGGGCGGGCTGGCGTGGGGCAACATCACACACCACCGCCAGCGATCGATGCAACTGTTGACCCTGATGTCCGTGTTCGCCGGCGGTATCGCGGTGGCCAGCCTCACTCCGAACCTTCTCACCCTGGCACTGGCGCTGCTAGCAGCCGGCCTGGGTCTCTCGCCGATCTTCATTGTCTCCTACCTCGCCTCCGACGACCTCATCGCCTCGTCACAACGCACCGAGGCGACCACATGGATCAATACGATCAACAACCTCGGCTGGTCCGGCGGCGCAGCCGTAGCAGGGTGGGTGATCGGCCAGTCGACACCGCAGTCCTCCTTCCTGACCGGTGCGTTGATACTCACAGCCGCGACGGTTGTGGTGGTCGTCGATAGGCGAGCGATCAACACCCCACCAGCGCACGGGTAGAAGAGAACAGGCTCGTATCTCGCCCGCGCGAAACGGCGCCCGGTCCGGGTGACATGCGGTTGCTCTCGGGTCTTGGCTGCGCTCGGGGCGCCGGAGGGAGAGCGTGGGCGGCTATTCCTCCGAGGTGAGCATTTCGGGGGGCGACCGCGGTGGGCTGGTGCACCATGAGGTGGTACCCACACACGCTGCCGAGGCGGCCGGCCTGCTCGTTCCACAGCCCCGCTGAGACGGCTGGGTAGGCGGCCGCTCCCCTGCCGTCACAGTTGCTGGCAGTACGGAATGTGCGCTGTGGTCTTCAGGTCCTTCCTGGGAATCCACATCGCGTTCTCCCGGGTCACCACCCATCGTTGCTGGTCCTTGGCGGGACCGGTCACGGTGGAGCACTGCACCTCGGTGGTGACTCCCTTGTTCAGGGACTCGTAGTACAGGTCGGCCCTGGTCGGCCCCTCGTATCCTCCGGTCGCCTTGTTGGTTGTCGCCGAGATGCTGACGGCCGGGCCGCAGTGGCGTGGTGTGCCGTCCACGACGTCGACGTACGCGCCGGAGACCCATCGGGCCGTGCCCTCTCCGGAGACGAGGTACCAGTCCCGGTCGCCTTGGACGCCGGTTCCCTTGGTCACGCAGTCGATCGCGAACTGAGTGCCGTTCGTCAACCCGCCCGTGCGCGGGGCATGGGTACTCGGTGCCTGGTGCGCGACCAGGCCACCATTCGCTCGCACGACACCCTGTGCATACGTGTCGGCTTGGGCGGGCATGGCCATGGACAGCGAAAGGGCCGCGACTCCCAGTGCGGCGCCACCGATTCCAACGGCGGTGCGTCGGCGCGTCTGCATACACTCCTCCTTCAGAAGGGGACCTTGCCTGTTAGCCGGAAGACGCGACGCGATCCGCTTGAGGTTGCATGTTCTGGCCAGCCAATCCGATAAGAAATCGCTGAACGCACACAGCGGGCGTTCAGCCGCTTGCACACCACCGTGACCGGCGGTGCACGATGGCGCCGGCCGGCCGGACGATCGCTACTGACCAACCCTGCCGTCGATGCACTCCCTCAGCAGGTCGGCATGCCCGCAGTGCCTGGCGTACTCCTCGACGCGGTGGATCAACATCTCCCTGACGGCGATACCGTCCGCACCCAACCGCTCTGCCGGATCCGGATGTTCGGCCAGCAGGTCGTCCGTCGCGGACTGCTCACGCGCAAGATCGGCCCACGCCGTCTCCACCACGCTTGGCTCGGCCACCGCGTCGTCGAAGTCGGCACCGCCGGAACCGTATATCTTCGGCAGCGGATCGCCCGGTGTGATCCAACTCCGCCAGTCGCGTTCTACCTCGGCCAGGTGGCGGACCAGACCCAGCAGGGACATCGTCGAGGGCGGTACCGACCGGCGCGCTAGCTGCTCAGCGCTGAGACCCGCACACTTCATCTTCAGCGTCAGTCGATAATCGTTCAGGTAGTCCTGAAGCGTGGCCAGTTCGCCGTCCGGGCTGACGCTGTCGCTGTTGCGCGGATCATCGGCCGGGTCGACCCACATGTCGGGGTAGACGGTAGCTCTCGTCCAGCGAGGGGCTTGTTCGCTCACCCGGACATGGTGGGGCACGAGGCCGCCGTACCGCCAACGATTTGTGCGCAGGCTCCTCGGTCAGCTGTGCCTTGGCACGCGGGAGTGGCGCTACGGTGAGCAACGCTGGCGCCCGCGAAGGCACCAGAGCTGAGGCCCTTGGCCCGACCCACGCTATGCGCTGGTAAGAGGACCCTGACGCTGCTTGGTCCCACTCTCGTCGCAGCAGGACACCACTGCGTTCACTCCGCGTACGTCGAAGGCAAACACCAGCCCGGCGTGGCCGATCTCGGCGGCATAGCCGTGTCCCCAGAACGCCCCTCGGAGCGCCCATCCGATCTCCAGCCAGTGTGCGTGCGCGGGTACGCCATCCACTTGTGCACGCCCTGCAAGCGCCAGGACTCGCCCAACCGCCGACCTCGGTGGGAGAAGAGCAAGCCACGCCCCTCAGCGTGCCGCGCGACGTCAGAGCGTGGTACTGGTTGTTCTCCGGGCACTCAGGTCGGTCCGCATCGTCCGGCAGGGCACCATGCGGGCACGCCGCAGCGATCCCCGGGACCGGACCGGCTACCCTGTGGGAGCCCCTTCGGGCCGCGCGCCTACCAGGAAAGGATGCTGTGGATCGCCCTGCGCCGCTTCCGCTTGGTCCGGCGTACCCGAACCGTGCAGCATGGGGCACCGCGACCAGCCTGCGCCAGTGGCAGCACGAGGCGCTGGACAAGTACTTCGCGAACAACCCGCGGGACTTCCTCGCCGTGGCCACCCCAGGAGCGGGAAAGACGACATTCGCGCTGACGTTGGCGGCGGGGCTGCTGCAACGGCGGGTCGTCGACCGGATAACGATCGTGGCACCAACCGAGCACCTGAAGACGCAGTGGGCAGACGCCGCGGACAAGGCCGGGATCGGCATCGACCCTGCCTACACCCCGTCGAAAGGCAAGACCGGCAAGGACTTCGTGGGCGTGGCGGTCACCTATGCCGGTGTCGCCGCCAACCCGCTCGCGTTCCGGGTACGGACCGAGCGCTGGCGCACGCTGGTCATCTTCGACGAGATCCACCATGCCGGGGATGCGCTCAGCTGGGGCGAGGCGGTGGAGGAGGCCTTCGAGCCCGCCACCCGCAGGCTCGCGCTGACCGGGACGCCGTTCCGCTCGGACCTGAACCCGATCCCGTTCGTCACCTACGCCCCCGACGAGGACGGTGCCCGTCGCAGCGTTGCCGACTACACCTACGGGTACGGCGAGGCGCTGGCGGACTCGGTCGTGCGGCCGGTGCTGTTCTGGGCGTACTCCGGTGATGTCGCCTGGCGCACCCGGATGGGGGACGAGGTCTCCGCGCGGCTCGGCGAGCCGCTGACCCGCGACCAGGCCGCCCAGGCGTTGCGTACCGCCCTCGACCCCGACGGTGCGTGGGTTCCGGCGGTGCTCCAGACCGCGGACCGACGGCTCAGCGAGGTACGCCGGAATGTCCCGGACGCCGGCGGCCTCGTCGTGGCCACCGACCAGGCCTCCGCACGCGCCTACGCCGCCCTGCTGACACGGATCAGCGGCGAGCGCCCCGCCGTCGTACTCTCCGACGACCGGCGATCCAGCGGCAAGATCGCCAAGTTCCGCGAGGGGACCACCCGCTGGCTCGTCGCGGTACGAATGGTCAGTGAGGGCGTCGACATCCCCCGGCTCGCCGTGGGGGTCTACGCCACCACGACCGCGACACCGTTGTTCTTCGCCCAGGCCGTCGGGAGGCTGGTGCGGGCCCGGCGCCGCGGCGAGACCGCGTCGGTCTTCCTGCCGTCGGTGACGCATCTGCTGCAGTACGCCGCGGAGATGGAGGTCGAACGTGACCACGTCCTGCGCCGACCCGTGCGGGACGAGGAGGATCTGCTGGAGAGCCTTGCTGCGCGAGCCGAGGACCAGCAGGGCCTTGCCGACGAGCCCGAGGAGGGGTACGCCGCCCTGTCCAGCCAGGCGTCGTTCGACAAGGTCGTCTACGACGGCGGCGAGTACGGGGGCGAGGGGGAGGTCGCGGTCGGCAGCGACGCCGAGGCGGACTTCATCGGTATCCCCGGGCTGTTGGAGCCGCACCAGGTGCGCGCGCTGTTGAACAGCAAGCAGGCCGCGCACCTCCGCGCCCAACCGGCGGACCCCGCCCAGGCACCAGCCCGGCACCGGGAACTCCGGCAACTGCGCCGGGAGCTGAACTCCCTCGTCGCCGCCTGGCATCACCGTTCCGGCCAGCCGCACGGCGCGATCCACGCCGAGCTGCGACGCCAGTGCGGCGGCGGACCGGCGGTGGCCGCGTCGGCGGCGGAGCTACAGTCCCGGATCGACCGGATCCGGGACTGGGCCGCTAGGCCGAGTCGCTGATCCGCGCCCCGCTTGCGGTGTCGAAGACGTGGATCCTGGACGGGTCAGCGGTGAGCCGCACCGTCTCGCCCTTCTGGAACCGGCGTCGTGCCTCCACCCGGGCGATGACGTTGGTGCCGCCGGTGCCGGCCTCGCTCTTCTCGGTGTCGGCAAGACCGTAGACATAAGCGTCGGCACCGAGCTCCTCTAGCACCGACACCGTGATCGGCAGCCCGTCGCCGTTGGCGGCGACGCTGAAGTTCTCCGGGCGTACGCCGATCTTGACCGGACCGTTCTGCTTGGCCCGCTGCGCCGCCGTGATCGGCACCTTGATCGTCGTACCCGCGACCAGGGCGCCGTCGTCGGTCAACGTCGCGTCGAGCAGGTTCATCGCCGGCGAGCCGATGAAGCCGGCGACGAACAGGTTCTGCGGGTCGTCGTACAGGTTCAGTGGGGTGTCGACCTGCTGCAGCAGTCCGTCGTTGAGTACGGCGACCCGGTCGCCCATCGTCATCGCCTCGACCTGGTCGTGGGTGACGTAGACGGTCGTGACACCCAGACGCTGCTGCAACTGTGCGATCTGGGTGCGGGTGGTGACCCGCAGCTTGGCGTCGAGGTTGGACAACGGCTCGTCCATGCAGAACACCTGGGGGTTCCGCACGATCGCCCGGCCCATCGCGACCCGCTGCCGCTGCCCGCCGGACAGCGCCTTCGGCTTGCGGCCCAGGAAGTCGGTGAGCCCGAGCAGCTCGGCGGCCTCGACCACGCGCTGGTGCCGGCTCTGTTTGCTCTCGCCGGCCATCTTCAGCGCGAAGCCCATGTTCTCCTCCACCGACATGTGGGGGTAGAGCGCGTAGTTCTGGAAGACCATGGCGATGTCGCGGTCCTTCGGCGGCACGTCGGACACATCGCGGTCGCCGATGTAGATGTTGCCCTCGGTGACCTCCTCCAGCCCGGCGAGCATCCGCAGTGACGTGGACTTACCGCATCCGGAGGGCCCGACGAGGACCATGAACTCGCCGTCCCCGATATCGAGGTTGAGGCTGTCGACCGCAGGCTGCGTGGAGCCGGGGTAGACGCAGGTGGCGTTGGAGAACGTGACAGGTGCCATGACGGCCTTCCCTTCACCGGCAGGTACGTGCCGGACGATCCGTAGTAAAGGTTGACGACGGAAGTGTCGCACATCACCTGTGGAGTTGGCTACCATCCGCCTCTCGGCGGGCCGCTTCGGCGACCAGTGGGAGCACCCGGTAGCCGATCTGGGTGGCGAGGGAGATCGTGGTGGCGGCCCGCTCGATCCCGGGGTAGGACACCATGCTGTCGATCACCCGCTGCAGGTCCGCGTTCGACCGGGCGGCCACGCGGCACCACAGGTCGCCCGCGCCGGTCACGGTGTGCACCTCCAGGACCTCCGGGACCAGGTCGAGATGCTCCCGCACCGGGTCGTGGCCGCTGCTCTGCCGGATCTCCAGCGTGACGAACGCGGTGACGGGGTAGCCCAGCGCGGCCGTGTCCACGTCGGGTCCCCAGCCCTGCACCACCCCGGAGCGGGTGAGCCGGTTCAGCCGTGACTGCACCGTCCCGCGCGCCACCTGCAGTCGTCGGGACGCCTCCAGGACGCCGATGCGCGGCTCGTCGGCGAGCAGCTGCAAGATCGCGGCGTCCAAGGTGTCCACGGCCATCGTCGTACCTCCTGCATCGAACGGCTATCTGCCTGGTCATCGTGCGCACAACTCCGGACGATCCCCGCGATCGGCTGGACAAACTGTTCAGGGTTTTGCTCCACTCTTGCACAGACTGCCTGGTGGTGGCCATAGTGCAGTCATGACTGAGATGCTGACCCCCGAGGAACAACAGGCAGAACTCACCCTTGACCAGCTCAAGCAGCTTGTCGGGCTGGTGGAGTACGACGAGGACAAGGACCCGTTCCCCGTCACCGGGTGGGACGCGGTGGTGTTCGTGGTGGGCAACGCCACCCGTGCCGCGCAGTACTACCAGTCCGCGTGGGGGATGGATCTCATCGCCTACAGCGGCCCGGAGACCGGCAACCGCGACCACAAGTCCTTCGTGCTGAAGTCCGGCTCGATCCGGTTCGTGGTCAAGGGCGGCGTCGACCCCAATAGTCCGCTGCTGGACCACCACCGCGCGCACGGCGACGGCGTGGTCGACATCGCGCTGGAGGTCCCCGACGTCGACAAGTGCATCGCGCAGGCGCAGCGGGCCGGTGCCACCGTGTTGGAGGAGCCGCACGACGTCAGCGACGACCACGGTACGATCCGCACCGCGGCGATCGCGGCGTACGGCGAGACACGGCACACGCTCGTCGACCGGGCGCGCTACGACGGGCCGTACCTGCCCGGCTACGTCGCCAAGGAGTCGACGTACGTCAAGAGAGGCGACCAGCCCAAGCGGCTGTTCCAGGCCCTGGACCACGTCGTCGGCAACGTCGAGCTGGGCAAGA
>CAYLOC010000142.1:0-8972 GCA_964385195.1 uncultured Nocardioidaceae bacterium
CGGGAGCCGACCGCTCACGGCCGGTTTCATCGGAACGCTCAAGCCGTGGCACGGACTCCCCACCCTGGTCGAGGCGATCGCGCGGCTGGCGGGGGAGCAGCCCTCCTGGCGGCTGCTCGTGGTCGGCGACGGCCCCCAGCGCCACGACATCACCGACCACGCTGCCCGCCTCGGGATCGCGGACGTGGTCCACATGACCGGCGCGGTCCCCCCGGCCGACATCCCGGGGATGTTGGCGCAGATGGACGTGGCGGTCGCGCCGTACCCGGACCTGGCCGACTTCTACTTCTCCCCGCTGAAGATCTATGAGTACCTGGCCGCAGGGCTCCCGGTCATCGCCTCCCGCGTCGGCGAGATCCCGCACGTTCTCGACCACGGCCATCTGGGGGTGTTGGTCGCCCCGGACGACCCCGTCGCACTTGCCGGTGCTCTGCGGGGGCTGGGCGCGGACCCAGTACGCCGGCACCGGCTCGGGGCCGCGGCGCGGGAGGCCGCCGTACGCCGGCACGACTGGCGGATGGTGGTCGCCCGCACCCTGGACCTGGCCGGGCTGCGGCTCCCCGAGGCCGTCACGGCTGTCCCCGCGAGATCGGCGGTGGGCTGAGATGAGCAGGGCCAAGCCGACCACGCTGCGCCAGTCCCTTCCCGGCCTGCGGAGCGCGCTGCGCTACGTCCGGCCCGAGCTGCATCGGGAACGCCGGCTGCTGACCGGAGGGTTCGTCGCGCTGCTCGCCGAGGTGGTCTTCCGGCTGGTGGAGCCGTGGCCGCTGAAGTTCGTCATCGACGGTGTGGTCGCTGCCATTCCCGGCGGCGGCCCGGCCGTGGCGCTCCCGGTCGGCATCGGCACCGTGATCGCGCTGGCCGCGTTTGCCGTGGTCGCCGCAGCGGCCCTGCGTGCCGGTGCGGCCTACCTGTCGACCCTGTCGTTCGCCCTGGCGGGTAACCGGCTGCTGACCGCAGTCCGCGGCCGGCTGTACGCGCACCTGCAGACCCTCGGGATGTCCTTCCACGACAAGGCACGTACCGGGGACCTCGTCACGCGGATGACCAGCGACGTCGGGCGGCTGAAGGAGGTCGCGATCACCGCCGCCCTTCCGCTGTTCGGCAACACCGTCACTCTGCTCGGGATGCTGGTGGTGGTCGCGGTGCTGGACTGGCAGCTGGCGCTGGCGATGCTCGTGGTCTTCCCGCTGTTCTGGGTCACCAGCCTGCGGATGTCACGAAGGATCCACGGCGTCTCCCGCACCCAGCGCCGCGCCGAGGGGGCATTGGCCGCCACCGCCGCGGAGACGTTCGGAGCGATGCAGGTGGTGCAGTCCTACGGCCTGGAGGAGCAGAACCAGCGCCACTTCGCCAGCAGCAACTCCAAGTCGCTGCGCGACGGTGTGCAGTCCAAACGGCTGTCGGCCGGCCTGGAACGGCGGACCGACGTCCTCGTCGGGCTGGCGACCGGCCTGGTGCTCTACCTCGGAGCGCAGCGGGTCCTCGCGGGGGCGCTGAGCCCGGGGGACCTGGTGGTGTTCCTGACCTACCTCAAGGCGGCCTTCAAACCCATGCGCGACCTCGCCAAGTACACCGGGCGGATCGCCCAGGCCGCCGCCTCCGCGGAACGCATCGTGGACATCCTCCAGACCGACCCGGAGGTGCGCGACGCACCAGACGCCCGCCCGGCCCGCCGCTTCTACGGCGACGTGCGGCTGGAGGACGTATGGCTGGCCTACGAACCCGGCCGGTACGCCCTGCGCGGGCTGGACCTCGTCGTACACCCGGGGGAGCGGGTCGCGCTGTTCGGGCCCTCCGGCGCCGGAAAGTCCACGCTGGTGATGCTGTTGTCGCGGCTGCGCGACCCCGACCGCGGTGTCGTCCGGATCGACGGCCACGACCTGCGCACCCTGACCCTGCAGTCGGTGCGGTCCCAGGTGGCGATCGTGCTGCAGGAAAGCGTGCTGTTCGCGACCACGATCCGCGACAACATCACCGCCGGCCTGACCGACGTCGACCAGAGTGACGTCGAAGCGGCCGCCCGGGTCGCAGGGGCAGACGAGTTCATCCGCGCCCTGCCCGACGGCTACGACACTGTCGTCGGCGAACGCGGCGCCACCCTCTCCGGAGGACAGCGCCAACGCATCGCGATCGCCCGCGCCGCGGTCCGGGACGCGCCGATCGTCGTACTCGACGAGCCACTCACCGGCCTCGACGAGGACACCGCCCGCGAGGTGGCGACCGCGCTGGACCGGCTGACCGAGGGACGGACCACGTTCCTCATCACCCACGACCCGGCCGCGGCCGCGGACTGTGACCGCGTGGTCTGGCTCGAACACGGCCGGGTCGCAGAGGTCGACGCCACCATGCCGCTACCGGAAGGGAGATCCGATGCTCACGCCCGCTGAGAGCGCCCTGGCTGCCAGGGAGACCGGGCTGCCCGGACTCCGGCTGCTCCTCGACCCCGACGCACTCACCCGACGGGTTGCCGGGGTCTCCGGCCGAGGCTCGGTGCAGCCGTTGAACCTGCGCTACAAGCCGGGAACCAGCGCGGTCCTGGGGTTGTGCATCCACACCGACAACGGTCCGGTGCACGGCAGCGCCAGGTGCTACGCCGCGGCCACGGCAGCGAAGTTCGACAAGGACCTCGAGCAGGCGCCGCCCGGCTCCATCCTGTACAGCGACCCCGACACCCTGTTCCTGGTCGGCACGGTGGCGGCGGACCGGGATCTCCCCGGTGCCGCTGAGGTGCTGGACCCCGGGCGTGGCGTACGCCGACTCGGCCTCCCGTCGGGACCGGGTCGGCTGACGGGACCGGGTCGGCCGAGTACCACGATCCTGCGGTACAACCCGCACCGGCGGATCGTGGCCACCCTCCACCGCCACGGGGAGCCCACGCTGCTGCTCCGCGTGGTACCACCGGCGCAGCAGCCCGCCGTCCACACCCGCTACCGCGCACTCGGGCGGCTGGGTGCGGTCGCCCCTGCCCTCGTCGCCGACCACCAGCGGTACGGGCTGGTAGCCGTGGAGTGGCTGGAGGGGCACACCGTCGAGACCTCGCTCCGGCGCGGGGTCGTGCCGAGCCGGACGCTGGCACGGATCGGCGCGGCGATCGCCCGGGTCCATGCCTCCGACCTGCCCATGCTGCCCGTAGACGACGCGGCCGGTCCGGCGTGGCACGCCGACGAGGCAGCCAGCGTGGTCACCCGGCTGCTGCCGGACCTCGAAGCGGACGTGGCGGCCGGTGTCGCCCGGACGGGGGACCTGCCGTCGCACACCGGGGCCCTGCGGCCCCTCCACGGCGACCTCTCCGCGGACCAGATCGTGCTCGGCGGCGACGGCGCGGTCGGCCTGCTGGACTGGGACCGGGCCTGCCTCGGTGATCCGGTGACCGACCTCGCCGCCACGTGGTCAGCGCTGCTGCGTGACGAGGCGATGGGGGTGTTGGGACCCGGGACGGCCCGCGAGGTGATGGCGGGGCTGGCGGACGGCTACCGACGGGTGCTGGACCCGCCGGACCCGGAGCTGCTCGCTACCCACACCGCCCTGCACCTGCTGCGCCGCGCGGTCGAGCCGTTCCGTCGCCGTACGCCGGAGTGGCCCGACCACGTACGCCGGATCGTTGCGGCATCCGAGCACCTGGTGCCGGACCGGAGCGGAGCCCTGCGATGACGCCGATGGAGGAGGTCCGTGCCGCCTTGCGCGGAACGGGGCTGTGGCTGCAGAAGGCGGTTCCGAAGGGACCGGACCACCTGTCTCTGGAACTCCGGGACCCCGACGGCGCGGTGCTGGCCGGACAGTGGAACCGCAGTATCGACCGCACGGCGCAGCGATGGCGAGCGACCCGCCGTACCTGTCCCGACCCCGACGCGGTCCAGCAAGTCGGCCCACGGGTGCTGGTGCAGGCGCATGGAGCAGACCGGCGGCTGACGGACCTGCCGCGCGTCGCCACCCGGAACGGCGCGGCGCTGGTCGCGCACCGGGTCGAGCGGCGCGCGGTGGTGCGGTGCGGCGACGGGCACTACACGAAGGTGGTGCGGCCGAGCCGGTACGACGCCGCGCTGGTCACCACCGAGGTCCCGCACACTCCGCACGTGCGGGTTCCGACGCTGGTCTCCGCCGATCCGGAGACGAGCAGCCTCACCACCGCGGCGCTGCCCGGCCGCTCACTGACCGCGGTTCTCGCCGACGCGAGCGCGAGCCCTGACGACGTACGCGAGGCCGGGTATGCGGTGGGCCGCGCCGTGGCCGACCTGCACCGGAACCCGCCTCCCGCTCGTCGGCGGCACCTGGCCGGCGACGAAGTGGACACCACCCGGGCCTGGCTCCGGGTCGCCGAGCAGTACGGCGTCCTGCCGCAGGCGCCGGAGCTGCTCCGCCGGCTGGCGACCGTGGGGCGGGAACTGGACGCGACCACGCCCGCCCGGGCGGGGCTGGTCCACGGTGACCTGCACGACGGGCAGCTGTTCCTCGCCTCCGGCGAGCCGGTCGGCGTACTGGACTTCGACCTTGCCGCCGCCGGATCGCCGGCGCTGGACCTCGGGAACCTCCTGGCTCACCTGCAACTGCGGGTCTGGCAGGGGCAGAGCCCGGGGGAGCGCGCGGGACTCTGCGCGGATGCGCTGCTGGACGGCTACGGTCCCGCCCCCGCGGTCACCGAGCAGATCCCGTACTACCGCCTCACGACCTGGCTCCGGCTCGCTGCCGTGTACGCGTTCCGCCCCGGAGGGGACGTCGTCGCCCGCCGACTCGCGGAGTCACCCGAGATCAACGCCTTATGCACCGTCCCAGAGATGAAGGAGTTCCGATGACCAAGAGCCTTTCGGTGATCGGCGCCGGGTACCTCGGCGTCACCCATGCCGCGTGTCTGGCCGAGCTCGGGTTCGACGTGGTCTGCGTCGAGCGCGACCCGGACCGGGTGGAGATGCTCAACCGCGGCGAGCTCCCGTTCTACGAGCCCGGCCTGCCCGAGCTGGTCGAGCGGCACGTCGCGTCCGGCCGGCTCCGGGCCACGACGTCGATGGCGGAGGCTGCGTCCGCCGCCGACATCCACTTCCTCTGCACCGGGACCCCACAGCAGCGCGACGGAATGGGGGCGGACACCTCGCAGGTGGTCACCGCTGTCGACGCGCTCGTCGAACACCTGACCCGCGACGCGCTGCTGGTGGGCAAGTCCACCGTCCCGGCCGGCACCGCCCAGTCGCTGCAGGACCGGGTACGGGCCACGGCACCGGCCGGTGTGGACGTGGAGGTGGCGTGGAACCCGGAGTTCCTGCGGGAGAGCACCGCGGTCGCCGACACCCTCCGGCCGGACCGGCTCGTGATCGGGGTCGCGACGGAGCAGGCCGAGAAGCAGCTCCGGGAGATCTACCGCGACCTGCTGGATGCCGGCGTACCGCTGGTCGTGACCGACCTGGTCACCTCCGAGCTGGTCAAGGTCTCCGCGAACGCGTTCCTTGCCACCAAGGTGTCCTTCGTCAACGCCGTCGCGCAGATGTGCGAGACCACCGGTGCCGATGTGCTGGCGCTGACCGACGCGCTGGGCAAGGACCACCGGATCGGGCCGAAGTTCCTCTCACCCGGGCTCGGCTTCGGTGGCGGCTGTCTGCCGAAGGACGTCCGTGCGTTGACCGCGCGCGCCGAGGAACTGGGCGCCGACGACACCGCGTCACTCCTGCGCGACGTGGACGCGGTCAACATGGGACGGCGCCGGCGCGTGGTGGAGATGGCCCAGGAGTTCTGCGACGGCAACGTCCTGGGTGCACAGATCGCCGTACTGGGTGCGGCGTTCAAGCCGGGCACCGACGACGTCCGCGACTCTCCGGCGCTCAATGTCGCGGCCCAACTGCAGCTGCTCGGGGCACAGGTGCGGGTCCACGACCCGCAGGCGATGCCCAACGCCCGGCGCGCCTTTCCCGGCCTGGAGTACGTCGACAGCGCGGAGGAGGCGATCCGTGGCGCGGACCTGGTGCTGCACCTGACCGAGTGGGCCGAGTTCGCCGCGCTGGACCCGGTGGCGCTGGCCGCACGGGTACGGCGGCCACGGGTCATCGACGCCCGGCACACCCTGGACCGGGACCAATGGGTCGAGGCCGGCTGGAGTCACTGGGCCCCCGGCCGTGTCCGTGTGGACGCGGCGTGACCGAAGTGCCGGTTCACCGCGGTTCCACCCTGTACGCTGGGAGGATGCTCATGGGGTTGATCATTCTTTTCGTCGTCTTGTTCGTCGTCCTGCCACTGATCGGCATCGCGGCCTGGGCGTTGATCAGTACGGCGATCGTCGGCCTGGTCATCGGGGGACTCGCCAGGCTCGTGGTTCCGGGCACACGTGGCCTGGGGATCCTGCCCACGATCCTGCTCGGGTTGGTGGGGTCCATCATCGGGGGGTTCGTGGGCGACCACGTCCTCGACCTCGGTGGGTTCCTCACCGTGCTGCTTGAGATCGGCGTCGCCGCGGTGGCGGTGTCGCTGTTCGCCAGCCACCGGCGTCATGAGGTGGCCGGCGGTCAGCACCGGCACGCGCTCAACCGCTGACGCAACCACCCGGCGCCTGGGCCTCGCGCCCACCGCGGGGGGCGAGGCGAGTGGTTTGGCAGCAGATCGTTGTCTACGGCGGCGAGGGAGCACCATCTGCTGCCGCAGCACTCACGGGGTAGGTCGCGGAGCGGAACGGTGACATGGTCAACGCGGCGGCAGTGACGGTGAGACCGATGGTGCCGGCCCAGATGACCGGGACGTTCCCCCACACCGTCGCCGCCCAGCCGCTCAACGGCGCCGACACCGCGATCGAGCCCCAGTTCAGCGACCGGATGGTGGCGTTCATCCGGCCACGCAGGCGGTCCGGTGTGACCAGCGTCCGGTACGTCGTCTCCGGTGGCCCTTTCAGCCCCAGCCCGGCTCCGACGATGAGCTGCGCGGCTATCAGCATCGCGAACGCGCCTGCCCCGGCCGTCGCGGTCACCACCAGGAGGTAACCCGCCGGCGTCAGCCAGTCCGCGAGCACGCACACCCTGCCCGGCCCCCATCGGTCCGCCAGGCGGGGAGCGAACCCGGCACCGACCACCCCGGACAGCCCCGTGCTGGCCAGCACCACACCGATCTGTACCGCATTCAGCCCGAGGTCGGTCACCGCGAAGAACACCAGCACCGTGGTCACCACGGAGTTGCAGAAGAACCAGGCGTGCAGGCATACGGCGTACGGCATCAGCATGGGGTGGCGGTAAACCCAGCGGGCCCCCTCCTTCAGGTCGGCGAGGACACCATCCCCGGGGCGAGCACGCCCGGGACGAGCACGCCCGGGTCGCGGCGCCTCGTCAACGCGGACCGTGGACAGCAGGACCGCGGAGACCGCGTAGGAGACGGCGTCGGCCAGGACCGCGAACGGCGCCGATAATGCGCTGACGATGCCGCCGGCAACCGCTGGGCCGGCCGACTGTGCCGCCGTCCAGGTCTGCTCGATGCGCGCGCTGGCCGACCCCAGGACCGGTGCGGGAACCAGGCTGGGCAGGAACGACTGGTGTGCGGCGGTGAACACCATCGACGCTGTCCCGGCCGCGAACACGAGCACCGCGAGCAACCAGACGCTGAGCTGGCCGGACAACGCCAACGCGGTGATGGCGCCGAAGAGCAGTGCGCAGCACACGTCAGCAGAGACCAACAGCAGGCGTCGGCGTACCCGGTCCACGACGACTCCCGCGAGCATCCCGAACAGCAGCAACGGCAGCCACTGCGCCGACTTCACCCAGCCCAGCGCCGCCTGGTCGGCGTGCAGGGTATCGATCAGCAGCAGCTGCAGCGCCAGTCCGGAGATGAACGTGCCCATGCAGGACACGGCATCGGCGATCCAGAACCGCACGAACTGCGGATACCGGCTGGGTGCATGCCGCATGACGGGAGTCAACCAGGGGCCGCGCCGGGCGGCACCGGGACCCTGCCGCGTGCGACCGGCTCAGGCGGGAATGTCCACCAGTTGGAACGCGCCGACCGAGTAGCGGGCCACGAGCAGACGCGAGACCTCCTCGTGTGCTCCCAGTGGTTCCGACACGGCGACGGCGCCGGCCTCCAGGGCGAGATCGCGTGCGTCGCGGGTCAGGTCCCCTTCGGTGAGGAACAGCGACCCCACGGCGACATGCCGTCGCCCCCGCCAACGCAGCGCGCGCACCGCCTCGCCCGTCGAGGGCGGGGAGGTGGAGGCGAACGCCACCTTGGTCGGGAGCCGGTGCCGGTTGCCCCAGGTACGGGCCAGCCGGGCGAAGACCTCGTTCGCGCGGGTGTCCGGTGACCCGACGGCCGCCAGCACCAGGGCGTCCAACTCGCGTACGTGGGCGGATCGCAGGGCCGCGCGGAGGCGGGCATCCAGCACACCGAGGAGGCTGGGGTCGGGGCCGAGCGGGGTGGAGGTGCGGACCGCGACGGAGGGGACCGCGGCGTCGGCCTCGGCGACGGCGGCCTCGGCAGCGCCGTGGTCGTCGTAGGGAGAGACCGCCAGCGGTACGATGACGGCTTCGCGCACTCCGCGCCCGGCCAGTCGGCGTACAGCGTCGACCAACGGCGGACGGCGGTGATCAAGGAACGCGACCTCGACGGGAAGACCCGGGCGTAGCGTACGGGTGAGCGACACGATCTCGCGTGCCGTCCGGGCACAGCGGGGGTCGGTGCTGCCTCGGCTGAGGGCGATCAATGCTGGAGCGGTCATGAGGAACCCGGATTCTTGACGAAGGGATGGGGGCGGAGGTCAAGCGGGGAGACACATCATGCTGCGCCACATGCCGAAGTCCACGTGGCGCCGGGCCACGAGGTACCAGGTCGGCAGGGGGGCATCGCTCATGACCCCCATCCTTCCGTCCAGGTGGTGAGACGACAAGACCAAATCTCACTATACGAGCCTTATGCTCAGATGGTGAGACGATCGATCGGCGTACTCCGCGGCCGAGTGACGCAGGTCACGATCGGTCGCGGACGGTCGCCGGTGACGGTGCCCAGAGTGGCGG
>CAYLOC010000143.1:0-7408 GCA_964385195.1 uncultured Nocardioidaceae bacterium
CGGGTCATGCGCAGGACCCGGGGGCGCTCCGGGTCGGCCTCCCAGGCACGGATGCGGGCGCGTTTCCGGGCGAACGAGCGGAAGTGCCAGCACACGATGGAGTCACGAGAGAAGGTGTTGCGCCACGTCTCCACGTTGCCGTTGCAGACCGGGGCCTTGTCGAGGTTCCGCTGCACGGTGCGACGGGTCAGCCGGAGCAGCGACAGCCACCGCGGATAGTCCAGCGCGACCACCAGCTGCGCCCGCGCGAGCGGGACATCCAGCCACGTGCCATACGCGGTGTCCAGGATCCACCGGTCCTCGGCGCAGATCGCGGAGACCCGGCGGCGCTGTTCCTCCTCCGCCACCGCCACCCAGCCCGGTTCCCAGGTGAGGTCGTCCACGCTGTGCCACGGCAGCCCGGTGGCCCCGCTGATGCGTGCTGCCGCCGTGGTCTTGCCGGAGCCGGTAACGCCGTACACCAGGACCCGGCTGGCTCCGAGGAGCGGATCGGATGGCATGGGAGTCACAATAGACATGAGGTGAGCCTGGTGACACTCCGTTTTGAGCACGAGAGCCACGCTCAACGGGTGCGGTTCGGCGCCGGGGAGGCCGACGCGGGACTCCGCGCCGAGGTCGGGCGACTCGGGCCGAAGCGGATCATGGTGATCGCCTCCGGCTCAGCACAGGTGGCCAGTGAGCGGATCACCGCAGGCCTCCCCGTCGCCTGCCGCTACTACGAGGTGGCCCGGCACGTCCCGGTCGGGGTCGCCCGCCGCGCCCGTCAGGCCGCCGAGGAGTGCCGGGCCGACACCCTGGTGTGTGTCGGCGGCGGCTCGGCCACGGGCCTGGCGAAGGCGGTCGCGTTGACCAGCGGCCTGCCCATCGTCGCCGTGCCCACGACGTACGCCGGCTCCGAGGCGAGCAGCGTGTGGGGACTGACCGAGCAGGGGCGCAAGACCACCGGCGTCGATGTCCGGGTCCTTCCGCGGGCGGTCGTCTACGACGCCGCCCTCACCGTGTCGCTGCCGGTCCCGGACACTGTCGCCTCCGCCATGAACGCCCTCGCGCATGGTGTGGACGCGATGTGGGCACCACGCTCCGACCCGATCAACCGTGCGCTGGCGGTCGAGAGCATCCAGGCGATGACCGCCGCCCTGCCGGCCATCGCTGCCGACCCGGCCGGCCTTGACGCGCGCGAGCAGGCGCTGTACGCCGGCTACCTGGCCGGGACCGTGTTCTCCAGCGCCGGATCCGGCCTGCATCACAAGATCTGCCACGTCCTCGGCGGACGCTACGACCTCCCGCACGCACAGACCCACGCCGTCGTCCTCCCCTACGTCCTGGCGTTCAACGCCCCCGCGGCCCCGGAGGCCGATCAGCGGCTCGGGACCGCGTTCGGTGCGCCGGACGGGCTGAGCGGGCTGCAGCGGCTGCGTGACCGCGTCGACGCGCCGCGTTCACTGCGGGAACTCGGGATGCCACCAGCGGACATTTCCGCGCTCGCCGCGGCGACCCTCCCCGTCGTACCCGAGGGGAACCCCACCACACCCACGCTGGAGAACCTGACCCGCTTGCTCCGCGCTGCCTGGGAAGGAGCCGATCCGGTATGACCCCCGACCAGGACGCGCGCGAGGAGGCGTTGCAGCAGCAGGCTGTTGCGTCGTTCGCCGCCGCCCCCGACCAACGGCTGCGGACACTGGTGCAGACTCTCACCCGCCACCTGCATGAGTTCGTCCGGGAGACGAGACTGACCGAGCAGGAGTGGAGGGCCGCGGTCGACTTCCTTACCGACGTCGGGCACATCACCGACGACCAGCGACAGGAGTTCATCCTGCTCTCCGACGTACTCGGCGTCTCCATGCAGACCATCACCGTCGACAACCCGGCATCCGGTCCGATCACCGAAGCCACCGTGTTCGGGCCGTTCTTCGTCGACGGCGCGCCCCGGGTCGAGCTCGGCGGGGACATCACCGGCGGGGCAGCAGGCGAGCCGTGCTGGGTCGAAGGGACGGTGTCCGACCCCGACGGCCGCCCGGTCGCCGGTGCCCGCCTCGACGTCTGGGAGGCCGACGAGAGCGGGCGCTACGACGTGCAGTACACCGACGGGCGCACCGCTGCCCGCGCCCACCTGCTCACCGACGCCACGGGAGGGTTCCGGTTCTGGGGCGTGACACCGACGCCGTACCCGATCCCGGACGACGGCCCGGTCGGCACGTTGCTGGCCGCGACCGCCCGGTCCCCGATGCGCGCCGCCCATCTGCACTTCATGGTCACCGCCGAGGGGCACCGGCGCCTGGTGACCCACATCTTCCCGCGCACCGACCCGAGGCTGGACGACGACAGCGTCTTCGGCGTCCGCCCATCGCTGGTGAAGGACTTCGAGCAGCAGGCGGCCGGAACCCCGACTCCCGATGGTCGCGACCTGGGAGACCGGCCCTGGTCCCGCGTCCGGTTCGACATCGTCCTGGCGTCCGCGGACGGTTGACGCCCACCACCAGCCCAGTCCGCTCGCTAGGGTGGTGAGTCGAAGTCATGTACGACGACCTGCAGCTTGAGTTGTCCTCCACGGTCGACCAGACCGCGGAGGAGTTGCGGCGGGCCCTGTTCGCCGGCCAGCTGGCCCCCGGAACGCCGTTACGAGAGGTGGGGTTGGCCGAGGCGATGGGGGTCTCGCGCAGCACCATCCGGGAGGCGCTGGGGACGCTGGTGGCCGAGGGCATCGTCGTACGGGTCCCGAACCGCGGGGTGGCGGTGAAGGAGCTCTCCGCCGATGACGTCCGCGACGTCAGCCGGGCCCGGCGCGCCCTGGAAAGTGCCGGGGTACGCCGATGGCCCGAGGCCACCGAGGAGCAACGACAGCAGGTCCGTGCGGCCTTCGACCAGTACTGCGAGATGACCTCGGTGGACCAGATCGACTCCGCCGCGCTGACCGAGGCCCACCTGGTCATCCACCGCGCCCTGGTCGGGCTCACCGGCAGCGACCGGCTCGTGGCCGCCGCCGACTCGCTGGCGCAGGAGATCCGGCTGGGCCTGGCGCACCTGGACCGTACTCGCCGGAACCTGCGTGAGCAGGTCCACGACCACCGCCGGCTGGTCGACCTGCTGGAGAGCGGCGACGTACCAGCGGCCCTCGCCGAGCTCGAGGAGCACCTGACGGCGGCCGAGAACTCCCTGCTCACCGCCACCGGCAACGGCTGACTCCACCATCCGTGGGTTGCCTTGCCGGGCATGGCACCATCTATGTCCATGAGTTCATGGATCGTCCGGGTCATCGCCAACGCCTGCGCGCTGGCCGTGGCGGCCTGGTTGTTCACCGGGATCACGGTGGAGGCATCGCCCAACCGGTACCTGCACCTGGCCGACGCCGGTACCGACGTCAACCGGTTGATCACGCTGGTCGTGGTCGCGTTGATCTTCGGCCTGGTCAACGAGTTCATCCGGCCCATCGTGAAGGTGGTCTCGCTGCCGCTGTACCTGTTGACGCTGGGCCTGATGTTCTTCATCGTCAACGCGTTCATGCTCTGGTTGACCAGCTGGCTGACGGACAAGATCGACGTCGGCTTCCATGTCGACGGGTTCGTCACGGCGCTGTTCGGCGCGATCGTGGTCAGCTTCGTCAGCTGGGTCGTGGGGATGATCCTCCCCGGGAAGCGTCGCCGATGAACCCCGCCGGTGCTGCAGCCCTCCCGCCGCCACGCGATCCCGGCTCGCCGTACGGTGTGGCGCTGGTCTGCCTGGGCAACATCTGCCGGTCCCCGATGGCGGCCACGATCCTGCGGGACCGCGCGCGCGAGGAGGGACTTGGCGACGACGTCCGGGTGGACAGTTCCGGGACCGGAGACTGGCACGTGGGTGATGCGATGGACGCCCGCGCGGCAGCCACCCTGACCGCGCACGGCTATGACCCCACCGGCCACCGTGCCCGGACGTTCGACGCGTCCTGGTTCGCCCGCTACGACGTCGTTCTGGTCATGGACGGCCGCAACTGCGACGACGTCCTGGCCCTCGCCGCCAGCGATGACGCGAGGGACCGGGTCCAGATGTTCCGCACGTTCGACCCCGAGGTCACCGACCACACCGACGTGCCGGACGTGCCCGACCCCTGGTACGGCGGCAGCGACGGCTTCGAGAACGTCCTGGTGATCATCGAACGCACCGTGGACCGACTCGTGGAGGAACTGGCGCGGCTGCTGCGGCCGTAGGCTGCGCTGGTGCAGCGACGCCACTCGACGTACGGTCAGTGACGTGCCCAAGATGAACGCCACCGCAGCACGCGCGCAGCAGCTGCTGGACAGTACCGTGATGGCCACCAATCCGGTGGCCGGCGGTGACATCTGCACCGCCACCCGGCTGCGTCTCAGCGACGGCCGCAGCGCGCTGATGAAGACCCGGTTGCACCCGCCGGCAGGCTTCTTCGAGTCCGAGGCCCGGGGGTTGGCGTGGCTGGCCGAGGTCGCAGACGGCCCCCCTGTGCCCGAGGTGCTGGCTGTCGCCGAGGACTGTCTGGTGCTGTCGTGGGTGGAGAACGGTCGCCCCACGTCCGAGGGTGCCGAGGACTTCGCCCGTGCCCTGGCTGCCACCCATCGAGCCGGACCGGACCGGTTCGGGGCCGATGCCGACGGCTACGTCGGCACCGTGCCGCTCAGTAACACCCCCGCCGACGACTGGCCGGAGTTCTGGGCCACCCGGCGGGTGCTGCCGTACCTGAAGGTGGCCCGCGACCGCGGGGCCGTCTCCGCCGAGGACGCCGAGGCGATCGAGGGCCTGATGGAGCGGGTCGCTGACGTCGCCGGACCCCCTGAGCCACCCGCGCGGATCCACGGGGACCTCTGGGCCGGCAACGTGTTGTGGGACGCCGACGGCACCGGCTGGCTGATCGACGCCGGCGCTGCGCACGGCGGCCACCGGGAGACCGACCTCGCCATGCTGGCGCTGTTCGGCGCGCCTCACCTGAGCCGGATCCTGGAGGTGTACGACGAGGTGGCTCCGCTGGCGGACGGGTGGCAGGACCGGGTCCCCCTGCACCAGATCCACCCGCTGCTGGTACACGCGATCCTGTTCGGCGGCTCCTACGGCCAGCGCGCCGGCTCCGCGGCCCGCATGCTCTGACCCACCACCCCGATTCGTCCGACCGAGCCAGGGGTGATTCCGCGGGGGCCAGTCGGACGAACCGCTCTCAGGGGGGTCTCAGCCGCTCGTGGCACCCTTGTCGGTATGCGAATCCTGGTCGTGGACGACGACCGTTCGGTGCGCGAGTCGTTGCGGCGGTCGCTGCAGTTCAACGGGTACGAGGTGGCCCTCGCGGTTGACGGTGTCGAGACCCTGGCCCGGATCAACTCCGTCGCCCCGGATGCGCTGATCGTCGACGTGATGATGCCCCGCCTGGACGGCATCGAGACGACCAAGGCGCTCCGGGCCGCCGGCAACGACGTACCGATCCTGGTCCTGACCGCCCGCGACTCCGTGAACGACCGCGTCGACGGCCTCGACGCCGGGGCCGACGACTACCTGGTCAAGCCGTTCGCGCTCGACGAGCTGCTGGCCCGGGTGCGGGCCATGCTCCGGCGGCACAGCAAGGGTGCGGAGGGGGTCGAGGACGAAGCGCCGCTGTCGTTCGCGGGGCTGACGATGAACCCCGTGACCCGCGAGGTCGAGCGGGACGGCCGCCCCCTCACGCTCACCCGCACCGAATGGGACCTGCTGGAGCTGTTCATGCGCCGACCGAAGCGGGTTCTGGAGCGCTCGTTCATCCTCGAGGAGGTTTGGGGATACGACTTCCCGACGACGGCGAACTCGTTGGAGGTGTACGTCGGCTACGTACGCCGCAAGACCGAGGCCGGTGGTGAGTCCCGGCTGATCCATACCGTGCGCGGCGTCGGGTACGTGTTGCGCGAGTCACCCCCGTGAGTCGGGTCTCGCTCGCCAGCCGGATCGCGCTGTTCGCCGCGTGCGCGGTCGGCGCCGCGGTCGCGATCGCCGCGCTGGCAACGTATCTGACGCTGCGATCCCAACTGCACGGTCGGCTGGATGACCACCTGCTCACTCGCGCCAACGCCGCGGCGCAGTCCAGTCTGGTGGAGAACGCGACCCTCTCGAACGTCCCGTCCGACGTGCTCGGGGCGGCCGATCTGCACATCTTCTTGTACACCGCGCAGGGCTCGGTTACCTCCGCCAACAAGAACGAGCTTTCCTGGGTCAAACCCGTGACCCACCAGGAGCTGCAGGTTGCCCTGGGTCGACGCGCCCGCTCGTTCCGTACCGTCACGGTGCATGAGAGCGACGGCGACACGGTGGACTACCGGGCGGTGTCGGTTCCCGCCAGCCCGGGAGTCGCGTTGATGTTCATGCAGTCCGAGGAGTCGATCGAGGCCACCCTGGACAGGATGGGGCTGGTGCTGTTCCTCGTCGGCGTCGGCGGCATCGTCGTCTCTGGGGTGAGCGGCCTGCTCGTCGCCCGGCAGGCGCTGCGTCCGGTACGGCGGCTCAGCGCGGCCGCGGAGCACATCGCCCGGACCGAGGAGCTCACCCCGATCGAAGTCTCCGGAGACGACGAGCTGGCCAGCCTGGCCACGTCGTTCAACGGCATGCTCGCCGCGCTCGGGTCCTCGCGCGACCGGCAACGTCGGCTGGTTGCCGACGCGGGGCACGAGCTGCGGACCCCATTGACCAGCCTGCGCACCAACCTGGAGCTGATGGCCCAGGCCGACCGCCAGGGTGGGATGAGCACCGACGACCGCAACGAGATCTTCGCCGACGCCACCGCACAGGTGGAGGAGCTGTCCACCCTCGTCGGTGACCTGGTCGAGCTCGCCCGCGACGAACCGATGGAACGCACACCGGAGCCGATCGACCTTGCCGACGTCGTCGAACGCACGGTGGAGCGGGTACGACGGAGGGCGCCGACCGTGGAGTTCGACGTCGACGCGCATACGTGGTGGGTCGTCGGCGAGGAGCAGGTGATCGAACGCGCGGTCACCAACCTGTTGGACAATGCGGCCAAGTGGAGCCCGCCCGACAGCACGGTGACGGTACGGCTGCGCAGCGGGCAGCTCACGGTCGCCGACGAGGGCCCGGGGATCCCCGAGGCGGACCTGCCGATGATCTTCGAGCGGTTCTACCGCGCGGCGGACGCGCGGACGATGCCCGGCTCGGGGCTGGGCCTGTCGATCGTCGCCCAGGCCGCGGAGCGGCACCTTGGCTCGATCCGGGCGCGCAACATCGACCCCCACGGTGCGGAGTTCACCCTCACCCTCCCCGGTGGCCCCGAGATGCCCCGGCGGCAGACGACGGCACAGAGCCAGGCGCAGGACGCTGCGCCCGACCGCGGACCTGCTCCGCAGCCAGAGCCGGAGCCCACCACCGCCAGACCGACCTGGCCGCCGCCGCAGGCGGCCCCCCGGTACTTCGGCAGCGAGTAGCCGCCGTG
>CAYLOC010000143.1:7508-8866 GCA_964385195.1 uncultured Nocardioidaceae bacterium
GTTCGCCGTACCCGTTCCCGGCGGTCTCATTCACAGAAAGCTTTGGGCGCCGTCTCAGGGACTGTTCAGTGTCGCGCGACATGCTGTGAAGCGTGAGTAGTTACGGCACGTACCCGCCCCCCTCCTACGGAGGACCTGCGGCCCCACCCCCGCAGCGTCCCCGGAAGGGTATGGGGGTCGGGCGCGTTGTCGCGGCCGCGCTCCTCGTCGGTGCCGTCGCCGGAGGAGCCGCTGGGTTCGGTGGGGCGGCGTTGATGAATAACCCGTCTCCCCACAACGCCGCCGCACCGGACACCACCACCCAATCGACGGCGTCTTCAACCTCCGCGTCGGCCGGCACCCGTGCGGCTGCCGATACGACGGAGAGCGCGGCCGCGCAGGTCTTGCCGTCCGTGGTCAAGATCTATGCCAGTTCGCCGACCGAGAGCGGTTCGGGATCGGGCATCATCTTGTCCGCGGACGGTGAGATCCTCACCAACAACCACGTTGCGGAGCTCGCGGTCAACGGCGGGCGACTCGCCGTCAGTTTCAACGACGGCACCACCCGCAAGGCCCACATCATCGGGCGGGACCCCCTCACCGACCTGGCCGTGATCAAGGCCGACAACATCTCCGGGCTGACACCGGCAGACCTCGGCAACTCCGACAAGCTACAGGTCGGTCAGCAGGTCGTCGCCGTCGGTGCCCCGTTCGGGCTGAAGAGCACCGTGACGACCGGGATCGTCAGTGCGTTGAACCGCCCGGTCAGTACCCATGGCGAGGACGTGAACGATCCGGCCACGATCTTCCCCGCGATCCAGACCGACGCAGCCATCAACCCCGGGAACTCCGGTGGGCCACTGGTGACGCTCGACGGCGAGGTCGTGGGCATCAACTCCGCGATCCGCACCGCCAGCTCCAGCGAGGTGTACGGCGGGCAAGGCGGCTCGATCGGGCTCGGCTTCGCCATTCCGATCAACGAGGCGATGCCGATCGTCAAGCAACTACGGCACCACCAGCAGCCCACCCACGCGCGGATCGGTATCGAGGTCACCGACGCCGCCGGACACCTCGGCCTCCCTGGCGGAGCCAAGGTGCACAGCGTGACCCCAGACGGTCCCGGCGCCGAGAGCGACCTCAAGGCTGGTGACGTGATCACCAAGCTGAACGGCGACGACGTGACCAGCGCCGACGGCCTCGTGGCCGACGTCCGCTCCTACCGTCCTGGTGACACTATTACCCTGACAGTGAAGTCTCCCGGTGACGACTCCCCCCACAAGGTCAAGGTGACGTTGGGCTCCGACGCCTAGACCTCCACAAGTCCGCCCCAGCAGCTTCTCCCGTCCCCGGCTGCTGGGGCGTCCCACGTCCGCACCCTT
>CAYLOC010000144.1:0-8855 GCA_964385195.1 uncultured Nocardioidaceae bacterium
TGAGCCTGTTCAGCGACCCGACGACGACACGGGCGCTCGTGGCCGCCGTCTTCACCGGCCTGGCGGCGCCGGCGATCGGGACCTACCTGGTGCAACGCCGCATGTCGCTGATGGGCGACGGGATGGGCCACATCGCGATCGTGGGAGTGGGCCTGGGCTTGCTGACGAACCAGTCGCCGGTGTGGTTCGCCGCGCTGGTGACCGTGATCGGGGCGGTCCTGATCGAGGTGGTGCGCTCCCGCGGCCGTACCAGCGGGGACGTGGCGCTTGCGTTGGTCTTCTACGGCGGTCTTGCCGGAGGTGTGCTGATCGCCGGCCTCGCCGGAACCAGCGCCGAGGTCCTGGAGGGATACCTGTTCGGGTCCATCACCACCGTCACTGCTGCCGACGTCTGGGCCGTGGTCGTGCTGTCGCTCGTGGTCGTCGTACTGGCGGTGGGGCTCGCACCCCAGCTGTTCACCGTCTGCCAGGACGAGGAGTTCGCACGCGTGACCGGGATCCGCGTCGACGCCTACAACGTGTTGGTGTCGGTGATGGCCGCGGTGACGGTGACCGTGGCCATGCACACCGTCGGGTTATTGCTGGTCAGCGCGCTGATGGTGGTGCCGGTGGCGACGTCACAACAGCTGTCCCGCAGTTTCGCCGCGACACTGGCCGCGGCGATGGTGCTCGGGGCGGCGGCCTCGGTGGGTGGCGTCGTGACCGGTCACTACTCCGGTATCGACATCGGCCCGACGATCGTGCTGCTGGCGCTGGCGGTGTTCGTGGCCGCCTGGCCGGTGGGGGTGCTGGTACGCCGACGGCGGCGGCTGCGCGCACCGTTCGAGCCGGTCCCTGCGGGGCTGCCGCACGAGGAGGTCACCGACCACGGACACCAGCACGGTCCCGACTGCGGCCACCTCGCCGTACCGCATGGGGACCACGTCGACTACGTCCACGCCGGGCACCGGCACGCGCCCCACGGAGACCACTATGACGAGCACTGACGTTCCGATCGGCACCCGGCCCACCCGGCAGCGCAGAGCGGTCATGGCCGCCCTGGCCCGGTCGGAGGTGTTCCGCAGCGCGCAGGACATCCACGCGGCGCTGCGGGGTGACGGGGAGGCGATCGGCCTGACCACGGTCTACCGCACCCTGCAGGCGCTCGCCGACGCCGACGAGGTCGACGTCCTCCGCACCCCGGAGGGGGAGTCGGTCTACCGGCAGTGCTCCACCGGTCACCACCATCACCTGGTCTGCCGTGAGTGCGGCACCGCGGTCGAGATCGCCGGGCCCGCCGTCGAGCAGTGGGCGCGGCAGACCGCACGCGAACACGGGTTCGCCGAGATCGAGCACACCCTGGAGATCTTCGGCACCTGCACCGCCTGCGCCACCCGCTAACCACCCACCTCCCGCTCTCGCGCGCCGCCCCCCGCCCCCGCTGCCGCTGCGTTTGCCTTGTAGACGGGGCAGGTGCACCGTCTACAAGGCAAACGTGCCCCGGCAACGGTGAGTTTGCCTCGCCTACCCCCGACCGACCCGCCGCACTGCGCGGCTGTCGGCTCGCCCCGTCGGCCCCGGTGCGGGTCGCGCGGGCCTGAGGCACAGCGCTTTACGCCGTGCCGTAGCGGCGGTCGCGGCGGGCGTAGATGTCGATCGCCTCGTACAGGGTCCGCCGGTTGACGTCGGGCCAGAGCACATCCATGAACACGAACTCGGCGTACGCCGCCTGCCACAGCAGGTAGTTGCTGATCCGCTGCTCCCCCGACGTCCGCAACACCATGTCTACGTCGGGAAGCTCCGGCACGTACAACGCGTCGGTGAACGTGCGAGCCGTGATCCGATCGGGGTTGACGCGCCCGGCCGCGGCGTCGCGCGCCAACGCCTTCGCGGCGTCGACGATCTCCGACCGGCCGCCGTAGTTGACGCACATGGTCAGCGTGAGGACGTCGTTGTCGCGGGTCAGGTCCTCGGCGACCTCGAGTTCACGGATCACCGACTTCCACAGCCGCGGACGGCGCCCGGCCCACCGGACCCGCACCCCCATCTGGTGCATCTCGTCCCGTCGGCGGCGGATCACGTCACGGTTGAACCCCATCAGGAACCGGACCTCGTCCGGTGACCGCCGCCAGTTCTCGGTGGAGAACGCGTACGCCGACACGCATCGCACGCCGGCCTCGATCGCACCCTTGACCAGGTCCAGCAGAGCCGCCTCCCCTGCCTCGTGCCCCGCCGTACGGGGGAGCCCCCGCTTCTTCGCCCACCGACCGTTCCCGTCCATGATCACCGCGACGTGGCGCGGGATGAGCTCCGCGGGTACGTCGGGTGGGTGCGCGTAGCGGTCGGCGTCCTCGTCGGTCACGCCCTTACCCTCCCACGGCGATCTGCCTCGGCCGGAGGCTCAGCGCTCGACGTAGGCCAGCGAGCGCAGGTTCCGCTCGATGTGCCATTGCAGGTACGCCGCCACGATGCCGCTGGCGGGCTTCCGGAACCGGGGCTGCACCGCCTCCGCCGTCACCCAGTCCCCCGCCAGCAGTGCCCCCAGCAACGTCACGGTCTCCGGGGCAGGGTGCGCGCCGCCCGGCGTGCGGCAGTCCCCGCACAGCATGCCGCCCGCCGCCGCGTTGAAACTGCGGTGCGGTCCCGGCGTACCGCATCCGGCGCACACGTCAAACGATGGCGCATATCCCGCGACCGCCAGCGACCGCAGCAGGAACGAGTCCAGCACCAGCGTCGCATCGTGCGCGCCCTGCGCCAACGCACGCAGCCCCCCCAGCAGCAGCAGGTACTGCTGGACCGCCGGCTCCTTCTCCTCCACGACCAGCCGATCGGCGGTCTCCAGCATCGCCGTACCTGCCGTGTAACGGCCGTAGTCGCTGCCCACCGCGGCCGAGAGCGGGGTGAGCGTCTCCACCTGGGTCACGATGTCCAGGCTGCGGCCCTGCGCGAACTGTACGTCGACGTGCATGAACGGTTCCAGCCGGGAACCGAACTTGGACTTGGTACGCCGAACCCCCTTGCCCACCGCGCGAATCCGACCGGTCTCCCGGGTCAGGAACGTGACGATCCGGTCGGCCTCCCCCAGTTTCTGGGTACGCAGCACGACGCCCTCGTCACGATAGAGATGCACGTCCCTATTGTGCCCCGAGTGACGGTGATTCCCGCATACGCACGGCGGTTCGCGTGGCCGCCGACGCACGTAACAAGTTCATCACCCGGCGCGTGTGGGACTTGACGCCTGCCCCGACGCTGATAGCGTCACACGCAGGGTTTGCTGCGGGACGGGTTCAGGCCGCCAGTTCCCAGGCCCTGCGCGAAGACGACGACGCCACGAAGGGACGAAGACACGATGTCGGATCACAGTTGGTCACGGAGGGACTTCCTCAAGCGCAGCGCACTGGTCGCGGGAGGAGCGGTCGTCGCACCATCGCTGATCACCGCCTGTTCGAAGTCCGGTGGCGGCAGTTCTCTTGATGACTTGAAGGACAAGGGCACGATCACCATCGGAATCTCCGGAGAGGAGCCGTACAGCTTCCGCAAGGACGGCAAGCTCACCGGTGAGGCACCGACCGTGCAAGAGGCCATCTGGCACGCGATCGGCATCAAGAACGTCGAGTCGAAGCAGACCGAGTTCAGTGGACTGATCCCCGGCCTCAACTCCGGCCACTTCGACGTCGTCGCCGCCGGTATGGCGATCACCGCCGATCGGTGCAAGAAGGCCGAGTTCTCCGAACCCGTCTACTGCGCCAGCGAAGCATTGATGGTCAAGAAGGGCAACCCGAAGAACCTCTCCGACTTCAAGTCGCTGGCCTCCAGCGGCGCCACGCTGGGAGTGTTCAGCGGAGCCATCGAAGGGGACTTCGCCAAGGACGCAGGAGTCAGCGCGGGCAAGATCAAGACCATCCCCAACCAGCAGGCTGGAATGCTTCAGCTCACCCAGGGGAGAATCGATGCCATCGCACTCACCCGCCCCTCACTGGCGTGGGCGCTGAAGCAAAGCAAGTACACAGACCAGCTGGAGGTTCTCAAGGGTGTCCCGCCGACCTCCTGCGGTGGCGCTGTCTTCCGTACCGGCTCTGACGACCTTCGGGATGCGTTCAACGAGCAACTGAAGAAGCTCAAGGACTCCGGAAAGCTGATGGAGCTCATCAAGCCCTTCGGGTTCACCGAGGACAACAAGGTCCCCGAGGGTACGACGACCGAGAAGCTGTGCAAGGGTAACGGCTGAGGTTACGCGTTCACCGTGGGTGACTACGGACTCGGCCAGTGGGTCAATCCGCTCCTAGACGGATTGGTTACGACCGTCATCTTGACGGTGGTGGGCGCGGCCGTCGCCCTCATTGTGTCGTTCGTGCTCGGCCTCTTGGTGCGTCTGGAGTCGGTAGCCGCACGCGGTATCGCCCGGACCATCATCGAGCTGTTCCGGGGAACCTCTTTGCTGGTCCAGCTGTTCTGGATGTACTACGTCATCCCCCAGTTGACCGGATACAGCCTGAACGCGATCGTCGCTGGGGTCGTCGCCCTCGGGCTGAACTTCGGCGCCTACGGCTCGGAGGTGGTCCGCGGCTCGATCAACGCGGTTCCGAAGCCCCAGTGGGAGGGCTCGGTGGCGTTGAACTTCACGTCCTTCCAGCGGATGCGACGGGTGATCCTCCCCCAGGCAGTGCCCCTTATGCTCCCGCCGTTCGGCAACCTCGTGATCCAGCTGCTGAAGAGCACTCCGTTGGTGTACTTGATCTCCGTTCTCGACTTCTACACCCGGGGCTACTACTACTGGCAGGGCGAGGGGCATTTCTGGATCTGGATCGGCCTGGAGTTCGCGGTGTTCTTCGTCCTCGCCTACCTGGCGACGTTGGGTATGCACTTCCTGGAGCGACAGGCCAAGGCACGGCTCGGCCAGCGGGAGAAAGGCGGTCTCTTCGCCTTCAAGGGACCGGGGGCTGAGGAGGATGTCGAGGCCGGCCTGGAGAAGGTGGGCACCTGATGATCCTCGCCTGGGACAACCAGTTCGCCATCGACATCCTTCCGGACCTGATCAAGGCGTTCATCACCGTCACCCTGCTGGTCACCGTGATCGGCTCGGTCGTCGCGGCCATCTTGGGGCTGATCTTCGCCATCATCAAGCGCGCCAAGGTTCCGGGGCTCAGCCAGGTCCTGACGGCCTTCATCGAGTTCGTTCGGAGTACGCCGATACCGGTACAGCTGGCAACGGTCTACTTCGGGGCACCGATGGTGCTCCCGCTGAAGCTGTCCGCGGTCACGGCAGGCGTCGTGACCTTGGGGATCCACTACGCCTGCTACTACTCCGAGGTCTATCGTGCCGGAATCGACGGCGTCCCCAAGGGCCAATGGGAGGCCTGCACTGCGCTCTCGTTCTCCTCGATCGACAAGTGGCGCCTCGTCGTACTGCCGCAGGCGATCCGGAGCGTGTTGCCGTCGCTGGGTAACTACGTCATCTCGATGTGGAAGGAAGTACCGTTCCTGGTGCTGATCTCCGCGCCGACGATGGTGCAGAAAGCAACAGACGTGGGCTCCAACGCCTACAGCTATGTCGAACCGTATACGATCGCCGGCCTCATCTTCCTTGCTGCCAGCTACCCGAGTGCCGTCGCAATGAGAAAGTTGGAGAAACGCCTTGGCCACGCTTGAGAGCTCAACGACGAATCCGTCGCCGCCTGATGCGACGCAGACCATCATCTCCTTCGACAAGGTGGTGAAGCGGTTCGGCGACCTCACCGTGCTGCGTGAACTCGACTTCAACGTCAAGCCCGGAGAGCGGGTGACGCTGATCGGCCCCAGCGGCTCGGGAAAGACCACGATCTTGCGGCTGTTGATGACGCTGGAGACGTTGACCGGCGGCTACATCTGGGTGGAGGGAAAGCCTCTGTGGCACATGTACCGCGGCGACACCCTCGTCGAGGCCAACGAGAAACACCTCCGTGAGATGCGGACGTCAATCGGCATGGTGTTCCAGCAGTTCAACCTGTTCCCGAACATGTCGGTGCTGCAGAACGTGAGTGAAGCCCCGGTCCGGGTCCTCGGGAAGAGCCGCAGCGACGCCGAGCAAACCGGACGCGAGCTGCTGGAGCGGGTCGGCCTGGAGGCGAAGGCCGACGCTCACCCGACCCAGCTCTCCGGTGGCCAGCAGCAGCGGGTGGCGATCGCGCGGGCCCTGGCGATGGAACCGAAGATCCTGCTGCTGGACGAGGTCACCTCCGC
The DNA here is from genome assembly GCA_964385195.1 of uncultured Nocardioidaceae bacterium. GTDB lineage: Bacteria > Actinomycetota > Actinomycetes > Propionibacteriales > Nocardioidaceae > CAYLOC01. The sequence goes on from CAYLOC010000144.1 coordinate 6,199, forward strand.
CCTCGACCCCGAGCTCGTCGCGGGCGTGTTGAACGTGCTCAGGGAAATCGCGGAGACCACCGACATCACCATGTTGATCGTGACGCACGAGATGACCTTCGCCCGGGACGTCTCGCACCGGGTGCTGATGTTCGACCAGGGCCAGATCGTCGAAGAGGGCCCGCCGGACCAGATCTTCTCCGCTCCGAACGAGCAGCGCACCCAGGACTTCCTGCACGCGGTCATCGAAGAACGCTGAGCCGGCCAGGGCACCGTGAGGCACCCCGCGGGGTTGCGTCTGGGTTGCGGTTGCGTTATGGTTGCGGTTGAGGAGGTGCCATGACCGCGATCCCGCTCACCGACCTGGCGCCCGATGAGGCCGCCGGATGGCTCGTCGCCCGGCAGTCCGCCCACGACGGGTGGCTGGACGCGTTCACCGAGTCGCTGGAGCGACGCCGGGGAGGCCGGGAGTTGGCGCGCATCCTGCACGTGTGGCAGGTCAGCCGTGCCGAAGCGGGACGGATGTTCGGCGTATCCCGGCAGGCAGTCACCAAATGGCTCGATGACGGGGTCCCCTCTGACCGCACGGCCCGCGTCGCGGACCTGGCGGCGGCCACGGATCTGCTGACCCACCACCTCAAGCGAGAGCGCATCCCGGCCGTCGTACGCCGACCGGCGCCCGCTCTCGGTGAACGGTCGCTGCTGGATCTGTGGGCCGCGGGCGAGACGTCACGAGTTCTCCACGCCTGCCGGGAGATGTTCGCGTTCGGTGACGCGCACGCGTGATCACCGAGCGGCTCCGCGATGGGCAGCACTGGTTCCGTGTCGCCGAACGCGCGTGGGACGATCCCCTCGATCCGTCGTTCGCCCGCCTGCGCGGCGGTCGGTGGAACCCTCCCGGCAGCTGGCGCACCCTCTACCTCAACGAAGACCTGATGACCGCGCGGTTGAACGTCGCCGGTTTCGCCGCACAGTGGCCGTACGAGCCAGAGGACCTGCGCGGGGACACCGGCCCCGACCTCGCCGTCGCCACGCTGCCACGCCGTCAGGACGTCGCCGATGCGCACACCCCAGAGGGGCTTGACGGGCTCGGGCTGCCGACCACCTATCCGGTGGACACCGAGGGAGAGCTCGTCGGCCACCGGGCCTGTCAGGCCATCGGCGTCGCCGTACACAATGCGGGGCTGCGCGGAGTGCACTGCCGGTCCGCGCACGCCGCCGCAGGAGCGGGACGCGAACTGGCGTGGTTTCCCGCGACGACCCGCAGCCGCGCCACGCTCGTGCGACGACGGCCGTTCCGGGACTGGTACTGGGCCTGAAAACCCGATCGCCAGAGGGCGCGCGCACTGCCACACTGGTGGCGTGCCCGACTCGCTGTTGCCCCGCCTGGAGCGCTACTACGACGCCGCGCCGCGCACCCGTGCGCGTGTGGAGGAGGTCGGGCCGTTCACACTGTTCATCGCCGCGACCGGTCACCCGTACTATGCGCGCCCGAGGCTAGGCGCTGCACGGTTCGCCGCAGCGGATGTACGCCGGGTGCTCGCCCGCCAGCGAGAACTCGGCGTACCGCAGGCGCTGGAGTGGGTGGCGGAGAACACGCCGACCCTGGCCGCCGCAGCGGACGAGGCCGGGATGTCGGTGACTCGTTGCCCGCTTCTGGTGCTCGACGGTCCGCCGCAGGGCGAGACCGGCAGTGCCCGGATGCTCGACCCGGAGGAGGATGAGTGGATCCGGCTGACCCAGGCGGCGATCTCGCTCGGTTTCGACACGCCCGGTACCGACCGGGACAACGTCGGGACGCGGGAGCGCGACGCGAAGGCCGCGGCCCGGGACCGGGATGCGGAGGCGGATGTGCGGGAGCGGATGCGCACCGGCCGGTTCCGGTTGGCCGCTGCCGTCGCCGACAGCGAGGGGCCGGTCGGTGGAGGTTCCTTCATGCCGGTCGACGGCGTCGCGGAAGTCACCGGCGTGGGGGTGTTACCTGCGTTCCGGCGGCGCGGTCTCGCGGGCCACGTCAGCGCTCTCCTTGCCCGGGACGCCATCGCGCGTGGGGTACACACCGTGTTCTGCGGTGCGGAGTCCGACGCCGTCGCGCGGGTCTACGAGCGCGTCGGGTTCCGCCGCGTGGGCACCGCGTGCGTGGCCGAGACACCGACGATCGCGATCCGCTCCGTCGATGGCCGCGACTGGCGGCAGTGGCGCGAGATCCGGCTTCGAGCGCTCCAGGACTCTCCGACGGCATTCGGGACGACGTACGAACAGGAACTGGCCAACCCCGAGGAGCTGTACCGCGAGCGACTGGACGCGGACGTGCCGACGGTGCTGGCGCTGGCGGGTGACCGGACGGTGGGGATGGCCGGCGGGTTCAGTGACCGGCCGGGATGGCTGCTGGTGGTGTCGATGTGGGTGGACCCGCAGTGGCGAGGACGCGGGGTGGGCCGTCGCATGCTTGACCACATCGTGACATGGGCTGAGGAACGCAGCCTGCGGGTGCACCTCGACGTCACGGTTGGCAACGCAGCGGCCCGCAGGCTCTACGAGGAAGCAGGCTTCCAGCCGACCGGAGAATCCCGCCCGTTGCGGGCCGGAGCCGACCTGCGCGCCGAGCGACTGACCCGCCGGGCTGCTGCGGGCCGCGTACAGTGAAGGCATGAACGTGAGGTCCTGGCCACTGGCCG
>CAYLOC010000145.1:0-8776 GCA_964385195.1 uncultured Nocardioidaceae bacterium
TCAGTAGCCGATGGGGAGGCCCGCGTAGTTCTCCGCGAGGCCGGCCGCTGCTGCCTCGGAGGAGGCGACCCACTCCAACTGTGAGCGCTGGAGCTGTGCGTCGAACGGGTCACCGGAGATGTGCAGCATCGAGGTCATCCACCACGAGAAGTGCGTACAGCGCCAGACCCTCCGTAGCGCGGTCGCGGAGTAGGAGTCGGCGATCTCCGGGCGGTCGTGCCGAAGCCAGGCAACCAAGGCTCCAGAGAGCAGGGCCACGTCGGCGATCGCGAGGTTAAGCCCCTTTGCGCCGGTCGGTGGGACGATATGGGCGGCGTCTCCGGCAAGGAACAGGCGACCATGTTGCATGGGACTCGCGACGAAGCTGCGCATCGGCAGGATCGACTTCTCCGTGATCGGGCCGCGGTGCAGCTCCCAGCCGTCCTGCCCGTGCCCGAGCCGGGTAGCCAGCGCGTCCCAGATTCTGTCGTCGGACCAGTTCGCGATGTCGTCGTCGGTACTCACCTGCAGGTAGAGCCGGCTGACCGTCTGCGAGCGCATGCTGTGGAGTGCGAACCCATCTGGATGCCAGGCATAGATCAGGTCGTCGGTGGAGGGTGGAACGTCGGCGAGAATGCCCAGCCATGAGTAGGGGTACACCCGCTCCCATGTCTGCTGCAGGTCCGGGGGGATCACGTGACGGCTTGGGCCGTGGAACCCGTCACAGCCCGCGATGGCCTCGCACTCCACGGAGCAACGTGTCCCGTCGGTGTCGGTGAAGCTGACCCGCGGGTGGTCGGTCTCCACATCGTGCAGCGCGACGTCGTTGACCTCGTAGTACGCCGCCTGGGCGTCCGCGGCACGGGCAGCCATCAGGTCCTTGGTCAGTTGCGTCTGGCCGTACACCCACACCGGCCGGCCCGTGAGCTTGACGAAGTCGACATGATGGCGGCGACCTGGCCACTGCAGGTAGATCCCGCGATGCTCGTAGCCTTCCGCATGGATCCGGTCGGCGAGTCCGACCTGCTCCAGCAGATCGACGCTGGAGGACTCCAGTATCCCGGCCCGGATACGGCTTTGGACGTACTCAGCGCTGCGTCGTTCCAGTAGCACCGAGTCGATCCCGGCACGATGCAGCAGGTGCGACAGCAACAGACCGGCGGGCCCCGCTCCGATGATGACCACCTGCGTTCGCATGCCGCCTCCTCACGTCCGGCTCAGGTCTGTCTCGATCGCCGCAGCCGTCTTGAGCAAGGGCCCGAGGTGTTCGCGCAACTGTGCCTTGGTGACCCGGCTGACCTGCGAGGACACGTTGACTGCGGCCACGACGCGGCCGGACTTGTCGCGGATAGGTGCGGCCATGGACCGCAGTCCGAGTTCTAGCTCTTGGTCTACCAGGGCGTAGCCGTCCTGGCGGATGGTAGCCAGGTCCCCGCGCAAGGACTCCCGGTCGGTGACGGTTCGCTTGGTCAGCGGCTGCAGCGGCGTCTGGTCCAGGTAGGTGCGCAGTTCCTCCTCGCTCAGGTCTGCCAGAAGGACCCGACCCATCGACGTCGCGTATGCGGGGAAACGGGTGCCCACGCTGATCGCAACGGTCATGATCCGTGAGGTCGGGACCCGCGCGACGTACACGATGTCACTGCCGTCGAGGACCGAGACCGAAGACGACTCATTCGTGTGCGCTACCAAACCTTCAAGGTGCGGCTCCGCGATCGCTGGAAGGGACATGCTGGACAGGTAGGCGTAACCGAGCTCCAGCACCCGGGGAGCGAGCCGGAACAGCTTGCCGTCGGTGTGGACGTAACCCAGGTCGACCAGCGTCAGCAGGAACCTCCGGGCACCGGCCCTCGTCAGGCCGGTGGCGCGGGCGACCTCGCTCAAGGTCATTTCGGGGCGCTCCGGACCGAAGGCGGTGATCACGCTGAGGCCGCGCACCAGCGACTGTACGTGGTGGCTGGGCCGGGTCTCTGGATCCACGGGTACCTCCACCCTTGACGTCGGGCCGTTCTTATTCCTAACATATGTGCGTATGCTGAACAAGCCCTAACGCGGATTGAAGAGAGGCGATGGCAGAAATCATCAGTCTGCACGATGCCATCGCCGTTCTGGTACATGACGGCGACACGGTTGCTTTGGAGGGCTTCACCCATCTCATTCCCACCCAAGCGGGCCACGAGATCATCCGGCAGGGTCGGCGCAACCTGACCCTGGTACGGATGACGCCGGACCTGGTCTATGACCAGATGATCGGCATGGGTACGGCGACCGGGCTGGTGTTCAGCTGGGGCGGGAACCCGGGCGTCGGGTCGCTGCATAGGTTCCGCGACGCGGTGGAGAACGGCTGGCCGCACCCGTTGACGATCGATGAGCACAGCCATGCCGGGATGGCGAACCGGTACGTCGCCGGCGCGTCGCACCTTCCGTTCGCGGTACTCCGGGGTTACCAGGGCTCCGGCCTGGTCACTCGCAGCGACACGATCGGCACGGTGACCTGCCCGTTCACCGGCGAGGAGCTGGCCGCGGTGGCGGCGCTGAACCCGGACGTGACGATCGTCCACGCCCAGCAGGCGGACCGCGCGGGAAACGTACAGATGTGGGGCATCGTCGGAGTGCAGAAGGAGGCCGCACTGGCCGCCGACCGGGTGCTGGTCACCGTCGAGGAGATCGTCGACGAACTCGCCCCCCGCCCCGGTGCCGTCGTGCTGCCGAACTGGGTGGTGACGGCCGTTGCCGAGGTTCCCGGCGGCGCGTACCCGTCGTACGCGGCGGGATACTACCAACGGGACAACGCCTTCTACACCGCCTGGGACCCGATCAGCAGGGAGCGCGACACGTTCACGGCCTGGATGAACGAGCACGTCTTGGAGGCGGGTCCTCGATGAGCGAGTGGACGGCGCAGGAGATGATGACGATCGCCTCGTCACGGGCACTCGCGGACGCGCGGACGTGTTTCGTCGGGATCGGCCTGCCCAGCGCCGCCGCGAACCTGGCCCGCGCCACCGGCCGGCCGGATCTGGTCCTGATCTACGAGTCGGGCACGATCGGTGCCAAGCCCGCCGTACTGCCGCTGTCGATCGGCGATGGGGAGTTGGCCGACACCGCCGATACCGTGGTCCCCATCCCCGAGATCTTCAACTACTGGCTCCAGGGTGGGCGTTGTGACGTGGGGTTCCTGGGAGCGGCGCAGGTGGACCGGTTCGGCAACATCAACACCACCGTGATCCCGCGCGCGGGGCAGTCCGACCTTCGTCTCCCGGGCGCCGGCGGGGCACCCGAGATCGCCGCGCACGCCGGGAAGGTGCTCATCACCGCACGGCACTCGACGAGGGTCTTCGTGGAGAAGCTTGGTTTCATCACCACCGTTGGGTACGGCGAGCACCCCGGCGACCGTGCTCGGCTCGGTCTTCCCGGCGCCGGACCGGTGGAAGTCATCACCGACCTGGGCATCATGGAACCCGACCAGGACACCTGCGAGCTCACGCTCACCGCCGTGCACCCGGGCGTGGATGTCGACGCGGTCAAGGACGCGACGGGGTGGCCGCTGCGCGTCGCCGATGAGGTGACGACCACGGCGCCCCCCACGGAGAAGGAGCTGGCTGCGCTACGGGAACTGCACCGTCGTACCGAGGAGGCACATCATGGCTGAGGCGCTGGATCCCCCTTATCGCTTCCCCGACTACCGGTCGACGCCGCTGCGATCGCCGTCCCGGGCATTGGTGTTGCCACCGCCGGGCCTGGCTGAGCTGACGGCCCCCGTCCTCGGCGACGGTGACGTGCGCGACACCGACTCCGACCTCACGATGCACGGGGACGCGGAACCGCTGGGGGAGCGGATCATCGTGCACGGGCGGGTCACCGACGCCGACGGTAAGCCGCTGCGTCACACCCTGGTAGAGGTGTGGCAGGCCAACTCCGCAGGACGGTACCGGCACTCCGGCGACCAGCACCCGGCCCCGCTGGACCCGAACTTCGCCGGCGCCGGGCGTGCGGTCACCGACGACCAGGGGCGGTACCGGTTCGTCACGATCAAACCGGGGCCGTACCCGTGGAAGAACCACACCAACGCCTGGCGCCCGGCACACATCCACTTCTCCCTGTTCGGCCGCGCCTTCATCCAGCGGCTGGTCACCCAGATGTACTTCCCCGGCGACCCGCTGTTCTACCAGGACCCGATCTTCAACTCGGTCCGCGACGAGCGCGCCCGCAAGCGGATGATCTCCGCCTACGACCACGCGACGACGGTGGAGGAGTGGGCGACCGGATACCGGTTCGACATCGTCCTCGGCGGTGCCGCCGCGACCCCGACGGAGGACGACAGATGACCGAGTACATCTACGACGTCACCGACGCCGCCGTCACTGCGGGGCCGACCCCGTCGCAGACCGTCGGCCCGTTCTTCCACATCGGGTTGCCCTATGACACCGGCCCCGATGTCGCCGGCCCCGACCGCCCTGGTGTGATCCGGCTGCACGGGCGGGTGCTCGACGGTGCGGGGAACCCGGTTCCCGACTCGCTGGTGGAGATCTGGCAGCCGGACGAGACCGGGGACCTCGTCACTGCCGGTGGTGTGTACGCCGAGGTCACCGGTACCGGCTTTCGCGGCTTCGGCCGTGCCCAGGCAGGCTCCGACGGCCACTACAGCTTCCGGACCGTGCGGCCGGGCGCCGTGTCCACCACCGACGGTGCCCCTCAAGCGCCGCACATCGCCATGCAGGTGTTCGCTCGCGGCATGCTGCGGCAGGTGGCTACCCGCGTGTACTTCCCCGAGGACGCTGACGCCCACGTCTCCGACCCTCTGCTGTCCGCGCTGCCGGAGGACCGGCGGAGCACCCTGGTCGCGTCGGCAGACCCGGACGGCTACCGTTTCGACGTACATCTGCAAGGCGACCAGGAGACCGTGTTCCTTGACATCTTCCGTCGGTGATCCGCTGCCCGGTCCGGCCGTGGCCGGTCTGCTGTCACCGGTGACGGTCGACACCGCTGCTGAGTCGCTGACCGGAGACCAGGCAGTCGTCGCGGCGATGGTCCGCGCCGAGACCGCGCTGCTGCGCGCGTTGGCCGACACGGGAATCGCTCCAGCGGAGCCGGTACGACGAGCCGCCGAGCACCTGGACGGCTACGTGGTCCCGGCACTGCAGTTGGCGCATGCGTCGACCTCGGGCGGCAATCCCGTGATCCCGCTGGTTGGTCTGCTCCGGGAGGCCGTGGGCGCCGACATGGCGGCGTGGGTGCACCACGGGGCCACGAGCCAGGACATCCTGGACACCGCGTTGATGCTCGTCGCGGACGACGTGCAGCGACGTGTGGAGGCGGACCTGGTGCGCCTCAGCCAGACACTGGCCGAGCTTGCCCGGTCGCTCCGTGACGTCCCCGCCGTGGCGCGGACGCTGTCGCAGCAGGCGCTGCCCACCACGATGGGTTTCCGGGCCGCCGGATGGCTGACGGGTGTCCACGACGCCCTCCGTGTACTGCGTGCGCTGCGGCTGCCGGCGTCCCTGGGTGGACCCGTCGGCACCGCCGCTGCGTACGGCGAGCGTGGTCGAGACGTGCTGGCTGCGTACGCCGACCGGCTGGGGCTGGCGCTGGAGCCCGTCAGCTGGCACACCCGCCGTACCCCGGTGCTCGCCGTCGCACACGCGGCCACCGTGACGGGCGGGGCATGCGGCACCCTGGCCGCCGATGTCGTACAGCTGGCGCAGACCGAGGTCGGCGAGGTGCGTGAGGCTGTGGGCGGCGGGTCGTCGTCGATGCCGCACAAGGCCAATCCTGCTCAGGCGGTGCTGGTGCTGGCCGGCGCGCAGCAGATCCCCGCATTGGCGGCAACGTTGGGTGTCTCGGCCGTCGCAGGCACCGAGCGGCCACCGGGTCCGTGGCATGCGGAGTGGCAACCCCTGCGGCAGATCCTGTGCCTTGCCGGCGCAGCCGCCCAGCGCACAGCGGCGCTGGCCGAGGGCCTGGTCTTCGACCACGATGCCATCAGGTCCCACGTCGAGGACCTCCGCGACCGGCTCGGGGAGAACGACGCGTGGGTCGATCGGCATGTGCAGGCCGCGCTCCCATGGGTGGATCACGTCCTGCATGCGCACGAGGAGGCGCTGCGGTCGTGAGTGGGGACGCTGTCGCCCTGCACTACGTCCTGGACGGCTGTCCGGACTCGCCTGCGCTGTTCCTGGGGCCGTCCGTGGGTACGACAGTCAAGCTGTGGAACGCGCAGGTCCGCAGTCTCGCCGAGCACTATCGGCTGGTGCGCTTTGACACGAGGGGTCACGGTCGTTCACCGGTCCCGCCGGGGCCGTATTCGGTCGCTGACCTGGCTGCCGACGTGGTGGGGTTGGCCGATGCGCTCGGCGTCGAGCGGTTCGCCTACGCCGGGATCTCCCTCGGCGGGGCGGTTGGCCAGTTCCTCGCTGCCCACCATCCCGGTCGGGTGACGGCGCTGCTGCTGTGTGCGACCGGTCCGTCGTTCGGTGACGCACAGGCATGGCGCGATCGTGCCGCCCGGGTGCGTGCGGACGGGATGGGGTGGCTGGTGGAGCCGACCCGGGAACGCTGGTTCCCGCCGGCGTTCGCGGAGACGCCTGCTGCACAAGCACTGCTGGACACCTTTGCTGCACAGCCCCCGGAGGGGTACGCCGGGTGCTGTGATGCGCTGGCCGGGTGCGACCTGCGCGGCCTTCTGGGCCGGATCACCGCACCCACACGCGTCATCGCCGGTGCCGAGGACCCGGTCAGTGGCCCGGACGTGGCACATAGCTTGGTCGAGGGCATTCCCACAGCGGATCTCGTCGTTCTTGACGGCGTCTCGCACATCGTCAACCTGCCGCGCCCGGACGCCTTCACCGGCGCCGTCATCGAGCATCTGGAGGGAATCCGTGACTGACCGCTCCGACTACGACGAGGGGATGGCCGTACGCCGAGAGGTCCTCGGTGACGCGCATGTGGACCGTGCCGTCGAGAGGACTACCGACGTCACCCGTGACTTCCAGGACCTGATCACCCGCTATGCCTGGGGCGGCATCTGGACCCGGCCGGGCCTGGATCGCCGTAGCCGTTCCATCGGCGTACTCACGGCCCTGGTAGCCGGACGCCACTTCGACGAGTTGGAGTTCCACCTGCACGCGGCCCTGCGCAACGGACTCACCCGCGAGGAGATCATCGAGGTGCTGTTGCAGACTGCCGTCTACGTCGGCGTCCCGGCAGCGAACTCCGCGTTCGCTGTCGCCCGCCGCGTTCTCGACGACGCGGACGCGCACGACTGACGTCGGTCCATCGTCAGTGTGACGATTCCGCAGGGTGTCGATGAGGGGCGAAGTCGGTCAGGACCTGCGCCAGTCGTTCGGGCTGGTCCTCTGCGACCAGGGTGGCGGAGTCGTGGATGATCACCAGCTGCGCATCGGGGTAGTGGGCGGCAAGCCGGGGGCCGTGGTCGGCCGGCATCAAGGGGTCGTGGTCGGCCCAGACCACCAGCACCGGCCGGGTGAAGGTCCGTCCCGCCTCAGCCCAGTCCAGCAAGGTCGCCCGAGGCGGGCTGCCGAGGGCGAACTTCGCGAAGTCGCGCCGGAGCCTGTGGTCGCGCAGTGCTGGGGTGAACCAGTCGACCAGCAGGTCGTCGGGGATACCGCCCAGGGACATGCCACCATAGCCCCGGCTCATTCGGCGGATGGGCCGCAGACGCATCAGCTGAAGGAAGAGCCACAGGCCACCAGGAATCCGCGCCACCACGCCGAGAGCCCGGGCGGGGCCGGGAGGGAAGTTGTCGAAAGCCTCGCAGGCCACGAGGGCCAGCCGTCCGACGCGGTCGATGCGCTGTTCGTTGATCAGGAACTGACCGCCGCCCCAGTCGTTGAGGACCAGCGTGACATCGCGGACATGGAGCGCATCCAGGAAGTCAGCGAGGATCCGGGCAACACCGCGCTGCGACAGGTCGGCGCGAGGATTCATGGGCATCCGGTGTCCGCCCAACGGAAGGGTGGGTGCGATGCATCGGAAGTCGGGCAGCAGCGGGATGACCTTGCGCCACACCCGATGATCCATCGGTACTCCATGGCAAAACACGATGACCGGGCCGGAGCCCCCGGTGTCTTGGTACTCGATCGGCCCCGACGGTAGCTCAATGACTGGCATCTCGAACCTCCTATCGCGAGAGTGCTGAGTCCATGGTGAGGGGGGAGTACTCCCCTTTGACCGTTGCGATGCGTGCCACCGGCGTACCGACGACCCGACCCATCTTCGTCCGCGGATCCGACCTTATCGTCGTGCCGCAGTGGACACTGTCCGTACGCGGCGGGTTGTACCAACGCCGCGATGCATACGTCGCTCGCGGTAGGTACCACACACTCATCGGCCTCTGCGACACCCGACACCATCGGTGAGTCCGTCGATCAGGGGGTGTCCAGCAACGGCGAGTCCGCTGACACGCTGCCCGGATAAGGTGGCGTGTCATGGCGAGACCAGATCCGGAACGCGTTGCCGCCGCCGTCGCTGCGTGGGTGTGGATTCCCGACGGCGCCCGGGAGCAGCGCACCGAGGAGTACCACGTCGTCGACTATCCCGCCAGAGTTGGCATGAGCGTGCCGACACAAGTGCAGTGGTCGCGGTCGCAGCGCAGGGCTGACGCTGTGATCGACGAGGTTGCTGCGGTCGCACGCGAATGGGGACGGGACGAGATGGCCTGGTGGGTGAGCGACGCGACATCTCCCCCCGACACCGAACAAGCGCTGGTGTCCCGCGGCGGTGTCCATGACGAGACGGTGTCGGTTCTCGCCTACGACCTCTCCGCCGACGCAGTGCCCGAACT
>CAYLOC010000146.1:0-6749 GCA_964385195.1 uncultured Nocardioidaceae bacterium
CATAGCTGCTGGGCGGTCGTTACCGGGCGAGCCGAAGTTGCCCTGGCCGGCCACGAGCGGGGCCCGCATCACCCACGGCTGGCTGAGACGCACCAACGTGTCGTAGATGGCACTGTCACCGTGGGGGTGGTACTGCCCCATCACGTCGCCGACGACGCGGGAGCACTTGGAGAAGCCGCGGTCGGGCCGGTACCCCCCGTCGTACATCGCGTAGAGAACCCTGCGGTGGACCGGCTTCAAGCCGTCACGGACGTCGGGCAGGGCGCGGCCGACGATGACCGCCATCGCGTAGTCGATGTAGGCGCGCTGCATCTCGGCCTGCAGTTCGACCGGCTCGATGTGGCCGCCCGGATCCGGGGTGGTGGTGTCGTCAGTCACGTAGTGGGCCCTTCTCGGTGCCTGGTGTGGTGGTCAGCTAGATGTCGAGGAACCGGACGTCCTTGGCGTTGCGTTGGATGAAGGACCGACGCTGCTCGACGTCCTCCCCCATCAGGATCGAGAAGATCTCATCCGCCTGTGCCGCATCGTCGAGGGACACCTGCATCAGCAGCCGGTGCGCGGGGTCCATCGTGGTGTCCCATAGCTCCTCGGGGTTCATCTCACCAAGACCCTTGTACCGCTGGACTGCGTTGTCCTTCGGCAACCGCTTGCCCGCCTCGCGGCCGGCCGCGAGGAGCCGGTCCCGTTCGGCGTCGCTGTAGGCGAACTCGTGGGGGTACGGGTTGCTCCACTTCAGCCGGTACAGCGGCGGCCGGGCGAGGTAGACGAACCCACGGTCCACCAGCGGCTTCATGAACCGGAACAGCAGCGTCAACAAGAGCGTCTGGATGTGGTGGCCGTCAACATCGGCGTCGGCCATCATGATGATCTTGTGGTACCGCAGCTTGTCGATGTCGAAGTCGTCTTGTACGCCGGTGCCGAGCGCGGAGATGATCGCCTGCACCTCCTGGTTGGAGAGCACGCGGTCGATACGCGCCTTCTCGACGTTGAGGATCTTCCCCCGGATCGGCAGGATCGCCTGGATCCTGGGGTCGCGCCCGCCCTTGGCCGACCCGCCGGCGGAGTCGCCCTCGACGATGAACAGCTCACACTCGTCGGGGTTCGTGGACTGACAGTCCGACAGCTTCCCCGGGAGGCCGCCGCCACCGAGCAGCCCTTTCCGGTTGCGGGCAAGGTCACGCGCCTTGCGCGCGGCCACCCGCGCGGTCGCGGCCGCGATCGCCTTCCGGACGATGTCCTTGCCGATGCCGGGGTTCTTCTCCAGCCACTCTCCCAGCCGGTCGTTGACCACCTTCTGCACGAACGACCGGGCCTCGGTGTTGCCGAGCTTGGTCTTGGTCTGTCCCTCGAACTGCGGCTCCAGCAGCTTCACCGACAAGATCGCGGTCAATCCCTCGCGGATGTCGTCGCCGGAGAGCCGGTCCTCCTTCTTCTTGACCATCCCCCACTCCTCGGCCCAGTGGTTGACCGTCGAGGTCAGGGCCGCACGGAACCCCTCCTCATGGGAGCCGCCTTCGTGGGTGTTGATGGCGTTGGCGAACGTGTGGACCGACTCGGTGAACGACGCGTTCCACTGCATCGCGATCTCCAGGCTCAGCCCGGCGTCGTCGTCGGCGAACTCGAAGTCGATCACCTCGGGGTTGATCGGTGTCTTGGTCTTGTTCAGGTGCTCGACGAAGTCGACCAATCCCCGTTCGTACAAGAAGCTACGCCGGAGCCCTCCGGCGCTGGGCTGCTCCACGTCGCCCTGCACGCCCTCGGTCGCCTCGGTGCTCCCAGGGTCGGTCGCCACCGCCTCGGCGACCGTGTCGGCGGCGGGTCGTTCGTCGGTGACAACGATCTCCAGGCCCTTGTTCAAAAACGCCATCTCCCGCAGCCGGGAGGCGATCGTCTCGAAGTTGAAGTCGACGCTTTCGAAGATGTCCTTGGCCGGCCAGAACGTGATCGTGGTGCCGGTGCGGTCGGTCTCCTCGTGCTGTTTCAGGTCCGCGTCGGGGACCCCGTAGGTGAACGACTGGGTCCAGCGGTACCCGGAGTTGCACACCTCGACCTCGAACCGCTCACTGAGGGCGTTGACCACCGAGCTGCCGACGCCGTGGAGGCCGCCGGACACCTTGTATCCGCCGCCGCCGAACTTTCCGCCGGCGTGCAACTCCGTCAGCACCAGCGTCACCGCCGGAACCCCTTCAGTGGGGTGTACGCCGGTGGGGATCCCGCGGCCGTTGTCGACCACCCGCACTCCGCCGTCGGCCAGCAGCGTGACGTCGACCCGGTCGCAGTACCCGGCCAGCGCCTCGTCGACGGAGTTGTCGACGATCTCCTGCACCAGCTGGTGCAGGCCCCGCTCACCGGTGGAGCCGATATACATGCCCGGACGCTTACGGACGGCCTCCAGGCCCTCCAGCACGGTGATATCGGAGGCCTCGTAGGAGACCGTGAGGGAGCCGTTGGCGGATTGCTGCATCGGTCCTGCGGTAGCGGCCTGATCGTCAGTGGAGGTCTCGGGGTCGGTCGGGATGCTGGAGTCACGGGTCATCAGGTCGTCATGGGCGGTCACGCAGTAGACCTCCAGGTCATCACCGGCCCGTCGTCTGACGGGCGGGGAGCCATCGCCGCTGCGGCGTGCCGGCTCCTCGTCAGCACGGAGGCCGCCGGATCAGGTGCTCGCGTCCTGCCTGGTCCACCGCCCCTCACACACCCGCCACGGCGGTGTAGGACGGCACGCTACTGCGGCCTCTCTTTCCACTCTCATTATAGGTGACCAAGCGTCCAAACACGGCATCGGAGCGGCCCGGAGGGCCGCCCCGCTCACCCGTAGGTGTCGCGTGGTCCGCGCCCTCCGGAGACGGTGCGCGGGCCCTTTCGCCAGGACGGCCCGGAGGGCCCGCTGACGTCGATCCGAAGCACCGTCCCGTCGCCAAGCTCCGCGTTCAGGCGAGCCACCAGGTTCGGGGCGAGGAGCCGCAGTTGCGTCGCCCACGACGTGGAGTCGGCTTGCACCTGCAACCGCTGGTCGCGGTAGCTGTACGGCGTGGTGTGCGCGGCCACCTGTGGACCGACGATCTGACCCCACCGCGCGAAGACCCCGTGTACCGCCACATCGGTGCTCCACCCGCTGTCCTCCACCAGCCGGCTCACGGCCTGCCCGACCGGCTCGGGGTCCCGGCTGTCCGGGTGGGCCCCGGACAGGGTCGGTTCGGGGCGCCGGTGTCCGGTACGCCGACGGGTAGGAGCGGGACGTGTTGCGGACCCACGCAGCCGCTCGGCCACCGACCGGGCCGCCTCCAGGCCGGTCGGATCGTGGGTACTGGCGTCGCCGCCGGGCTGCTCCGCCGCGGACGGCTCCTGCTCAGGCACGGGTGACCTCCCCTCGCCGTACCTCGAACCGCTGGCCGACCAACTCAGCGGGTACGTCGTCGGGCACCGCGGCGGTCACCAGCACCTGTTCACACCCGGCCACCTGTTCGGCCAGCCGGGAGCGCCGAGTGTCGTCGAGCTCGGCGAAGACGTCGTCGAGGATCAACACCGGGTCATCACCGTCGGACCGCATCAGGTCGAACGCCGCCAGCCGCAGCCCCAGTGCCAGCGACCACGACTCGCCGTGGCTGGCGTAGCCCTTGGCCGGGAGGTCACCAAGGGAGAGCAGGAGGTCATCGCGATGCGGCCCGACCAGCGTGATGCCGCGGTCCAGCTCCTCTTCGCGTCGGGCGTGCAGGGCCTCCAGCAGTACATCGGCGAGCTCGAACCGGTCGGTGCGCTCGTCCAGTTCCGTGGAGGACCGGTAAGCAAGCGCCGCTGACCCGCCGGCGTCGTCACCACGCCTGCTGACCGTGGCGTAGTGCCTGGCGGTGACCGGC
This sequence comes from uncultured Nocardioidaceae bacterium, assembly GCA_964385195.1. Lineage (GTDB taxonomy): Bacteria > Actinomycetota > Actinomycetes > Propionibacteriales > Nocardioidaceae > CAYLOC01. Next base: position 3,858 of record CAYLOC010000146.1, read on the forward strand.
TGTAGCGCGGCAACCAGCGCCAGGCGTTCGGCCAGGATCTCCCCACCGGTGCGGGCCAGGTGTGCGTCCCAGGCGTCCAGCGTGGACACGGTGCCTGCGCGGCCACCTCTCCCCGCTGTCTTCAGCAGCGTGTTGCGCTGCCTCAGCACCCGGTCATAGTCCGCGCGGAGGCCGGCGTACTTCGGCCGCCGTGCCACCAGCAGGTCGTCGAGGAACCTGCGTCGCTCGCCGGGATCGCCCTTGACCAGGCCGAGATCGGTCGGCGAGAACAGCACGGTGCGCACCACGCCCAGCACATCGCGAGCCCGGGTGAGCTGGCCCCGGTTCAGCCGGGCGCGGTTGCTGCGACCAGGGTTGATCTCGATCTCCACCAGCGCTTCGCGGTGGTCACGCTGGGCGGTGACCCGTACGACGGCCCGTTCGGCCCCGTGCCGTACCAGCGGCTGGTCGGTCGCGACCCGGTGTGACCCGCCGGTCGCGGCATAGTCCACCGCCTCGACCAGGTTCGTCTTGCCCTCGCCGTTCGGCCCCAGGAACGCGACCGGACCGGCGGGCAAGGCGAGGTCCACCGCGGGATAGGACCGGAAGTCCACCAGCGACAGCGAGGAGACGTACACCGGGCCCGGCTAACCGTCCCCGGGCTGTCCCGCGGCGTCCTCGGTCCGCATCGCGTGGCCGCCGAACTGGTTCCGCATCGCGGCGATCGCCTTCATCGCCGGTGAGTCGCTTTGCTGGGACTGGAACCGTGCGTACAACGCCGCGGAGATCGCATGCATGGGCACCCCGTTGTCGATCGCTGCCTCGACCGTCCATCGTCCCTCACCGGAGTCGGCGGCGTACCCCGCGATCTCTTCCAGATGCTGATCCTCATCCAGTGCCGCGACCAGGAGGTCCAGCAACCAGGAACGGATCACGGTCCCGCTGCGCCAGGACCGGAACACCTCGGCCACGTTGTCCACGAGATCGACCTTCTCCAGCAGCTCCCAGCCCTCGGCGTAGGCCTGCATCACGCCGTACTCGATCCCGTTGTGCACCATCTTGGCGAAGTGACCCGCGCCGACCCCGCCGGCGTGCACGAAACCGAACTCACCAGGCGGCTTCAACGCGTCGAACAGCGGCTGCACGATCGCGACGTGCCTGCTCTCCCCACCGCACATCAGCGCATAGCCATACTCCTGACCCCACACGCCTCCAGAGACGCCGCAGTCGACGAACCCGATGTTCTTCTCCGCGAGCAGTTCGGCGTGCACCGCGTCGTCGGTCCACCGGGAGTTTCCGCCGTCGACGACCACGTCCCCCTCACCGAGGAGGTCCCCGAGCGCGGTGATGGTCTCCTTCGTCGGTGCGCCGGCCGGGACCATGACCCACACCGCGCGCGGCCGCGGCAGCGCTGCCACCAGTTCGTCGAGGCTGGAGACGTCGGAGACGTCGGGGTTCTGGTCATAGCCCACAACCGTGTGACCAGCCTCCCGCAGCCGGGTGCGCATGTTCCCGCCCATCTTGCCGAGCCCGATGAGTCCGAGATCCATAGCCGGTCCTTCCTGGTCGTGGTGGGTGAGGGCGCTCCTCAGTCCTGCATCCGCAGCGGCATCAACAGGTACCGGAACGACAGGTCCGGATCGGCGTCCGGGCCCTCCATGGCAGCGAACGCGGCCGGACGCCCTGGTTGGGTCATCGCGATGTGTACGTGGGACCCGTCCAGCGCGCTGAGGCCGTCGAGCAGGTACGTCGGGTTGAAGCCGATCGTGATGTCCTCCCCGGTCACCTCCGCGGCGATGCTCTCAATGCCCTGTGCCTCCTCGCCGTTGCCTGCTTCCATCGTCACCCCGCCGGAGACGAACGACAACCGGATCGCGGTGTTCCGCCCGGCGACGAGCGCGACCCGACGTACCGACTCCAACAACGCGGCGGTCTCGGCGGTGGCGGTGACCTCGGAGGACTTCGGGAACAGCTGCCGGACGTTGGGGAACGAGCCGTCGATCATCCTGGTGGTGGTACGCCGGGCGGCGCCCCCGGAGGAGGAGTCGAACCCGATGAGGCCCTCGGTGCCGGAGCCGGTGGTGTCCAGGGCGATGTCGAGGTCACTGCCCGGCGGGAGGGCCTTGGACACGTCGCTGAGGACGCGGGCCGGCACGAGGGCGGACGTGGTGAGGTCGGACTGGGCGGGCCGCCACTGCAGTTCCCGCATGCTCAGCCGGAACCGGTCGGTGGCCAGCAAAGTGAGGCCGGTGCCGTCGAACTCCAGCTTGACCCCGGTCAGGACCGGCAGCATGTCATCGCGGCCGGCCGCGGTCACGGCCTGCGCCACGGCGGCACTGAACTCATCGCCGTTCACCGTCCCGGCGACGGCGGGAAGCTCGGGAAGAGCCGGGTACTCCTCGACCGCCATCGTCTGCAGGCTGAACCGGGAGTTACCGCAGGTCAGCGTGACTTTTGAGCCGTCAAGTGTGACGTCGACCGGTTGCCTGGGCAGGGACCGGGCGATGTCGCCGAGGAGGCGGCCGGACACCAACACCTTGCCCTCGTCGGTGACCTCTGCCGAGATCGTGTCGCGCGCCGAGGTCTCGTAGTCGAAACCGGAGAGGGTCACCCCGTCGGAGGACGCCTCCAGCAGGATCCCCGACAACTGTGGGGTCGTCCCGGGCCGGGTGGAGATACTCCGGGCGGTCCATCCCACCGCCTCGGCCCAGACGTCACGGTCAACGCGGAACTTCACGTTCTGGTTCCTCCTGTCCGCAGGTCCTGGCCCCGGTGGGTTGCTCCCGTGATCCGTCCGGCCTCGTTGTGGCTGCGAGTCGGCCACGGCAGCGCCGGCCGCTCGTGTCGAGAATCTTGCCATGCGGTCGCTGGTACGACAGTGGGAGGTCTAATGCTGGGAGGTCCAGTGCTGTC
>CAYLOC010000146.1:6849-8690 GCA_964385195.1 uncultured Nocardioidaceae bacterium
TGCGGTCGAGGTCCGGGTCACAGTCGGGGGCAGGTTTTCCCCAGGGGAGCGGCCCACTGACCTTGAGGGGTCGGAACATTGGTAATGAACTCGTCGTCTTCGTCACGGCTGTGGATCCTGTGGATAACTCGTGAAACGGCTGGTCAGCGTCGAGAGCAGGGTGTTGATGTCGGCGGTCACCACGGTGGAGGAGCCGGCGCGCCGGCGGGAACACCGCAGGAGCTGCCGGCGCGTATCCACCGACGTACACAACCGGCGCGGAGTCATGCACGAGTTGCCCACAGGGCTTTCCACAGGTTGTGTGAGCGGATGAGGACGAGGTCCGGGCCGGGAGATCACGTGTTTCGTGGCTTGTGATCCATGGCGGGCGGCCGCCGTCATTGCTGACGGGCCTGCTGCTTGATGCGGTTGGTGAGTTCGCGGACCTGGTTGTAGACGCTGCGGCGCTCGGCCATCAGTTGCCGGATCTTGCGCTCGGCGTGCATGACCGTGGTGTGGTCGCGGCCGCCGAACTGCTGACCGATCTTCGGGAGCGACAGGTCGGTCAGCTCCCGGCACAGGTACATCGCGATCTGCCGGGCGGTGACCAGAACCCGGCTGCGGCTGGTTCCGCACAGGTCGTCGATGGAGAGGCTGAAGTACGCCGCGGTCTGGGCGATGATCACCCCGGCGGTGATATCGGGCTCGCCGCCTTCGGGGATGAGGTCTTTGAGGACGATCTCGGCCAGGGCGAGGTCCACGGGTTGCCGGTTGAGGCTGGCGAACGCGGTGACCCGGATCAAGGCGCCCTCGAGCTCGCGGATGTTGGTGTGGATCTTGCTGGCGATGAACTCCAGCACGTCCGCGGGTGCGGTGAGCCGTTCGGTGGCCGCTTTCTTGCGCAGGATCGCGATCCGGGTCTCCAGGTCCGGGGGCTGGACATCAGTGATCAGGCCCCACTCGAACCGGTTGCGGAGCCGGTCTTCGAGTTGTCCGAGGCGTTTCGGCGGCCGGTCGGAGCTGATCACGATCTGCTTGCTGGCGTTGTGCAGGGTGTTGAACGTGTGGAAGAACTCCTCTTGGGTCTGGATCTTTCCCTCGAGGAACTGGATGTCGTCGATCAGCAGGACGTCGACGTCACGGTATCGACGCTGGAAGCCGGCGGCGCGGTCGTCGCGGATCGCGTTGATGAAGTCGTTGGTGAACTCTTCGCTGGAGACGTAGCGGACGCGGGCGCCGGTGAACAGGCTGCGGACGTAGTGCCCGATCGCGTGCAGCAGATGCGTCTTGCCCAGTCCGGACTCGCCGTACACCAGCAACGGGTTGTACGCCTTGCCCGGTGCCTCCGCGACCGCGACGGCGGCAGCGTGGGCGAACCTGTTCGAGGAGCCGATCACGAACGTCTCGAACAGGTACTTCGGGTTCAACCGTGCGTCCTTGGCGGTGAGGTCGGTGGCGGCTTCGGAGGGAAACGTGGGAGTACCCGCGATGGCCGGTGCCTGTTCGGCCAGGATCGGCGTGGGAGACGTATCGGCCCCGAGGTCCTCGTCATCGAGCGGCTCGACGTCGACGTCGGACAGCGTGGGGTCAACGGTGACCGCGAGGTGGACCTGTTGACCGAGCGCGTGGCTGAGCGAGTCCTCCAACCGCGACCGTAGCCGCGTCTCCAGCTGGGAACGGGTGAAGTCATCGGGCACGGCGACCAACGCGGTGTTCTCGTGCAACGTCAGCGGTCGTGACGCCGAGGCGAAGGCACGGTGGCTGGCCGGGAGGTCGTCGACGAGGGAGGTCCACAGTTGTCTCAGGTCGGCGACCTCGGTCATCGGATACCACTCCACCTTCTGCAGACGGACTGCGCGGTT
>CAYLOC010000147.1:0-8511 GCA_964385195.1 uncultured Nocardioidaceae bacterium
CCGCCGTTCGGGGTGTACGTGCATGTCCCGTTCTGCACGGTGCGGTGCGGGTACTGCGACTTCAACACCTACACCGCACCCGTGCTCGGCGACGCCCCCGGAGCCTCCCGGGCGACGTACGCCGATGCCGCGGTCGCCGAGATCCGGCGTGCCCGGGAGTTCCTCGCCGCGGACGCGCCGCGCGTCGAGACGGTGTTCTTCGGCGGGGGTACGCCGACACTCCTGCCTCCGGCGGACCTGATCCGGATCCTGCGCGCCATCGACGCCGAGTTCGGGCTGGCACCCGACGCCGAGGTGACCACCGAGGCCAACCCCGACAGTGTCGACGCCGGGTCGCTGGCCGAGCTGCGGGACGGCGGGATCAACCGGATCTCGTTCGGGATGCAGTCCGCGGTGCCGTCGGTGCTCGCCGTCCTCGACCGCACCCACGACCCGGACCGGCTGCCGGGCGTGGTGTCCGACGCCCGCCGGGCGGGGTTCGACCAGCTCAGCCTCGACCTGATCTACGGTGCTCCCGGCGAGACCGTCGACCAGTGGCGGACCAGCGTCGAGACAGCCCTCGCCCTCGCCCCCGACCACGTCAGCGCCTACGCCCTCATCGTGGAGCCGGGGACGGCGCTCGCCCGGCGGATCGCCCACGGTGAGCTGTCCGCGCCCGACGACGACGAGATGGCCGACAAGTACGAGCTCGCCGACGACCTGCTCGCCACCGCGGGCTTCTCCTGGTACGAGCTGTCCAACTGGGCACGCGACCAGGCCTCGCGCTGCCGGCACAACCTGGGCTACTGGACCGGCGCGAACTGGTGGGGGGTCGGTCCCGGTGCGCACTCCCACGTCGACGGCACCCGCTGGTGGAACGCCAAGCACCCCGCGGCGTACGCCGACCGGCTCGCCCGGGGTGAGAGCCCGGCCGTCGGGCAGGAGGTGCTTGACGCCGAGACCCGCCGGGTGGAACGGGTGCTGCTGGAGTCGCGGCTGGACACCGGCCTCGACCCGGCCGTGCTCGACGACCCCGGTCGGGCGGCGGCGGAGGAACTGGTCGCCGACGGCCTGCTCCTACCCGGTCGGTCCGCCCTGACACTGACCCGCCGCGGGCGGCTGTTGGCCGACCTCGTCGTACGCCGGCTGGTCCCGTGACCGCTTCCGGGCCGAGGCGAGTGCGCCGTCCTACGGGTCGGTGGTGGCGGTCACGAAGTCGATCAGCTCCTCCACCCGGCCCAGCAACGCCGGCTCCAGGTCGGCGTACGACGTGACGGCGGCAAGGATCCGCTGCCAGGCCGCGGCGATGTCGGCCTGGTCCCGATGCGGCCAGCCGAGCCGCTCGCACACGCCGTGCTTCCACTCCTCGCTCCGCGGTACCGACGGCCAGGCGTCGATGCCGACGCTCGCCGGCTTCACCGCCTGCCAGACGTCGATGAACGGGTGCCCCGTCACCAGCACGTCCTCGGGGTAGCGCCGGGTCACCTCCGTCGCGATCCGGGCCTCCTTCGACCCGGCCACGAGATGGTCGACCAGCACACCGGCGCGACGCCCGGACCCCGGGCCGAGCGCGGCCAGCCGGTCGGCCAGCTCGTCCACGCCGCCGAGGTACTCCACCACCACGCCCGCGACCCGTAAGTCGTCCCCCCATACCTTCTCGACCAGTTCGGCGTCGTGACGCCCTTCGACGTAGATCCGGCTCGCCCGCGCCACCCGGGCCGGCTGGTCGTGGACGGCGACCGATCCGGACGCCGTACGGCGCGGACGTCCCGGGCCCCCAGCGCGCCGCGGTGCGGTCAGTATCACCGGCTTGCCCTCCAGCCAGAACCCCGGACCGAGCGGGAACGTACGACGCCGACCGTGCCGGTCCTCCAGCTCCACCGTGCCCAGGTCCCGCTCGACCCGGACCACGGCACCGCACCAGTCCGACTCCACTTCCTCGACCACCATGCCGGGCTCGGCGACGACCTCCACCGCCCGGCCGTTGCGGGGGGCCTTCCAGTCCGTGGCGAGCACGTCGTGGCCGTACCGGTCGAAGGACATGACCGCTAACCTACCCAGCCGCTGCCGCGGCGCGGGGCTGGCGCGCCCTACCGGGTCTTGCTGTCGTCGGCGAGGGGAAGCGGGGGGCTGCCCAGGTGCGCATAGCCGCGACGGACCGCCTGCTCCAGGTACGCCGGGTCGAACGGCCACCCGGTCGGGGCCGCCCCGCTCTCGTCGTCCGGCTCGGGGTCGACCACGCCGTAGCTCTGCGCCAGCGGGCCACGACGCTGCATCTGCGCACCCACGGCGAGCGCGTCGTCGACGGGAACGCGCCGGGACGCCAGCGAGCGGATCATCTCCGCGAGGTCGGCAACGTCGCGTTGCTGGGCGTCGACGAAGTCCCGGTCGACCGGCGGCCCGTGACCAGGGACGGCGACCGTCCTGGTGGTGAGCATGGTCCCGGCCATCTCCAACGTCGACGGCCACTCCAGCGGATAGCAGTCGTCGCCGAAGCCGGGGGTTGCCCGCTCCCGGTCGGAGGACTCCACCAGGTCTCCGAAGTAGACCACGTCCGCGTCGGGCACCCGCAGGAGCACGTCGCCGGAGGTGTGGCCACGTCCGAGATGCACCGCTTCCAGCACCCGGTCGCCCAGGTCGAGGGAGCGGACCGAGGCGAACTCCCGGTCCGGCAGCACGATGCGGGCGCCCGCGATGTCTGCGTGCACCGGGTCGTCTTCCCCACGCGCAACGTCTTGCAGCTCCCCGGCGCGGTCCCGCAGCGTCTGCACGGCGTCCTCGTGGGCATGGACCGGCACATCGGCGTACACGTCGCGCAGTGCGGCCGTGCCGAACGTGTGGTCGAAGTGCCAGTGCGTGTACAGCACCGCGATCACCGGCTGCGACGTCACCCGACGCAGGTGCTCCAGCAGCTCGCGGCCCTGCGGCTCGGACGCCCGCGTGTCGATGACCACCACGCCACGATCGCCGACGACCACACCCACGTTGACGTCGTAGGAGGAATACCGGGCCACGAAGCACCGATCACCCACTTCGGTGAACCCGGCATCAGGTTCGTACTGCACGCCGCCACCTTAGGTCACCGAGCCAGGTCCGCTGAACCGGTAGAGTGGGGGACAGGGATTGGCACTCTCGTACGCCGAGTGCTAGACGGTCATGGGCGGTGCCCGTGGTGCCCGACCGGGAGGAGGCGACATGTTGGATGACCGCAAGCTCGACGTGTTGCGCGCCATCGTCGAGGACTACGTCCACACCAACGAGCCGGTGGGATCCAAGGCGCTGGTGGAGCGGCACCAGCTCGGCGTCTCCTCCGCCACCGTCCGCAACGAGATGGCCGCGCTGGAGGAGGACGGGTTCATCGCCCAGCCCTACACCAGCGCGGGGCGGATCCCCACCGACAAGGGCTACCGGCTGTTCGTGGACCGGCTCGCCGACATCAAGCCGCTGACCGCCGCCGAGAAGCGGGCGATCGCCACGTTCCTTCAGGGGGCGGTCGACCTCGACGACGTCGTCCAGCGAAGCGTCCGGCTCCTGGCCCAGCTCACCCAGCAGGTCGCGATCGTGCAGTACCCGACGCTGGGCCGGTCCACGGTGCGCCACGTGGAGCTCGTGACGCTCTCCGACACCCGGCTGTTGCTGGTGGTGATCACCAGTACCGGACGGGTCGAGCAACGGGTGGTAGAGCTCGGCGGCCCGGTCAGCGACGACGTCCTCGGCGATGTGCGCGCACGGCTGAACACGATCGTGGTGGGCCAGCACCTCGACGCTGCCGTGGACCGGGTCGGCTCACTGGCCGACATCTTCCACCCTGACGACCAGCCCCTCGTCACCCAGATCGTCGCAGGCTTCACCGACGCGGTCGCCGACGGCCGGACCGATGAGAAGGTCGCGATCGGGGGGACCGCGAACCTGGTCCGGTTCGGCACCGACTTCGACCAGGCGATCAAACCGTTGCTGGAGGCGCTGGAGGAGCACGTCATCTTGCTGCGGCTGCTGGGGGAGGCCACCAACCCCAGCACCGTGACCGTTCGCATCGGGCACGAGGTCGACAGCCAGGACCTGCGGTCGGCGTCGGTGGTCTCGACCGGGTACGGTCCGGGTGACCAGGCGTTGGCTACACTCGGAGTGCTCGGCCCCACGCGTATGGACTACCCGGGTTCGATGGCGGCGGTCCACGCGGTGGCCCGCTACGTCAGCCAGATCCTCTCCGAGGGATGACCAGCAACGATAGTCGGAGTATGACCCAAGACCTCTACGAAGTGCTCGGAGTCTCCCGGGACGCCAGTCCCGAGGAGATCAAGAAGGCCTACCGCCGATTGGCCCGCAAGCTGCACCCCGACGTCAACCCCGGATCGGCCGACCAGTTCAAGGAGGTCAGCCAGGCCTACGAGGTGCTCAGCGACCCCAAGAAGCGGGAGATGTACGACCTCGGCGGCGACCCGTTCTCCGGAGCGGGCGCGGGCGGCGCCGGGTTCGGCCAGGGGTTCTCCTTCAGCGACATCATGGACGCGTTCTTCGGTCAGCAGGCCGGGACGCGAGGACCACGCTCACGGGTACGGCGGGGCCAGGACGCCCTCATCCGCGTGGACCTGGATCTCGCCGAGGCCGCGTTCGGTGTGGCCAAGGAGATCAAGGTCGACACCGCCGTCGTCTGCACCGCCTGTCACGGCGAAGGCACCGCCCCGGGCTCCCAGCCGACCCAGTGCGGTACCTGCCACGGACGCGGTGAGATCAGCCACGTGCAGCGGTCGTTCCTCGGCGAGGTCCGCACGATGCGCCCGTGCCCGACCTGCCGCGGCTTCGGCACCGTGATCCGGGAACCGTGCCGCGAGTGCTCCGGCGACGGCCGGGTCCGGTCCCGCCGCGCCATCACCGTGAAGGTGCCGGCCGGCGTGGACACCGGCACCCGCATCCAGCTCTCCGGCGAGGGTGAGGTCGGCCCCGGGGGCGGACCGCCCGGGGACCTGTTCGTCGAGGTGTCCGTCGCGCCGCACCCGGTCTTCACCCGGCAGGGCGATGACCTGCTGTGTTCGGTCACGGTCCCGATGACCGCGGCCGCGCTGGGCACCAGCGTCGACCTGCCCACGCTCGAGGCCGACGTCACCGACGGCGAGTCCTCCGGCGTGGACCAGACGCTGCGGTTGGAGGTCAAGCCCGGCACCCAGTCCGGTGAGCGGTTCGTGGCCCGCGGCCAGGGCGTGCCGAAGTTGCGCGGGACCGGACGGGGCGACCTGATCGCGACGATCTCGGTGCAGACGCCGACCCGGCTCGACCAGGAGCAGACGGAACTGCTGCAGCGGCTGGCGCAGATGCGTGACGAGGACCATCCTGTGGTGGAGTCCAGCGGCCGGCATCGCAGCGTCTTCGACCGGTTCAAGGGCGCGTTCGGCAACTCCGGCCGCTAACCCCATTCCCGCCGAGACGTCACATCTGCCGCGCGACACGCCGTGTCGGCGCGGCAGATGTGACGTCTCGGCGGGGGGTGGGCGCGCTCAGCGGACGGTGAACGTGGTGTCGTCCGCGTGCACCTTCGAGCCGTCCTGGGCGCTCAGCTCGTACACGGTGACGGTGTAGGTGCCCGGATCCAGGGTGCCGATGTCGAGGCGGAACGGCCCCCAGGTCCCGTTGGCGCCGCCCATCGCAAGATCTTGTCGTACCCGCTTGCCGTCGGAGTCGGTCACCGACCAGTTGAGGGTGCCCTCGAACGTGGTGCTGGTGCCCTTGACCGTGACCGGGCTGTCGACCGTCTGCCCCGCGGCGGGAGAGTCGATGTCGATCCACGCGCGCACCTTCGCGTCCGGCTCGACGGTGACGGGCAGGTGCGTGAAGTACATCCACTCCAGGGGCTTGCCGTTGAGGGTGACGGCCATCTCGTTGCCGACGGGAATCTCTGCGGTGCGGGCGATCTCCTGCAACCACACTGCCCTGACGGGCACGTCCGGGCCGCTGATGGGAAAAGTGTCGAGCTTGGCGCTGTCGCCTGCCAGATGCACGGTGGTGGTGTCACCGGCCCGAGTGATGCCGGTGACCTCGACATCCCCCGACGGCGGCCGCCGGTAGTCGGAGTCGATCGGGGTCGACGTCAGAAGCTCCCGGACCGCGGCGACCGGGCCGGTGTCACCGGAGACGGTGTGCTGCTCGGCGTACAGCCGGTTGCCGTTACCGACGTAGTACACGGTCACTGTCGGGGTGCCCGGGACGAACCGGCCCTCGTGCACCTTCGGGGCGGGGGTCGTCTGGCTGGTGGTCGGTTGGCTGCTCGTGGGTTCGGCGGCGGTGGTGTGCGCGCTCGTGCTGGGCTGGTGCTGCTGCGCGACCGTAGGCGCAGGCTGGGTCGCAGGGGCCGACTGCCGCGGTGTCGACGGCGACGGCGAGTCCGGTGCCTGGGTCGCCACCGACGGCGAGGGCGCTTGCGTCGTCGTACCGATGGGTGGCTGCGTGGTCGGCCGCTGCCCACCCACCAGGACGACCGCGATGACCACCGCGGCGACCGCGACGGCCGCGCCGAGGGTGGTGAACAGCCAGCCGGTACGCCGGGCACGTGCCGTGGTGGTGCGGGCGCGGATCTGCTGCAGGGCCTGCGGGTCCGGCTCGACGAGTCGTGCCTCGTCGGCCAGCGCCTGCCGGAGCAGTTCCTCGGTGCGGTGCTCACCGTTGTTGCTGCTCATCGGTGGTCCTCCAGACGTGTGTGCAGGTTCTTCAGGCCGCGGGAGGCGTGGCTCTTCACCGCGCCGCGGCTGATGCCGAGCGTGTCGGCGATGGCGGCCTCGGGGAGGTCGCTGTAGTACCGCAGGACCAGCACCTCCCGCTGCCGCTGCGGCAGGTCGTGCAGAGCGCCGATCACCGCGTCGCGGGTCTCGGCTTCCAGGGCATGGTGTTCGGCACTGGGTACGTCGACCAGGCTGCGCGGGGTGTGCCGGTCCACCACGACGTTGTGCCGGTGAGCGGACCTCGCCCGGTTCACCACGCTCCGCCGCAGGTAGGCCAGCGCCCGGTCCGGTTCCCGGAGCCGCCGCCACTTGTCGTGCATCGCCACGAACGCGTCCTGCACGATCTCCTCCGCTTCCCCGCTGTTGCGTACCAGCAGCGCCGCCATCCGTACCAACGACCGGTAGTGCGCGGCGTACAACTCGGTCACCGCCTCGTCGGCGGCCCATCGGTTCATGGCGGTCAGCCTCCCGGTCCGACGTGCCTGCGACAGCGCGGTCATACCCGGATGACGCGCGATGTGCTGTGCGGGTTTACATGATGGCGCACTCCGGCCCCGCCACCGGGCGTTACGTCCTGCGCGGCGCGCGCTCTTGCGCGCGCGCTGCAGGACGTCACGGGGTATACGATGCGTCGATGAGCACCCCGCGGGACCCCGAATGCCTGTTCTGCAAGATCGTCGCCGGCGAGATGTCAGCGGAGAAGGTCGCCGAGACCGACCAGGCGCTGGCGTTCCGCGACATCAACCCCCAGGCGCCGACGCACGTCCTCGTCGTACCCAAGCGGCACAGCCCCACGATCGGCGAGCTCGCTGCGGAGGACCCCGCCGCGACGGCAGGCGTCCTCACCCTTGCCCGATCAGTCGCAGAAGACGAGGGCATCGCCGACGGGTACCGCGTGGTGTTCAACAACGGGGCCGGCGCCCAGCAGACCGTCTTCCACGTGCACGCTCACGTGCTGGGTGGCCGGAGTTTCACCTGGCCACCGGGGTGATCTCGCCGGAGTGTGCGTCCACAGCGAGTCGTCTCGGGTACCTGATCGGGCCCGTACGCCGTAGCATGGAAGGACGATGACAGAGAACGAGCTGCCGCGGCGTACCGTCGTGCTGCCGAACAGTGTGCCGGTGGTCGCGATCCTCGGGCCTGCCGACGAGTACCTGCGGATCATCGAGAAGTCCTTCGACGCCGACGTCCACGTGCGCGGCAACGAGGTCACCCTCTCCGGAGACGCCGCCGAGATCGCGTTGATCGAGCGGATGTTCGACGAGTTGGTGACGATGGTGCGCACCGGCCAGGGCCTGTCCGGGGAGACCGTGGAGCGGGTCATCACCATGCTGCGCAACGAGAGCGGGGAGCGGCCCGCCGACGTACTCTCCCTCGACGTGCTGAGCAGCCGCGGACGCACGATCCGCCCCAAGACGCTGAACCAGAAGCGGTACGTCGATGCGATCGACAAGCACACGGTCGTGTTCGGGATCGGCCCGGCCGGCACCGGCAAGACCTACCTTGCGATGGCCAAGGCCGTGCACGCGCTGCAGGCCAAGGAGGTGAACCGGATCATCCTGACCCGGCCGGCGGTCGAGGCGGGCGAGCGGCTCGGCTACCTGCCCGGGACGCTGAGCGAGAAGATCGACCCCTACCTGCGCCCGCTGTACGACGCGCTGCACGACATGCTCGATCCGGACACGATCCCGAAGCTGCTGAACTCCGGCACGATCGAGGTCGCGCCGCTGGCGTACATGCGGGGAAGGACGCTCAACGACGCATTCATCATCCTCGACGAGGCGCAGAACACCTCGCCGGAGCAGATGAAGATGTTCCTCAC
>CAYLOC010000148.1:0-8464 GCA_964385195.1 uncultured Nocardioidaceae bacterium
CCCCGTGGAGGTCAAGATCGGCGTCACGCACGCCAACCGCGAGATCACCTTCGACACCGAGTCCTCCGCGGACGAGGTGCACAAGGCGGTGTCGGACGCGCTCACGACCGAGCAGGGAGTGTTCGAGCTCCGCAGCGAGAAGGGCGGCGTCCTCTACATCCCGGCCGACAAGCTGGCCTACGTCGAGATCCCCTCACACGCCGGACGTCGCGTCGGTTTCGGCACCGGCTGACCAGCACCCGCGAGCAGGCGCCGAGCATCAGGCCTGCAGGCCCAACGCCTCCATCCGGTCGGTGTGGGTCTCACTCAGCCTGGCCAGCATCCGCCCGAGGGCGGCGATGTCCATCCCGGGCCGGTCCACCCCTCCGACGAGCAACGCAGTCAGGGCGTCCCGTTCTGCGGCCACCCGCTGGGCCTGGCTCAGCGCCTCACCCATGAGCCGGCGACCCCACAGCGCGAGCCGGCCGGCAAGACGGGCGTCGTCGGCGATCGCACGCCGGATCGTGTCCACGACGAAGGCGGAATGCCCGGTGTCGCTGAGCGTCCCGACCACCAGTTCACGCGTGTCCACATCCAGGTACGCCGCGATCTCGCGGTAGAAGTCCGCAGCGAGCCCGTCGCCCACGTAGGCCTTGACCAGGCTCTCGTACCAGTCGTTGGGCCGGGTATGCACGTGGAAGGCGTCCACCGGAGCGTGGAACGGCTCCATCGCCTCGAACGGGTCCGCGTCGAGCCCCTCCAACCGCTCCCGCAACCGGGTGAAGTGCCCGAACTCGGCCGACGCCATCGCTGCCAGAGCCACCTTGTCCGAGAGCGTCGGCGCGTGAGCGGCGTCCTCGGCGAGCCGTTCGAAGGCACTCAGCTCTGAGTAAGCCAGCCCCCCCAGGAGGTCGATGATCCCGACCCGGTAAGTCGGGTCGGCGAACGCCGAAACGGCCGGCGACGGTGCGCCGGACGCTGCGGCCGCGTCAGCCCGGGATTGAGCAGATGCCATAATCGAACCCTACTGGCCGCTATCCCGCCCGGCGAGTCGCCGTACGGATCGACACATCGACGCAGAAGAAACGAGAACCTCCTGACTACCTTCGAAGAACTGGGTGCTCTGCCCACGATCACCGCCGCCTTGGACAAGGTCGGCATCACCGAGGCCTTTCCGATCCAGGAGATGACGCTGCCGATCGCCCTGACCGGCACCGATCTCATCGGACAGGCCCGGACCGGGACCGGCAAGACGTTGGCGTTCGCGGTCCCGGTGCTCCAGCGCATCATCTCTCCGCAGGACCCGGACTACGGCGAGTTCGCCGCGCCGGGCAAGCCCCAGGCCCTCGTGGTCACGCCGACCCGCGAGCTGACCCTCCAGGTCGCGGCGGATATCACTGCCGCAGGCGTCAACCGTGGTACCCGAACCCTGACCGTGTACGGCGGGGTCCCTTACGAGCCGCAGCTTGACGGGCTGACGAACGGCGTCGACATCGTGGTCGGAACGCCCGGTCGGTTGCTGGACCTCGCACAACGCCACGCGCTCGACCTGTCGCACGTGAAGGTCCTGGTGCTGGACGAGGCCGACGAGATGCTGGACCTCGGCTTCCTGCCCGACGTGGAACGGCTGATCGCCAAGACCCCGGAGTTCCGGCAGACCATGTTGTTCTCCGCGACCATGCGCGGTGAGGTCGTCGGGCTGGCCCGCACCCACATGCGGCACCCGGTGAACATCCGCGCCGAGTCCACCACGGACAGCGAGACCGTCCCCACGACCGCACAGTTCGTGTACCAGACGCACAACATGAACAAGTTGGAGGTCTTGTCCCGAATCCTGCAGTCGGAGAACCGGGGACGGGCCATCATCTTCACCCCCACCAAGCGCCAGGCGCAACGGGTCGCAGAAGAGTTGATCGACCGCGGGTTCCCCGCCGCGCCGTTGCACGGTGACCTGGCACAGGCTGCCAGGGAGCGCACGATGCAGCGGTTCCGGGACCGCAAGGTGGAGATCCTCGTTGCCACCGATGTCGCCGCCCGCGGCATCGACGTGGAAGCAGTCACGCACGTGGTCAACTACGCCTGCCCCGAGGACGAGAAGACCTACATCCACCGCATCGGCCGGACGGGGCGGGCCGGCGCCTCGGGAGTAGCGATCACGTTCGTCTCCTGGGCAGACCTGACCCGCTGGAAGGTCATCAACAACGCGCTCGGGCTTCCGTACGCGGAGCCACCGGAGACCTACTCCACCAGCGAGCACCTCTACCACGACCAGGGCATCCCCTCCGACGCGACCGGCCGGCTCAAGCCAGAGTCAGCCGAGACGAAGAGGCCGGGCCGTAGGTCACCCGCTACGTCGGGGGCCTCGCGATCCTCGGGTTCCTCGCGGTCGGGGAAACCCCGCGGAAATCGGCAGCGACCGCGCGGTCACCAGGGCGGAGACCGCGCCACCGCCAACGCCGCTTCTCAACAGGCCAGCGGGTCCGGTGGGTCCGGGCGATCCCGTAACCGCCGCCGGCGACGCCGTCGTACCCGCGGCGGGAAACCGGTCGACAGCGACTGACGGGCCGGCGTCAACGGCGCGGCGCGGCCTCAGGCAAGCACGACCACCTTCGTGCCGACCGGAGCGAAGCGCCACAGCGCCTTGGCATCGGGCAACGCCTGCCGGATGCAGCCGTCGGACCGGGGTGTGCCGAGCTCGGCACGGGTCTGCACCTTATGGCCGCTGTGGTCAACGGGGATCGCGTGGAAGCCGATGGCTGCGTTCTGCCCGTGGGTGAAACGCACCATGTACTTCATCGTCTCCTTGTAGTTGTAGGCGATCGCATGCCGTGACTTGGAGTACACCGAGTACGTCCCCGGGTGCAGGTTGTCGTAGATGCTGCCCGAGACCAGGTACGTCCGCTTCACGTGGTCACCGGGAGCGACCAGCCACACCCGCTGGTCACTGATGTCGAACACCACGCGCTTTCCAGATCCGGAGTCCGCGGGCAGCGCCGGGACGAGGTGCGCCGTGCGCTGTTTCCCCTGCCCTGGCTGCGACTGCTGCTTCCCGGCGGCGACCTTGTCGTCCGCGGCATCATCCGAGGCCTGCTGCTTGTGCTGGTGGCCGGTGGTATCCCGGCTGGTGTCCGGCGTGGCAGGACTGTCACCTTCCTGCCCCGGTGGCACGAGAACGACTCTGTCCACCGGCTTCCCCGACAGGGCAGCATGGGGGTGTACGGCGAAGCTCGGCCCGACGCCGAGAGCCCCGCCGAATGTCAACAGGCAGACCGCGAGAGCAGCCACGACAGCCGCCCAGCGACCCAGCGTCATCCGCGTGGGCCGGTCTTCCTCATGGTCCTCAGGCACCCACCCATGCTAACGGTGGGATGAAGGATCCTGCGACATTGCGGGCACCGGGCACGTCAGCGGCACGTTGCGGCGTCCGCGCGCACCGTCGTCTGAAATGCTGGTGCCGTGTCCGGAACCGACTCAACATCGCTGCGCTCCGCACTGGTGACGGGGCCCACCTCGGGCATCGGTGCGGCCTTTGCGCGGAGCCTGGCTGCCTCCGGCCACGACCTCGTTCTGGTGGCCCGCGACCGGCACCGGCTGGAACGCACCGCCGCGGATCTCACCGATCGTTACGGTGTGCAGTGTGCGGTGCTGGCGGCAGATCTGTGCGACGCCGAGCAGACGCTGCAGGTGGAACGTCGGCTTCGGGACCACCCGGTCGACCTGCTGGTCAACAACGCGGGGTTCAGCGTCACGGCGGCGTTCCCGGCCAGCGATATCGAAGAGGAGCAGCGCAGTTTCGATGTCCTGGTTCGTGCTCCCATGCGGCTCACCCACGCGGCCCTCGGCCCGATGCTGGAGCGGGGCAGCGGCGAGATCATCAACGTCTCCAGCGTCGCCGGCTTCCTGCCGCGAGGGACCTACAGCGCCCACAAGGCATGGGTGACCAGCTTCAGCCGCTGGCTGAACCTGCGCTACCGGCCGGCCGGTGTCACGGTGATGGCGTTGTGCGCAGGCTTCGTCCGCACCGAGTTCCACCAGCGGATGAACGCCAGTACGGCGGGCATCCCCGGGTGGATGTGGCTGGACGCGGATGCCCTGGTAGCCGACGCGATGCGTGACCTGGCCGCAGGCAAGGCGGTGTCGATTCCGTCCCGGCGCTACCAGGCCCTCACGGTGGCAGCGAAGGTCCTTCCCGGGCGCCTGGTCGAGCGGGTGGCGCGCGTGGGCAGGTAGGCGATCAGCGACGACCCCCGTTACTGCAGGTCGTCGGGGAGGCCAGCCCACGACGGCTGTGCGCTGGCCACCCGCCTGCCCTCGGGGCAACTGCGCAGGTAGTCACACCACGCGCAGAGCGGGCCGGGGGCGGCCGGGTACAGCCGATCGGTGTCCTGTTCGCCTTCCCCGTTCACTCGACGTACGTCGAGCTCCGCGATCTCGGCGGCGATGGAGTCTGCCCGAGCAAGATGCCGCGACAGGGCCTCGGGCGGGTGCTCCCAGGCAAGCACCTCGCCGGTGGGGAGGTGATGCAGCTCTACCCGCTGGCAGTCACGCCGAAGCGTGCGCGCAGCGCCGGCCGCATAGACCGCGAGCGCAAGGGAGGTGCGGGCGTCATCGACGGTCAGCAGATGCCGCCCGGCCTTGTAGTCGACGATCACCAGAGCGTCCCCCTCCCGCATGTCGATCCGATCCACCCGCCCGAACAGTGCCGCATGGGTCGTCTTCAACGCGACCGTCCGCTCCACCCCCACCGGCTCATCGGTGGGGTCCAGGCCGGCGGTGTAGTTCCCCACCATGGCTGCGGCGTAGTCCATCGCAGCAGCAGACTGCGCCGGATCCCGGTACCCGTCGGTCAACCACCCCGCCCGCACCAGCTCCTCGGCGCGACCGGGGGTACGCCGATCCACCGGCTCCTTCCACCACGACGCCAGGGCCGAGTGGACGGCGGCACCGAAGGAGTTGTGGGCCCACGGCGGGCCCTTGGGGGGCGGCGGCCGGTCCACGTAGGCGAAGCGATACCGACGGGGGCAGTCCACGTAGGTGGTCAGCCGCGAAGGTGAGGCCGGAAGGAGGCGGCGCGGCATCCCCTCGAACTGTTCAGGAGCCGACCCGCTCATGCTCCCCTCCGGCAGGTACCGATCACGACGGGAACGGCGCGTCCGCTGGCAGCGGCGTTCTCCGACGCACGGTGCAGCAGCCGGTCCAGGGCGGTGCCCGTCGTCAGGTTGCACCCAAGCTCGTGGTCGACCTTGCCGTTGCCGTGAAAGTCACTGGACCCGGTGGCGACCAGGTCCAGGTCGTCGGCCAGGGCACGCAGCCGTTGCCGGTCGCGATCACTGTGGTCCTGGTGGTCGACCTCGATCCCGCACAGTCCGCCCGCGCGTAGCTCCGCCAGCACCGCTCGGTCCACCGCGTGGCGGCTCCCGCGACCCCAGGGGTGGGCCACGACCGAGGCACCCCCGGCTGCGGTGACGAGACGGATCATCTGCGCCGTGTCCGGCGCATAGCGACCGGCGTACCCGGGGCGGCCGTAGCGCAGCCACTCGTCGAACGCCTCGGTCCGGTCGCGGACCACTCCGTTGGCAACGAGCGCATCCGCGACGTGCGGACGGCCGACGGCGGGGGCGTCCCCCACCTGCTTCCACACGTCCTGCTCGGTGATCGTCACTCCGGCAGAGCGCAGCTGCGCGATCATGGCCGGGAGCCGCCCGGTGCGTCCCCGCAGGATCAGGTCGAGCTCCTCTGCAAGCGGGGGGTACGTGGGATCGGGAAGGTACGCCAGCAGGTGCACGCCGGTGCCGGCGTACCGGGTGGAGATCTCCATACCGCGGATCAGGCACAGTCCGACCGTCGATGCCCGGCGGGCAGCCTCTTCCCACCCTGCGGTCGAGTCATGGTCGGTGATGGCCAGCACATCCAGGCCTACGGCGACCGCGGCGTCCACGAGCTCCTCGGGCGTGCTCGTGCCGTCCGACGCCGTGGTGTGCGTATGCAGATCGGCCTTCACACCCACACCCTATGCGCGCGCTCCGAGCGGTACCGTCGAGGTTGTGGAACAGCCTTGCGTGGGCGCGGTCATCACCGACAACTCGGGTCGCCTGCTGGTGATCCGACGAGGGAAGCCGCCTGCGCAGGGATCCTGGTCCATCCCGGGCGGCCGGGTGGAGAACGGCGAGTCGCTCCCGGACGCCGTACGCCGCGAGGTGCGAGAAGAGACCAGACTGGAGGTCGCGGTCGGCCGGATCCTGGGGCACGTCACGCTCCCCGGCCCTGGTGGCCTCAGCTACGCGGTGACCGACTTCGCCTGCCGTCCACAAGACGACGAGGTCCCGGTGGCCGGCGACGACGCCGCGGATGTCCGTTGGGTCACCCGCGAGGAGTTCACCGCACTTCCACTGTCGCCGGGACTCGCCGAGACGCTCCAACGCTGGGGGGTGTGGCGCTGATCCACGCCACACCCCGGTCAGCTCATCCCGCCATCGCGGCGACCTGCGGCTCCTCCGCACCCGGGCCCTCCTGACGCTTGCGCGGGAGGAAGAAGGCCGGAATCAGGGTGGCCGCGATGACAACGAACGCCACCGTGAAGGTCAGCCCGAATCCCGAGGCCGCCTGGTTGAACCCCTGCTGCAAGGCGCCGGGTGGCAGCTTCGCAGCGATCTCGGGGTTGCTCTGCGAGGCGATGGCGGCCCCGGCGAGCTTGGAACCGGTCAGCTGGTTCGTCAGCACCACCGACATCACCGCGGTACCGACCGATGCTGCGACCTGCTGCACGATGTTCATCAGCGTGGAGCCGCGGGCGATGGTGTGATCGACCAGCGTCTGCAGGGCGGCGGTCATGGTCGGCATCATGGTCGCGCCCATGCCGAGGCCCATCACGAACAGGCCGCCGATCAGGACGTAGTACGACGTGTCCGCACCGACCTGGGTCAGCACGCTCATCCCGATGAGGATCACCACGATCCCGGACAGGACGATCTTTCCGGGCCCGATCTTGTCGACGAGCTTGCCGGCGATCGGCATGGTCAGCATGGCGCCGATCCCCTGTGGGGCCATCAGCAGACCCGCCTGCAGCGTGCTCTCACCGCGGACCTGGAGGAAGTACGTCGGGATCAAGATCATCGCTCCGAAGAACCCGACCGCGAACAAGAACATCGTGATCACAGCGAAGGTGAGCTTCATGTTCTTGAACAGCCGAAGGTCGATCAACGGGTGCTCAGGACGGAACGCGTGCCGGACGAACAACCCGATCAAGATGACACCGATCAGCGCGGGAAGCCAGACCCGCAGCGACGCGACCGTGCCCTCCTCCGGGATCGAGGAGACACCGAACAGCAGAGCGGCCAGCCCTGGCGAGAGCAGCAGCATGCCCAGGAAGTCGAACGACTCGGACTTGTGCTCGGTGTCCTTGGGCAGAACGAGCCAAGCCACGATCATCGCGGCGATCCCGATGGGCAGGTTGATCAGGAAGATCCAGTGCCAGCTGTAGCTCTCGATCAGCCAGCCACCGAGGATGGGGCCGCCGATCGGGCCGAGCAGCATCGGGACGCCGAGCACAGCCATCACCCGCCCCACGCGATGGGGGCCGGCGGCACGGGTCATGATCGTCATCCCCAGCGGCATCAGCATGCCGCCGCCGAGGCCCTGCAGGACCCGGAACACGATGAGCATCCCGATTCCGTTCGCGGTAGCGCACAGCACCGATCCCGCGACGAACAGGACCAATGCCAGCAGGTACAGGCGTTTGGTACCGAACCGGTCGGCGGCCCATCCGGTGACCGGGATGACCGTCGCCAAGGCAAGCGTGTAGCCGGTCATCGTCCATGCGGCGTAGGCGTAGCTGGTGTCGAAGACCCGCTGGAATGTCGGGAGGCCGACACTGACAACGGTCATGTCCAGGATCGCCATGATGGCGCCGAGCACAACGACGCCGGAGACTTTCAAGACGGCAGCATCAAGTTTGTCATCAGCTGGCGGCGACGCGGGTTGTGTCGCGGTCATGAACGGCTCCCCCTTCTATACGTAGCTCGATGGGCGCAGGGCATCGCCTGCGAGAATGGAGGTCAGGCATTCGGAGAGCCGACGCCGGTCGGTCTCCGGAAGACGTGCGGTAAATCCTTTCAGAGCATCCCGCTTGGCGTCCATGTGTTTTCCGACAATGGACCAGCCGGTATCGGACAGCGCCACCAACCGGACCCGGCGGTCCTGGTCGTCCTCCCGGCGTACCGCGAGGCCCTGCCCCACCAACTGGTCCACGTTGCGGCCGGTAGCCGCCACCGACAGGTTGAGCTGGCCAGCGAGCGTCTTGATGGGAATCGGGTCCCCGCACATCGCCAGGGAACACAGCATCCGGATCTGGGAAAACGGCAGATCCTCGTCGATGAACGCGTCGATTGCTTCGGTCTCGCTCACCGTGAGCAGGCGGACGAGGAACTCCTCCAACTGCTCGTACAGTTGCTCGGGCGAATCAGTCACGCGCCAAACAGTATCGCGG
>CAYLOC010000149.1:0-1333 GCA_964385195.1 uncultured Nocardioidaceae bacterium
TGGATCGTCGTACCGTCGAGGCCGGTACGGTCGCGGACTCCGGACAGTGCCATGGTCAGGTCGAGTTCGGCGATCAGGTTGCGGAGTACGTCGACCACGCCTTGTTGGCCGTCCAGGGCGAGTCCGTACAGGTGCGGGCGGCCGACGGTGACCGCGTCCGCGCCGAGCGCAAGGGCTTTGAAGATGTCAGCGCCGCTGCGGATCCCGCTGTCGAAGACGATCGTCGGTTCGGTGCCGACCGCGTCGCGGATCGCGACCATCGCGTCCAGTGCCCCGATGGCGCCGTCGACCTGCCGGCCGCCGTGGTTGGAGACCATCAGCGCGTCGACCCCGAGATCCAGTGCGCGGCGCGCGTCGTCGGGGTGCAGCAGGCCCTTCAGTACGACGGGCAGGCGGGTCCGGTCCCGCAACGTCGCCAGGTGATCCCAGTTGAGTGCGGGATTGGAGTACACATCCAGGAACGTCTCGACCGCGGCCCTGGGGACGGGCGACCGGAGGTTGGCCCACAGTCTGCCTGGGTGGTGGCGGGTGACGGAGAGCAGCGAACGCAGCGCGCCGAGGGTGAGGTGATCGGGCTTCTTCGGCGGCCCCTGCTCGGCCAGCCGTTCGCGCACCAGCTCGGTGAACCGAGGGTCCGAGGTGTACTGCGCGATACCCACACCCTGGCTGAACGGGAGGCTGCCGATGTTGAGGTCCCATGGCCGCCACCCGAGCAGGGTCGTGTCCACGGTTACCACGACTGCTTGCGCACCATTGGCTTCGGCACGCCGCAGGAAGCTGTCCACCAGCGCCTCGTCGCGGCTCCAGTACAACTGGAACCACCGCGGCGACTCTCCCATCGCCGACGCGGTCGTCTCCATCGGGCTTGAGCCCTGGCTGGACACGATGTAGGGGACGCCGACCTCGGCGGCGGCACGACCGATCAGCACGTCGGCGTCGGCGCGAACCAGGCCGGCGGCACCGACCGGTGCGAGCAGCAGCGGTACGTCCATCCGGGTGCCCAGGACGGTCGTGGACAGGTCCCGTTCGGAGACATCACGCAGCATCCGGGGCACGATCTGCCATCGGTCGAACGCCGCCCGGTTCGCGGCCATCGTCGCCCCGTCGCCCGCACCGCCGTACACGTAGGCCCAGGCGCGTCGCGACATCGCCTTGCGCGCCCGGCGTTCCAGCTCGGTGAAGTTCGTCGGGACCCTCGGTCGACGCCCGAGCACGCCCGATCGGTAGACACTCTCCTGGCGTGCGCGCCCGAGCCCCGGGGTCTGCTGTGTCATACCCGCGATCGTAGGCAGGACACGGGCGACCCGCTGGTCGGCTCCCGGTCTCTGCGAAG
>CAYLOC010000149.1:1433-8457 GCA_964385195.1 uncultured Nocardioidaceae bacterium
GTGACGGAGTTCGAGTGGCGGCCGGACACCTTCCTGGCAGTGATGCATGCGGAGATCGCCGACTACGACGGTCTCCAGGGTTCCCTGGTCGACGCCAGCCGCGATCTCGACGTACGCCGGGTGCTGGACCTGGGCTGCGGGAGCGGCGAGACCGCGCGCCGCGTTCTTGCCGCCCATCCCGAAGCGGAACTGGTCGGGCTTGACGCCAGTGCCGACATGCTCGCTGCGGCGGCGTCGGGCATCGACCCGGCGGCTACCACTTGGCTTCGGCAGCGCCTGGAGGACCCACTGCCCGACGGTCCGTACGATCTCGTTGTCTCCGCCCTCGCCGTACACCACCTGCCGGGTCCGGCCAAGGCCGCGCTCTTCGGTCGCGTCGCGCAGGTGCTCGCTCCCGGCGGTCGGTTCGTGCTCGCCGATCTCGTCGTGCCGGAGGATCCCGCGGACTCCTTCACGTTCATCGACTGGGTGGAGGACGTCCCCAGTACCGCAGCGGAGCAACTGTCGTGGCTGGGTGAGGCGGGGCTCTCGGCCCGGGTGAGCTGGCGCTGCAAGGACCTGGCGACCCTTGTCGCCGACCGCCACCACGGGGAGTGACGGCGAGGGTGTCCCGCCTCAACCGGGGGTAGGCGAGGCAGACTCACCGTTGGCGCGCCACGTTTGCCTTGTAAACGGTGCGCCCGCCCCGTCAACAAGGCAAACGCCAGGAGCGTCGGGTAGGATTGTCGACAATGGACCACAGCGACGATGCCGCACCGCCTCCGACTGTCGGGCTCCTCTACCCCGGTTACAGCGCGGAGGACGACTTCCCTGCCCTGGAGAAGCGGCTCGGCGGCGTACTCCGACTTCCGCTGGTGCACACCTCGGTCGGCGAGGACGCGCACCGGGTCGACGCGCTGCTTGACCTCGGATCCACCGACCGGCTCGCCGAGGGCGCCGAGCGGCTCCTGCCCGAGCAACCGGACTCGGTGATGTGGGCGTGCACCTCGGGGAGTTTCGTGTTCGGCTGGGACGGCGCCCACCAGCAGGTCGCCGACCTCCAGCAGGCCGTGGGGTTGCCGGTGTCGTCGACATCGCTGGCGTTCGCCCATGCCTGCCAGGCGCTGGAACTGAGCCGGGTGGTGGTGTCGGCGTCGTACCCGCAGGACGTGGCGGAGCGGTTCGTGGAGTTCCTCGGGCATGCGGGAGTCGAGGTGCTGGATCTGCGCAGCCACGGGATCATCACGGCCGCCGAGGTGGGCACCCTCGGTGAGCAGGAGGTGGCCACTCTGGTCCGCTCCAGCGACCGCAGCGACGCCGAAGCGATCCTGGTCCCGGACACGGCCATGCACTCCTTGGCGTGGATCGACACGCTGGAGGAGGCGGTGGGCAAACCGGTGCTCACCGCCAACCAGGTGACCATCTGGGAGGGCCTGCGGTTGCTCGACCGCCCTCGCCGGTACGCCGGGCTGGGCACGTTGTTCCGCGATCGCCGTACCGTGGGCGTGTCACCGTGAGCCCGGAGGTCCTGGAACCGCTGGAGCGCAAGTCGACACCGGGGATCATCGCCGACAAGCTCCGCCAGGCCATCCGGTACGGCGAGCTCGTCGCCGGCCAGCAACTCGGGGAAGCGGACCTGGCCCGCCGGCTGGGGGTGAGCCGGGGCCCGTTACGCGAAGGGATGCAGCGGCTTACCCAGGAGGGGCTGTTGCACGCGATCCCCAACCGCGGCGTGTTCGTCGTCGAGCTCACCGCCGAGGACATCCGCGACATCTACCTCGCCCGCACCGCGATCGAGCGCGCGGCCGCCGCCGCGATCTGCCGCCACGACCCCCAACGCGCGTCCGAGGAGCTGCTCGCGGTCAACGAGCAGATGGCCGAAGGCGCCGACGCCCACGACCCCGCCGCCGTCGGGCAGGCCGACATTGCCTTCCACGACCGGCTGGTCTCCCTCGCCGACAGCTTCCGGCTGTCGCGGATGCACCAGACGCTGCTCACCGAGACCACCATGTGCATCAACGCCCTCGGCGGGTCCTACCCCGTGCCCGACCAGCGGGTACCCGAGCACCGCAAGATCGCTGAGGCGTTCGGCGCCGATAACCCTGACCGTGCCGGGACCGTCGACGCGCTCCTCGTCGCACACATGGAGGACGCCGTACAGCGCCTCACCGACCTCTTCCCCTAACCCGACTTGTCAGAAGCTGGACACGCCATGACGTGCTCGGCTTCTGACAAGTCGGGGGAGGGGAGGGGAGCGTCAGGTGGCGCGGATGACGTGCATGACCGCGTTGATCAGGGCCAGATGGGTGAACGCCTGGGGGAAGTTGCCCAGGTGGTCACCGGTACGCGGGTCGATCTCCTCGGCGTACAGCTCCAGCGGCCCGGCGAACGACAGTAGCTTCGCGCACAACTCGCGGGCGCGGTCGACCTCCCCGATTTCGCAGAACGCGGAGACCAGCCAGAACGAGCAGATCGTGAACGTGCCCTCGTCACCGGAGAAGCCGTCGTCGGTCTCCTCCGGCCGGTACCGCAGCACCAGCCCGTCCTCGGTCAGCTCGTCAGCGATCGCGTGCACGGTGTTGACGATGCGAGGGTCGTCCTCCGGCAGGAACCGCACCAGCGGCGCGAGCAGCAACGACGCATCGAGTGCGGAGGACCCGTACGCCTGGGTGAACACGCCGCGCGCGTCCACCCCGTGCTGCAGCACGTCCTCCTTGATCTCCTCGGCCGCCTTCGCCCACTCGGCCGCTGCGGAGTCCTGCCCGATCATCGACGCCAGCCGGCTGCCCCGGTCTGCCGCCACCCAGCACATGATCTTCGACATGGTGAAGTGCTGCGGGTCGCCTCGCACCTCCCAGATGCCGCGATCCGGCTCCCGCCAGTGCTTCAACGCGGCGTCGACCTGCTTGCCGAGGATGGGCCAGATCCTGCTGTCGAGGTGGTTCGCGGCCTTGGAGTGCAGATACACCGAGTCCAGCAGCGCACCCCAGGCGTCGTGCTGCTCCTGGGAGTGGGCCGCGTTCCCGATCCGCACCGGCCGGGATCCCGCGTACCCACGAAGATGGTCCAGCGTCGACTCCGGAAGCTCGGCCTCACCGCCGATCCCGTACATGATCTGCAGGTCGTCATCGCGCTCTGCGACGTCGGCGATGAAGGAGAAGAAGTCGACCGCCTCCCAGTCGAAGCCGAGCGTGTACATCCCCCACAGCGCGAACGTGGCGTCACGGATCCAGGTGTAGCGGTAGTCGTAGTTCCGCTCGCCCCCGACGGTCTCTGGCAGCGAGGTCGTCGCGGCGGCGGCGATCGCCCCCGACGGGGCGTAGGTCAGTCCCTTCAGCGTCAGCGCGCTGCGCTGCAGGTAGGTGCGCCAGGGGTGGTCGGGGAAGTGGCCGCGGGCCAGCCAGTGCTGCCAGTGGTGTGCGGTCCAGACCAGCTTGCGGTAGGCGTCGTCGTAGGTCAGCGGCGGCTCTTTGTGGCCCCAGGACAGCGCGACGTAGCGCACGTCGCCCTCCTTGAGCAGGGTCCGCGCGGTCGCCTGACCCCCTTCGAAACCGAGCCGCAGATCCGTCGTGAGCCGCAGTGTTAGCTCTGGGTCGGCGATCTCGGCGACTCCTTGGTGGTACAGCATGTCGGTGTAGGACCACTCCAGCTGCTGGGTGCCATAACCGGGCACCGGCTCGCACTCAACGACGGTCTGCACCTCGCCGGAGACACAACGGATCGTGCGCAGCAGCGTGTGCTCGGCCTCGTAGTCGGTCGGGGTCCGGTGGTAGTACGACGACAGGTGGTCCTCATGCCGCCACGGCCCGATCAGCAGAACATCCCGGACGATGATCCACCCCGTCGCCGTACCCCAGCTCGTCTCCAGGATCATCGTGCCCGGCAGGTACCTCCGGGCACTGGGTACGTCGATGTCGGTCGGTGAGATCCGGAACCGGCCGGCGTGCTGGTCCAGCAGCGAACCGAACACGCTGGGAGAATCCATCCGGGGCAGACACATCCACTCCACGGTGCCGCTGGGGCTGACCAGCGCCGTCGTCTCCCCGTCGGAGAGGAATCCGTAGTCGGCGATCGGGGTCCTGTCGGGCGCCCCCGGGCCGGTCGACGTCATCACCGCCATGGCGGTACCTCCGTGTCGGTTACGTCCGCATCGGGTTCACATCGTAATGCCGATGTACTTCGTCTCCAGGAACTCCTCGATGCCGGTCGGCCCGCCTTCGCGTCCGAGGCCGGACTCCTTCACCCCGCCGAACGGCGCAGCCGGGTTGGACACCACGCCCTGGTTGAGTCCCACCATGCCGGACTCGAGCGCCTCGGCGACCCGCAGCGAGCGCCGGAGGTCGTTGGTGTAGACGAACGACACCAGGCCGTACTCGGTGTCGTTGGCCATGTTGATCACCTCGTCCTCGTCGCGGAACGGAGTCAGCGGCGCGACCGGGCCGAAGATCTCCTCTTCGGACATCCGCGCGTCGCGTGGTACGCCGGTCAGCACCGTGGGCCGGTAGAAGTAGCCGCCGCCGTCCATCGTCTCTCCGCCGACGAGCACCTTCGCGCCGCGCTGGACCGCGTCGCCCACCAGCGACGACACCTTCTCCTGTGCGGCGTCATCGATCAGGGGTCCGACCGTGACGCCCTCCTCGACTCCGCGGCCGACCTTCATCGCACCCATCCGCTCCGCGAGCCGACGGCCGAACTCCTCGATGATGTCGGCATGCACGTAGATGCGGTTGGCCGAGGTGCAGGCCTCCCCCATGTTGCGCATCTTGGCCTGCATCGCCCCGGCCACCGCCTCGTCGAGATCGGCATCGTCGAAGACGATGAACGGGGCGTTGCCGCCGAGTTCCATCGACGTACGCATCACCTTTCCGGCGCACTGCTCCAGCAGGATCTTGCCGACCTTAGTCGACCCGGTGAACGACAGCTTGCGGGCCTTCCCCGAGCGGATCAGCGGCTCCATCACCCCACCGGCGTCGGAGGTGCTGATGATGTTGACCACGCCCTTGGGGACACCGGCCTCCTCCAGCACCGCCCCCAGCGCCAGCATCGACAGCGGCGTCTGCTGCGCGGGCTTGATCACCGACGTACAGCCCGCGGCGATGGCCGGCCCGATCTTGCGGGTCCCCATCGCCATCGGGAAGTTCCACGGCGTCACGAGCAGCGAGGGACCGACCGGCTGCCGGGCGACCAGGAACCTGGCACCGCCTCCGGGCGCCTCCTGGTAGTAGCCACGGACCCGCACCGCCTCCTCCGCGAAGTGCCGGAAGAACTCCGCGGCGTAGATGATCTCACCCTTGGAGTCCGCGAACGGCTTGCCCATTTCCAGCGTCATCAACAAGGCCAGGTCGTCGATCCGCTCGTGCAGCAACTCATAGGCCCGGGTCAGCATCTCCCCGCGCTGCCGGGGAGGGACCGCGGCGAACTCCGCCTGCGCCGCCACCGCCGCGTCCAGGGCGGCCATCCCGTCCTCCGGACCGGCATCGGCGACCGTGCACAACACCGTGCCGGTCGAGGGGTCGACCACGTCGAACGTCGCGCCGTTCGCGGCGTCGCGCCACTCCCCGCCGATCGCGAGCCGCTTGGGCACCTCGGCGATGACGCGGGCCTCGGCATCGACGGTGGGTTGCGCGGTGTCAGTCATCGATTCCTCCCAAACGAAACGTGTGCTCACCTTGAGCCTAGACCGGACGAGAAGGTCAAAGATCTGCCCCGGACCGGTTTGGTACGTCGGTCGTCCTACGCTAGGCTGATTGTCAACAATCTACCACCTCGATGCAGGAGGTCCGCCGTGGCTTCACTCTCCTCCCTCCTCAAGCAGGCCACCCCGGTGACGGCCGCCCGCGGTGAAGGCGTCTACCTCTACGACGAGGACGACCGCCGCTACCTCGACTTCACCGCCGGTATCGGTGTCACCAGCACCGGCCACTGCCACCCCCGGGTCGTGGAGGCCGCACAGAAGCAGGTGGCCACGCTCATCCACGGGCAGTACACCACGGTGATGCACCGGCCGCTGCTGACTCTCGTCGACCGGCTCGGTGAGGTGCTCCCGCCCGGGCTGGATCAGATGTTCTTCGCCAACTCCGGGTCCGAGTCGGTCGAGGCCGCTCTCCGGCTGGCCCGACAGGCGACCGGCCGGCCGAACGTGATCGTGTTCCATGGCGGGTTCCACGGTCGCACCGTCGGCGCCGCGTCGCTGACGACGTCGGGGACCAAGTTCCGGTCCGGCTTCGCGCCGATCATGTCCGGCGTCCACGTCTCCCCGTTCCCCGACCCGACATACTTCGGGTGGTCGGTGGAGGAGTGCACCGACTTCGCCCTGAAGCAGCTGGACTACGTGCTGCAGACGCTGACTCCGCCGGCTGACACCGCGGCGTTCTTCGTCGAGCCGGTGCTCGGCGAGGGAGGTTACGTCCCCGGTAACAAGCGGTTCTTCGACGGCCTGCGCGCACGAGCCGACAAGCATGGCATCGTCCTCGTCATCGACGAGGTACAGACCGGCTGGGGACGCACCGGGAAGTTCTGGGCCGGCGAGCACTTCGACATCCGCCCCGACGTGCTGATCACCGCCAAGGGCCTGGCCTCCGGGTTCCCGCTCTCCGGTATCGCCGCCTCCGCGGAGCTGATGGCCAAGGCCTGGCCAGGGTCGCAGGGAGGCACCTACGGCGGGAACGCCGTCGCGTGCGCGGCCGCGATCGCCACGCTCGACGTGATCAAGGACGAGGGGCTGGTGGCCAACGCCGCGGCACGTGGCGCGGAGTTGAAGGACGCGTTGGGGAAGGTGGCTGCTGACCACCCGCGGATCACCGACGTACGCGGCCTCGGCCTGATGATCGGCAACGAGTTCCGCACGGCCGACGGCGAACCGGACGGGGCCACCGCGGCCGCTGTCCAGCAGGAGGCCGCCCGACGCGGGCTGCTGCTGCTCACCTGCGGTGCCTGGAGCCAGGTCGTGCGGTTCATCCCGGCGCTCGTCGTCAACAGCGAGCAGGTCGAGGAGGCGGCCTCGATCTGGGCGGACGCAGTCGCCGCTGCGACCTCCTGACGCAGT
>CAYLOC010000150.1:0-8262 GCA_964385195.1 uncultured Nocardioidaceae bacterium
GCCCGACGAATGACCAGGGGTGCGAGATGGCAGAGATCGACCGCCGCCCGGTGGGCGTGCTTTCCCGCGACGCGGTGATCCGCGGCACCACAGGGCTTTGGTCGCACCGTGCACCGCGACGAATCGAGGCCCGTCGTGATCTCGGTAGTGGCGTTGTGACTGGCCGGCTGGCCGGCCTCTCGTTACTGCTCGGGTTCCTCGGTCGTCAGATCCACAGGCAGAGAGCGGGATAACCGGCCTCGGTACGGCTCGGAGAGCGGCCTGCGCCTCATCCAGGAGTCGAGACTGGCTGCCGGATGCGCGCGAGCTTCCGACCCGCCAAGCCGATGCCGAACATCACCACACCCGCTACGACGTCGGCAACCGGCAACGTCACGACCAGGACGGCACAGCCCACGACACCGGCGAAATTCAGGGCCTTCGGGAACCGCCGCCACCGGCCCTGCTGGGTTGACGCCGAGAGATTGGCGATCCCGTAGTAGACGAGAACCCCGAACGAGGAGAACCCGATCACTTCTCGCAGATCCACCGTGAGCACCAGCACTGCCACCACAGCGGCGACGACCAGCTGCGCCCGATACGGAACGCGGTGCACCGGATGGACGGCGGACAGCCAGTTGGGCAGGTCATGGTTGCGTGCCATCGCCATGCTGGTCCGACCGACCCCTGCCATGAGAACCAGCAGGCTGCCCAGGCTGGCCACACACGCGCCCACCCGTACCAGCGGATCCGCGAACGCGGCACCCACGGCGTTCACCGCCGTTGTCAGTGGCGCGGCCGACGTCGCAAGCGCCTCCGGTCCGGCAGCCAGCAGTGCACTCGCCCCGACCAGCAGGTAAAGCACCGCCACGATGGCGAGCGCGGTGACGATGGCACGTGGGATGGTTCGTGAGGGATCACGCACCTCCTCCCCCAACGTGGCGATGCGTGCATACCCGGCAAAGGCGAAGAACAGCAGACCGGCTGCCTGAAGGACGCCGTA
Source organism: uncultured Nocardioidaceae bacterium (assembly GCA_964385195.1). Lineage (GTDB taxonomy): Bacteria > Actinomycetota > Actinomycetes > Propionibacteriales > Nocardioidaceae > CAYLOC01. The sequence continues at coordinate 983 of CAYLOC010000150.1, forward strand.
GACACCAGACCCACCAGCGCCCCATCCGGATGTGAGTCGTGTCGGATCCGCGTCGCCGCTGAACAGGCACAGCCCGACCACGAGCAGCAACGCAAGGAGTGACAACACCACCAGCACCCGGGTCAGCAGCGCGGTCTTGGTGATCCCGCGCTGGTTCGCCGCCGTGAGACCCACCACCGTCACGACGGCGACCACTCGTTGGAGCCAGCCGCTGCCGGGCACGGCGTACGCCGCGAACGTCAGGGCCATCGCCGCGCAGGACGCGGTCTTGCCGATGACGAAGCCCCAGCCTGCGGTGAAACCCCACCACGGACCCAGCTGCGCCCGGCCATAGTGATACGTGCCACCGGAGACGGGATGCTGGGCGGCAAGCTGGGCCGAGGAGGTGGCGTTGCAGTAGGCGATGGCGGCGGCGACGACCAGGCCGACCAGCAGCCCGGCGCCCGCTGCATGTGCCGCGGGCGCCATCGCAGCGAAGACACCGGCGCCGATCATCGCGCCGAGACCGACGACCACCGCATCGCTTGTTCCCAGCCGGCGGAGCAGCGCCGGAGCCTCCTCGGTCACGGTGCCACCACTCCCTTCATCACGAGGTCGGTCACCTGCCGTCGAGCGCGACGGCGCGCCCAGTGGTGTCGTCCGCGCAGGTGGGTGTAGGTCCAGGTGACCGCGTTCATCAGCGTGTACGCCGCGTCGTCCACCCGTCCGTGGACGACCAGCGACCCGTCCTTCAGGCCGTCACGCAGGACCCGGTCGAACGGGTCAAGATAGATCGTGCCGGGTGACTGCTCCGGTTGGTGATGGAACACCGTGTCAGAGGCGAGGACCAGCGGCAGGTGCGCGTCGATGACGTCACACAGCGCGGTCACGGCCAGATCCAGGCGTTCGACGGCCCTCCCACCGGCAGTGAGCACCGGCCACATCGCCTCCCGGTAGTCCGCAGCCAGCCGTGCGAACAGCGCGTCCAGAAGCGACTCCCGCGTCACGCCCTGCCGCCACAGCGTGACGCGGGACCGTCCGGCGTGCTGGGCGACCCGCTCCAATGTGACCGCAGACCAGCCGCCGTCGGCGAGCACCGCCACGGTGGCGTCGTACAGCCCGTTGTCCGCTCGGTCCCCAGTCACAAGATGAACATAGCATGCTCCAGTTCTGCAACATAGGTGTTGCATCTGCGGAGATTTTCCCCGACACTGGACGTGACCGCACACCAAGGAGCCTCATGACCGAACCTGCACCGCTGTCGCTGACGCTGACTCCGCAGGAGCGCGAGACCATCGACGCCCTGGCCGCCGGGATCGCCGTCCTCGCCGAGCAGCCCGTCTCAGCGGAGGCGGCCGTGGTCGCCGCGGCCGAGATGGGCGTGACCCGGCTGCTGGAGGACTTCGAGTTGCCGGATCCCGCTGTGGTCGAACGCTTGACCCGCGCACGCGAAGGTGTGCGCATGCACTGGAACCGGGGAGATGCCCACCTATGACAACGCCGACCAAGACGCCACCAAGCACCGAGCCCTGCTGGTTCTGCCGTGCCGATCGCGGCGAGGACTCCCCGCCGGGCGGCTGGATCTATGAGGACGACCGCTGGCGGTGGTGGCACGTTCTCGCCGGTTGGGGCCCCGCCGGGACCACCGTCGTGGAGTCGCGTCGGCACTTCCTCGACTTCACCGACATGAACGACGCGGAGCACGCGACGCTGACCGAACTGCTCGGCCGGGTCTTCACCACGGTCAAGCGGGTCGTCGGGGCGGACAGGGTCTACACCTGGGCCACGATGGATCGCCACCCCCACCTGCACATCTGGCTGGTGCCCTGGTGGGAGCACTCCCCTGCCCGCGGCCCGCGTTACCTTCTCCAGGAGATGGAGGGCGCCGGCTGTACGTCGACCGAAGCCACGCAGACCGCGGCTCGGCTGCGTGCGGCGCTTGCCGAGGACACGATCGACAGCACGGAGCCAGGAGGTACGTGATGAAGTGTGGCCTCGCCCTGCCCACCGGTGGGGAGTGTGGGGATCCGCGGTTTCTCGTGGACCTGGCAGTGCTGGCCGAGGACTCCGGCTGGGACGGGGTGTTCGTCGAGGACTACGTCTGCTTCCAGGGCGACAGCGCGACTCCCAACTGCGACCCGTGGGTGGCCCTGGCGGGCATCGCGGTACGAACCCAGCGCGTCAAGCTCGGCACCATGGTGACCCCACTGTCCCGGCGGCGTCCGCAGAACGTCGCCCGGGAGACGGCCGGCATCGACCAGCTGTCCAACGGACGGATGGTGCTCGGCGTCGGCCTCGGCGACACCGGCGAGCACGTCGTGGGTGACACCAGCTTCACCAGCTTCGGTGAGGTGACCGACCCCCACACCCGCGCCGAGATGCTGGACGAGGCGCTGGACATCGTCGCCGGCCTGCTCACCGGGGAGCCCTTCGGATACAACGGAACGCACTACCAGGTGCGCGAAGTGACGTTCCAGCCACCGCCGGTGCAACGCCCGCGGGTTCCGATCTGGGTCGGCGGCGGCTACCCGCATCCCGGCCCCACCCGCCGCGCAACGCGGTGGGACGGCTCGTGTCTGTACCACGCGCGCACCCACGACTTCCGCCCCGAGGACATACGAGCGCTCCGGAAGGCTGCCGGGGACCGGCCGTACGACGTGTGTATCGGTGGCCGCGAGCGGCGCGACGACGACGTGGACTACCTCCCAGAGATGGCCGCAGCCGGAGTGACGTGGTGGACCGAGTACGTCCCGGCGGCGGACCGGGCGACGATGACGGAGGCAGTACGACGAGGGCCGCTGCGGGTGGCGTAGCCGGTTACCTGCGCCGGTAGGCGGGTGCGACCTCGTTGATGGCGTCGCCGATCCGGTGGATCCGCAACGCGTTCGTCGAGCCCGGGATGCCCGGCGGGCTGCCGGCGACGATCACGACCTGCTCCCCCTGTTTGCACCGGCGCACCGCGAGCAGCGCCTGGTCGACCTGCATCACCATCTCGTCGGTGTGCTCCACCGGGTCGACCAGGAACGTCTCGACGCCCCACACCAGCGCCAGCTGCGAACGGACGGCGGGGTCCGGGGTGAACACCAGCAGCGGCACCTTGGACCGGTACCGGGCGAGCCGCCGGGCGGTGTCCCCGGACTGGCTGAACGCCACGAGGTACCGGGCCCCCACCCGCTCGGCCACCTCCGCGGCAGCCTTGGCGATGATGCCGCCCCGCGTCAGCGGCTTCCACTCCACGGCCGCCATCGACGCGAGGCCGTGGTCCTCGGTCGAGCAGATGATCCGCGCCATCGTCTCCACCACCTGCACCGGATACCGGCCGGTGCTGGTCTCCCCCGACAGCATGACCGCGTCAGCGCCGTCGAGGACCGCGTTGGCCACGTCGGAGGCCTCGGCGCGGGTCGGTTGCTGGGCACTGATCATCGACTCCAACATCTGGGTGGCGACGATCACGGTCTTCGCGTTGCGACGCGCGACGTCGATCACCCGTTTCTGCAGGAACGGCACGTCCTCCAGCGGCATCTCCACTCCCAGGTCGCCCCGGGCCACCATCACCCCGTCGAACGCGTCGATGATGTCCTCGATCGCGTCGATCGCCTGCGGCTTCTCGATCTTGGCGATGACCGGGATCCACTCGCCCTCCTCGTCCATCACCTTGCGTACGGCGTCGACGTCGCTGGCCCGGCGTACGAACGACAGCGCGACCATGTCCACCCGCAGGTGCAGGGCCCAGCGCAGATCCTCGATGTCCTTCTCGGTCAGCGCCGGGACGCTGACCGAGACACCAGGAAGGTTGATCCCCTTGTGGTCGCTGAGCCTGCCTCCCACGTCTACGCGCGTGACCACGTCACGGTTGTCGACCTCCACGACGGTCGCGCGCACCTTGCCGTCGTCGATGAGGATCCGGTCCCCCGGCTTGACATCGCCAGGGAGACCGTCGTACGTCGTGCCGCACACCGAGCGGTCCCCGCTGACGTCGCGAGTGGTGATCGTGAACCGTTCACCCTTGCGGACCCGGACGCTGCCCTCCGCGAACGTGCCCAGGCGGATCTTCGGTCCCTGGAGATCCGCGAGGATGCCGACCGCCTTACCGACGGCGTCCGAGGCTTCGCGGACATGGGTGTAGACCGACTCATGGTCGCTCCGGGTGCCGTGGCTGAGGTTCAGCCGCGCCACGTCCATCCCGGCACCGACGAGGTCGTCGATGCGCTCCTTGGACTCGGTGGACGGACCCAGCGTGCACACGATCTTGGCTCTTCGCACCTGCCCCACCCTACCGAGGGGCGACGGGCTCACGCGGTGAGCGGGCGGTCCGTCGTCGCGATCGGGCTCGGTAGCGCCGTGCTCCCGGTGAGGTAGCCGTCCACCGCAGCCGCGGCGGACCGGCCCTCCGCGATGGCCCACACCACCAGCGACTGCCCGCGACCCGCATCACCGGCGACGAACACCCCGGGTACCGACGTCATGAACCCGGCGTCGCGGGCGATCGAGCCACGTTCGTCGAGGTCCACCCCCAGGTCGGCGAGCAGCCCGTCCGGTTCGGGGCCGGTGAAGCCCAGCGCCAACAGCACCAGGTCCGCCCGCACCTCACGATCGGTCCCCGCGACCGGGACGAACCCCCGGTCGGTGGCCTCGACCTCGTGGATCCGCAGCGCCGTCACGTTCCCGTTCCCGTCGCCGATGAACTCCGTCGTGGACACGGCGTACTCCCGATCGCCGCCCTCCTCGTGGGCCGCGGACACCCGGTAGATCATCGGGTACGTCGGCCAGGGGTGCTGCGGTCCGCGCTCCTCGCCCGGGCGCGGCAGGATCTCCAGCTGCGCTACCGACGCTGCCCCCTGGCGATGCGCCGTACCGAGGCAGTCCGCTCCGGTGTCGCCGCCGCCAATGATCACCACATGCTTGCCGGCCGCCGTCACCTGGCCGGGGACGTCGACGCCGCTCACCGCGCGGTTGGACTGCGGCAGGTACTCCATCGCCTGGTGGATGCCGGAGAGCTCCCGGCCGGGCAGCGGGAGGTCACGGGGCACGGTCGACCCCACGGCCAGGACGACGGCATCGAAGCCCGCCGTCAGCCGGGCGGCGCTCAGCGCACGGCCCACCTCCACCCCGGGGCGGAACACGGTGCCCTCGGCACGCATCTGGTCCAGCCGGCGGTCCAGGTGCCGCTTTTCCATCTTGAACTCGGGGATGCCGAACCGGAGCAGGCCCCCGGGTTTCTCCGCCCGCTCGTACACCACGACGGTGTGCCCGACGCGGGTCAGCTGCTGCGCCGCGGCGAGGCCGGCGGGACCGGAGCCGACCACTGCCACCGTCTTGCCGGTCAGCCAGTCCACCTGGTGCGGCTCCAGCAGGCCGTCCTCCCAGGCGCGGTCGGCGATGGCGACCTCGACGTTCTTGATCGTGACGGGGTCGGCGTTGATCCCCAGCACGCAGGAGGTCTCACACGGTGCGGGGCACAGCCGCCCGGTGAACTCCGGGAAGTTGTTCGTCGCGTGCAGCCGCTGGGACGCCGCGGCCCAGTCGTCCCGGTACACCAGGTCGTTCCACTCCGGGATCAGGTTGCCCAGCGGGCACCCGTCGTGGCAGAACGGGATGCCGCAGTCCATGCACCGGCTTGCCTGGGTGCTGATGATCGGGAGAAGCGCACGCCCCACGTCGTCGGTGTAGACCTCGTGCCAGTCCCGCACCCGCTCCTCGACGCTGCGACGGTCCGCTCCCTGTCGCGGATGGCGGAGGAACCCGCGTGGGTCAGCCATGTGCCGCCTCCATCACCGCAGCGGTCATCTCCTGCTCCGACATGCCGGCCCGCTCGGCGGCGGCCTGCACGTCCAGTACCCGGCGGTAGTCCCGCGGCATGACCTCGGTGAAGCGGGGCAGCGCCGCTGGCCAGTCACCGAGGAGCCGGTCGGCCACCGCCGATCCCGTCTCCTCCCGGTGACGTTGCACCAGGGCACGCAGTTCCGCCTCACGGTCGGGGTCGACCGGGGCGAGGTCGACCAGGTCGGCGTTCACCCGCGGTGGCTGCAGGTCCAGCACCCAGGCGATCCCGCCGCTCATGCCGGCAGCGAGATTCCGTCCGTGGGGACCGAGTACGACGACCCGGCCGCCGGTCATGTACTCACAGGCGTGGTCTCCGACGCCCTCCACCACCAGGGAGGCGCCGGAGTTGCGGACCCCGAACCGCTCCCCCGCCCGGCCGCGGACGAACATCTCACCCGCGGTGGCGCCGTACGCCACCACATTGCCGCAGATCACCTGCTCCTCCGGGACGAAGCGCGCGTCCCGGTCGGGACGCAGCACCAGTCGTCCCCCGGAGAGGCCCTTCCCGGTGTAGTCGTTGCTGTCCCCCTCCAGCCGCAAGGTGATCCCGCGCGGCAGGAACGCGCCGAAGGACTGCCCGGCCGAGCCGGTGAACGTCAGGTCGATGGTGCCGTCCGGGAGCCCGTCGGGATGGTCGCGGACGACGGTGTGGCCGAGCATCGCGCCTACCGACCGGTGCACGTTGCGGATCGGGAGGCGGGCGCGGGTCGGCTCTCCCGATCGCAGCGACGCGCGGCTGAGCCGGATCAGCTCGTGATCCAGCGCCGCCTCCAGCCCGTGTTGTTGTGCCTGCGTCCGCCGTCGCGGAGTGTCGTCGGGGACCGGCGGAACGTGGAGAACGCGCGAGAGGTCCAGGCCGGCGGCCTTGGGGTGGTCGACATCGTCACGGCGACGCAGCAGGTCGGCCCGGCCGACGGCCTCGTCGATGCTGCGCAGCCCGAGACCGGCGAGCAGCTCACGGACCTCCTCGGCGATGTACTCGAAGAACCGGACGACGTGGTCGGCGCGGCCGTGGTAACGCTCACGCAGCCTGGTGTTCTGGGTGGCGATCCCCACCGGGCAGGTGTCCAGGTGGCAGACCCGCATCATGATGCAGCCCGAGACCACCAGCGGCGCGGTTGCGAACCCGAACTCCTCCGCCCCGAGCAGCGCGGCGATCACCACGTCCCTGCCGGTCTTCAGCTGCCCGTCACACTGCACCACGATCCGGTCCCGGAGCCCGTTGACCAGCAGGGTCTGCTGGGTCTCGGCCAGACCGAGCTCCCACGGCCCGCCGGCGTGCTTCAGCGACGTGAGCGGCGCCGCCCCCGTCCCGCCGTCGTGCCCGGAGATCAGGACCACATCGGCGTGTGCCTTCGCCACTCCGGCCGCCACCGTTCCGACTCCGGACTGCGCGACCAGCTTGACGTGCACCCGTGCTCGGGGGTTGGCGTTCTTCAGGTCGTGGATGAGCTGGGCGATGTCCTCGATGGAGTAGA
>CAYLOC010000151.1:0-8245 GCA_964385195.1 uncultured Nocardioidaceae bacterium
GGTGTGGTGCCTCGTTCAGTTCAGCCGGCGGGTGCCGGTGGGATCGACGAGGTAGTACCTGTTGTGCGGCGAGCGCCAGATCATGATGCCGGGGAAGGGCTGGCGCACATCCCATCGGCCGAACGTTTTCACCCGGTGATGACGCCGGGAGAGCGGCGCGAGATTACCGACCCGGGTTTGCGGCGGGTCACCGCTATGTCGTCGATGATCATGGTCGTAGGGGATGGTGTGATCCAAGTCTGTCTGGCGCGAGCAGCCGGTGGCGAAGGGAAACGCGTCTGCCGGGGTCAGGATGCGGACTGCTTCTTGTAGCCGGTCAGTCGCCTCATAACCATCAACCCCGGGTGCGTTCTCCGGGTCGAGCACAGGTTTCACGGTGACGTTGCCGTGGCCGAGGAGCTCCCGCACCTGGTCGACGGTCACCGGACCGACCCCTTCGACTCGCGCCACGCCAGAACCGGATTCGACCGACTCGCGGGTCAGGTGAACGTAGAGAGTCGCCTTCGGGCGGAGGGTGGCGGGGTCGAACCGTTGGCTCGCGTGGCAGCCACACATACATTGCAGCCGGGACGCCGCGTTCTCCGACAGCCGTCCCCACACGTCCGGGGCGTCCTCCTGGGCGGTGTTCCGGTAGACCCACCCTTCTGACGAAGCCCCCTCGTCTTCCCTTTGCTGGCCATGGGCGGTGTACTCATCGGCGACCACGTCGGCCATCCCGGTAGTGGCGGCGTCGTGAGCGACAGCGTCGAACAACTGCAGGCTGGCTTGGGGATTCGCGATCACACCGATTGCCTTCGCGCGGCGCCGGTCGTGGCAGTCGGTGTCGCCGAGCTGACGCAGCCCGGCAGCGATCCGGTCGATGGTCGCGTCGAACATGACGGCGGAGGCGGTGTCGGTCTTGGCCACGACGGTGCGTTCGCCCGGGTTGAGCCCGGATGTGACCCACACTCCCCGCTGGTCCTGTGCAGCATCAGCGCGCTCACGAGCAGCCTCGGGGTCGGCCGCGATGACTGCGGCCTCCAGCAGATCGCAGAACCGGCCGCCACCGACGCGGCCCACCCAGGGCGTGATCCTGGCGTCCACCTGACCGGCAGCTGCAACAGAGAGTTCCCGAGTCTCCTGGGCGGCCTTGCGCGCCATCCACCTCCGCACGTCGCCGGCCAACACCCGCTGCCACAGCCGGGGAAGCCGATGGCGCAAGTCCAGCGCATCGGCGATCAGGGACAGCCCGGCCGCGGGTGAGATGCCCAACTCAGCGGCCAGCTCAGCCGGGGCGAACTCTGCTACCTCCGGCGTGCCCTCCCCGCCGTACTGGATGAGCCGCTCCATCCCGGGCAACGCCCGGCCCTCATCAGCACCGGGACCGTCAAGGACACCATGCATGTCCGCCCAGTGCGCCGCCAAAGCCATCACCTCGGCATCGGCCAGGTTCACCCGCCGCTGTGACTCCCTGGCCCGATCCAGCGTGGCATCGGCGTCGAGCGCGTCGACCCCGACCGGGTCTACCACCTCCGCGCGGCGGGGTGGTCGCGCCTCTTCCTTGCTGTCGAACATGTGAACGACTCTAGGTCATCCCGCCGACAAAACTCCGTGCGCCGGACGAGGGCTCAGAAGTACTCGGTCCACACCACCCAACCCAGAATCAGCACGAGCGCCACGAGCGTGACGGCCACCAGCCACCACGCCACCGGCTCGGGTTCCGGTTCGGGTTCTGGCAACGGCTCCGGCACGGGCTCCGGGGCTGGCGGAGGAGGGGCGACCGGATGCAGCGGGAGACCGCAACGCACGCAGGTCACGGCAGTGACGGTGTTGTGTTCCGCGCAGTGCGGGCAGGACAGGGACGCGATCGTCGTACGTCCTTCAGTGCCCGGGAGGCGACGCAGCGACTCTGCCGCCGACTCGGTCTCATCGCCACGCAGCACCCGCGCCTGCGCCCAGAACAGCGGGAAGTCGCACCCGGGGCAGAAGTCCGCCGAGTCCCGACGGTTCACCGTCACCATCGCCGCTTGGCCGCACGAGGGACAGTGCACCATCTCCGAGCGTGCCCCACCGGCGGGCGGAGGGATGCTCACCGACGTCGGCGTGGGTTCGACCGGAGGTATCGCCTCGTTGGTCGCCGTGGTCTCGGTCTCGGTCATGGGCTGTCCTCCTCATCCGACCGCCACACGCAGCGATGCCCGACGCACAACTCTGCCCGGACATGCGCCGGGACCTCGTCGCGCACCAGCGTCACGAAGTCCGCCTCGGGAAGCCACCCGGTGGAGGCGACGCGCATCCGCACCCACGCCGTGTCCGCGGGGGCTTCCCCTGCTCGCCAGACGCCCCCTCCGTCCGTCACCTCCGCGACCTCGCCGCTGATCAGCTCCAGGAACTGCTCCAATCCGCGCCGGGTTCCGCGCAGGCTCAGGGTCTTCGACGCGCTCTGCACGATGCGTCGCTGCAGCACATCCGGCAGGGACGGATCCACGGCGTCGGTGCCGATCCACTGCCCGAGCCACCGCACCATCGCATCCGGAGCGACGCTGACATCGGCGACGTGTTCGATGTTGTCGGCGTTCTCCACCAGGCTGGTCGCAACCCGCTGGAAGATCGAGACGAACCGGACGAAGAAGTCGCTCTCCAGCAGACCGATCGGCAGCTGGCTCACCAGCCAGTCCGGGTTGCGCGCCGTTCTTGTCGGGCTCGCGGCCACCACCTTCGTGCGGGTAGTGGCCGGCAGGTTCGCGGTCATCGCACCACCACTTGATGCCCTGCCGACAAGAACAACGAGTGCGTATCGAGCCGGATCACGTCCTTGCCGGACCCCAGCCGGTGCCCGCTGCGCAGGTCGTACTCGAACAGCAGCGCCTCCTCGACGCGTTCCAGCCCTTCGACGGACTCCAGCAGCTGTGCCACCGTGGCTGCATTGACGTCGGAGTCGAACGGCCACCCGGTTCCGTCCGGGCCTCCCGCCAGCGGGTTGAGATAGCGAGTGAGTACGTCGATGGCACGCTGCCGCACGAGCCCCGGCGGCCGTCCCGGTCCGGCATGCACCAACGCCGCCACCGAGACGCCTTGGTAGTAGGGCGTACTGACCTCCAGGCTGGTCCCGACCAACCGGTGCTCGTTCAGGTGGGTCGTGATCCGTTCCATCAGCGGCTCGGAGATCGCGAAGTCGTCGAGGCGATGCGTGGCGACCTCCCGCCGTACCCGCGGCACTACCAGCAGCCGGACCGCGCCGTTCCCGCGGGCGGCAGGCAGACACCGTGTCCGCGCCACTTCGATGGAGGCCTCTTTCGTGAGGCGCTCGTAGTCCCCGGCAGTGACGGCACGGTGTCCGGTGCGCAGCGTCAGCGGTCCGCGCACCTTCGCTTCTGCCACCGACTCCGCGTCCACGCCGCCCGTCGCGGGAGTGAGGTTCGTGACGCCGCTGACGAACGGGATGGTGGACCGCAGCTCGGTCAGGGTGCGAGCGCCCACGTTCCCGCGTGCACCGCCACCCCGGCGGTAGCGGGTCACGTGGATCTCCGCGCCATCACGGGGAACCCGGCCGTGCTGGCGCGCCGTACCGTCGGGATAGCGCACCCGCGGCCCGAAGTGAATCGTGCCGCTGCCGCTCTCCCACACGTAGTGGAGGTCGTCAGGCCCGGTAGCGGTGAAGTCACTGACCTCGGTCCACTGCTCCTCGCCCTCGGCCGAGACCACCCGGACCCGCTCGTCCCGCCGCCGCGGCAACACCGGCGTACGTGAGACCGTGAACGCCTGACCGGGCTTGCCGTTGCTGCGGCCGACCAGTTCGCCGGGCATCTGCTCGGCATGTTCGGCGGAGACCGTGCCGCCCAATGCCGAGGGCTGCACGGACCGGATCCGTGGCGATGCCTGGTACGTCGGCTGGCCCGGCTCAGGGGACAGCAGCCGTACCCGCAGCCAGTACGCCGCGGCGCTGCCCAGCGTGGACAGGCCATGCTCACGAGGCACCAGCAACACCACCTCGCCGGGACGGTTGAGACCGCCCGTGGTGTCTTCGAACACCGTGGTCTGGATCCACGCCTCCCCGTTCCACACCTCCCACGCGAGTGGTGGGTTCGTCGGATCGACTCCGATGCCCTCGGCGCTGGCCTCCACCCACAGCCGGAGCACGATCCCGGCGAGACTCTGCCGGAAACCCAGACAGAAGGCGTCGCCGGGCGTCAGGGGGTCCGCGGTGAAGCACCGCACGCCGCGGGGGTCGAACCGTAGATCGTCCCACACGTCGGTGGTGTGCTCCGTCTCTGCTGTGAGGGTGGCGGCAGTCGTCAGCTCGGGAGGTGCGACGACGAGCTCGTCGGTGGTGGTGAACGCCACCGCATCGGCCGTGGTCTCCGGTCCCGCCCCGGTCGCCGTACCCGGTGCGGATGTGCCCAGGGCCGCCCCTGCCGCCGTCGTCACCTCAGTCCCCGCCGGTACGACGACCGGTGAGCCGGTGACGCTGGTCAACCAGAACGTCAGATCCGCCCGCGCCACGGAGGGCGGGAACGGATCGATACCGACCAGGTTCAAGAAGTGCACGTACAGCCGCTCCGGAACCTGGTTGTAGCGGAACAGCACCATCTCGCTCATCCACGCGAAGAGCTCGATCAACGCCACTCCGGGGTCGGACACGTTGTGGTTGGTCCACTCCGGGCAGTACTGCGGAATGAGTCGCTTGGCCTCGTCGACGATGTCCTGGAATCGTCGGTCGTCCAGCTCGGGGGGTGTCAACGGCACGGCAATCACCCTTCCTCTTCGGCGTACGAGCCCTGGTCAGGTGGCGCTTCGTCGTGCGGGATCACGTAGAACGGGTAGACGAGGTTGCGTCTGTCGTTCGTCGCGCGCACCACGTAGGTGACGAAGACCCGGACCAGCGCCGCATCCACGTCGTCGGGAACAGCGGTGACGTCCTCGACATCGATCCGTGGCTCCCATTGGGCCAGTGCGTCCTGGACCGCCTCCTGGATCAACCCCAGCAGGTTGGGCGTGACCGGCTCGAACAGCAGGTCCCAGATCCGGCACCCGAACTGCGGGCGCATCAGGCGTTCTCCCGGTGCGGTCGCCAGGATCATCCGCACCGACCGGTCCAGGTCTGGTACGCCGTCGGTGAGGCGGATCGAGCCGGTGTGGTCGACGGTCATGGGCCAGTAGAACCCCCGGCCGACGAACGTGGGGTCGTACGCGCTGTGGCCGGTGCTGGGCAGCGGGAGCGAGTCGCTCATCTAGTTGATCGCCACCTTTGCGCCCTTCAGGGTCAGTGCAGTGCCTCCGGACACGTCGGCGTTCATCGAGCCGGTGACCCCCACTTTCATTCCCTTGACCGCCGCCTCCTGGGTGCCCTCCATCGTGGCCCTCGTCTGGCCCTTCAGCGTCAGTGCCTGCTTCGCCTCGATCGTGATGTTGTTGCCCGCGATGGAGATGTTGCCGCTGGCGTCGACGTCGAACTTCGCGCTCCCCGCGGCGATCGTCAACGGCTTACCCGACGCCATGGTGATGTCGAAACGGTCCTCGCCGAGCCGTATCTTGTGCCCGGAGGCCAGCTCCAGCCGGATGTGCTTGTGCTCCGGATCCTGCCCGTCGGCGATCTCCACGACGTGGCCGAGCCTGGAGGTCAGCGTCCGGAACTCCACCTGTTTCTGTCCGGGGTCCAGGCTCGGCGTGGGTGCTGGGTTCTTCGCGCTGTACAGGCCGCCCAGCACCAGCGGGCGCCGAGGATCACCATGTTCGAACCCCAGCAGCACCTCATCCCCGACCTCCGGCGGGAGCAACATGCCCCGCTTCTTCCCGGCTCCTGGCATGAGCAGGCGTGCCCACGGGGACTCGATCTCTCCGTTCAACCCGGCGTAGCGAACCTTGACCCGGCCCTTCTTCTCCTCGTCCTTGAGGTTGGTGACGGTACCGATCACCAGTCCTTGGAGAACGAACCCGGGGTTGGGTGGTGGCGGTGACAAGGTGTCGACCAGGTGCGTCGGACGGTGTGGTCCCGCGACGAACCGGGTGATGAATCCCCGCCGGCTGTAGACGTGCTCGACCTCGTTGACCAGGTAGTCGCCGTTGGACGGGCCGGCGTCTTCGATGGTGACGAGGACCGAGGGCTTCATCCGTGCGTCGGCGTGCAGGGTCTTCCCCTGGGCGATGACAGCAGCGGCGGTGTCGTCGGAGAACAGCGATGCCGCCAGCTCTCTGGCTTCCTCAGCATCAGCAGGCCCCTGGTCGGCCGCTGCGGAGGGGGCAGGATGAAGCTTCTTCACGCTGGTGGCGGCCGCGTAGGAGCGCGCCAGTGTCGAGGGACTTCCCGGGGCGGTCGCCGGCCGGCTCTTCTCGGCCAGGTTCCGCTGACTCTTCGGGTCCCATCCGGTGACCGTGGACTCGGTGGGTTGCAGTCCCGACGTCCGTACCGAGAACGACTCCAGCTCGGCCCCGAGCCGAAGAGTCACCGCGCCCTCGTTCGTGTTGGCGGGGAGTACGTTCAACGTGTCCGACCCGTCCACCCACCAGACGTGACCGGTCCGTCGTACCGCATCATTGAGGAACTCCAGGTCGTTCGACGCCTGCAGCGTGTACGGCGGGCGGATCGTCGACTTCTTGGTGATCTTGGCCGTCAGGCCGCATGCGGTCGCAAGCGAGGTGATGATGTCGGCGTAGGTCTGGTTGAGGTACGTCGTCACCTTGCTGCCGCGGGTGAGCCGATACGCGCGGTCGTCGATGATCACGGTCAGCTCTGGTCCCCGTTCGATGGAGGAGTCCAGCGAGACACCGGTCACGGTGCCGACCAGCAAGGGGTCCTCCTGGTCGAACAGCGATATCTTCACCTCGGCACCGACGGCGAACGAGTCGTGCAGCGACGTCGACGTCTCGTAGCCCGGGTCGTTGATGCGGAGCTCACCGCGCGCGATCAGGTCGAAGCCACGATGAATGCGGAGCGCGATGATGTGGTCTTGAACCCGTTCCGCCAGCGGCGAGCCGTTGACGGTGATCACCGGCGCCTGTGCCACCGTGCCTGCTGCCGCCGGGCTCATGGGGCCACCTGCCGCGGAATGGCCAGCAGCGAACCCGGACGCAGAGCCAAGGGGTCTTCGATGCTGTTCGCCTCAGCGAGAGTGCGCCACCGGGTTGCGTCGCCGTAGTAGGCCGCGCTGATGCGATCCAGCGTCTCGCCGGGCTGGACCCGATGCACCCGGTGCGGCCGGGGCGTTCCCGACGTGGGGTTCTGCGGGCCGAACGCCTTGGACTCCTCGTACTGCATCAGGCTCAGGTCCACCGACGCTCGCAACGGCACACCGGTGGAGGAGAAGTACGTGAAGGACACGTTCTGGGAGACGATGACCGCGCGGAACGAGTGCAGCTTTCCCCAGTGGAACGTGACGGTCCGCGGCCGGGCGTTGTTGGTCTGGGGGTCGGTACCCGGCAGGCTCGGGTCGACGTCCATGAGCTCCATCAGCTTTCCGGTGTACTTCGTCACCGGAGACCCGTCGTCGGTGGTGTCGAAAACCAACGTCAGCGACATCGAGGCCGACCCCGCCCCGAGGTAGTGCAGGGTCGGGACGCCCTTGCCGGGCATCGGCTCGCCGGACCAGGAGTTGTCGCGCGACACCGAGATCGACTCCGGGTTGAACATGCAGGGGAGGCGTTTGGACTTCTCGATCTCCAGGAACGCCTTCTCCAGCTCTGGCATCAGAAAGCTCCTCGATACTGGCGGCGGCCCCGTCGTTCGAGCTCATCGACCACGCGTTGTTCGATGCGACGGACCACCTCATCGACGATGTCGTCCAACTCCGGGTTGGCTGCGACCTCCGGCTGCTGCGGCTGGGGGTGTTCGTGACCACCTCGTCGGTGCTCAGTGAACGATCCTCCAGCGGGTGAACCGGGTACGCCGACAGGGGCGACCCCCGCGTGCCACCGTCGGATCACCTCGCCGTGCCCTCCACTCGGGATGCCTGGTGTGGCGGACATCTGCGCTCCTTCTGGTCCGGCTGGGTGGGTGCTGCCGCTTGTCGCTCCACTGCCGTGACCCTGGCCATGCTGTGTTCCGGTGCCTGAGACACGGTGGGCGCGATCGGCGCGGAACAGCGCCGCAGTGGATTCGGCCAGTGAGCGGGGGCGATCTCGCCTTGACGACGCTGCGGGCGCCGACGGCGTTCGCCTGATGGTGCTACCCGCACCAGGTGCTGCGGTGGCTGGTCGGGCGCCGGCGCTTCCCCGCGGCGGCATCACCGTCAGGCCCGGAGGCAGCGCCGTGGTACGTCGTACCGTCGAT
>CAYLOC010000152.1:0-8176 GCA_964385195.1 uncultured Nocardioidaceae bacterium
CAGCTTCTCCTCCGAGAACAGGCCCGCCTCGATCCGCTTGGCGAGCTCGACCTCCTGCTCGGCGTTGAGCAGGGAGACCTTGCCGATCTGCTTCAGGTAGTCCTTGACGGCGTCGGCGGTCGCGCCGGCGACGGTGACGGTCTGCTCCGGCTCGTCGTCCTCGTCGGCCTCGGAGAGGACGAAGCCCTCCTTCTCGTCCTCCTTCAGCGTCGGGTCGGTCGCCAGGTCCCGCTCGAACACCGAGTCGTCGATGTCGTCGAGCCGCTTGGTCTGTGCTCCGTCCGCGGTGCGCAGGCCCGCCTTGCTGCCATCGGCGGTCTTCTTCGCCGCCGCCTTCGTGTCCGTCCCACCGGATGCCTTCGTGGCCTTCTTCGCCGCCTTCTTGGTGGTCTTGGTGGTCGAGGAGCCGTTGCTGGCCGCCTTCGACGCGGCCTTCTTGGCTCCGGACACCTTCTTGGCCACCTTCTTCGTCGTGGTCTTCGTCGCGGCGCGCGCGGTCACGGTCTTCTTGCGCGCCGTCGCAGCCGAGACCGGGCTCGCGGCACAGTCCACCGTGGTGGCCACCGGGAGCCCGCGCTCGGCCAGATGGTCCAGGAGCACGGTTCGCTGCGCCGCCGAGAGGTCGGCGGCGGTGCAGCAGCGACCAACCTCCTCGGGAGTGACGAGGCCTTCACGTTCCCCTTGGGCGAGCAACTCGAGGACGGCGGGATGAGCGAGTAACTGGACGGACACTGTGCGGCACGTGCTCGAGGACACGAACAACCTCTCGTAGCTGGCTCGGGGGTTTGGCTCCGGGCTGGACCTCAGGCCTATGTTCTCAGGGCGCGGCGAATGCCGGTCACGTCAACACGCCGCGAGACCATTGTGCCACGCTTCTGGAAGGGATTCCGCGGAGGTGGCCGGAACGGCCCCGCTGCACTGGAAGCATCCGCCCCGGTGGCGTTCACTCAGCGGCCTTGACCGCCAGCACCGGGCAGCTCGCGTCGAGCAAGATCCGCTGTGCGTTGCTGCCCAGGATCAGCTTGCCGACCGGCGTACGGCGACGCAGCCCGATCACGATCAGCTCCGCTGACTCTTCTTCCGCGACCTTGATCAAGTCCTCGGCCGGGTCCATGCCGCGGACCAGCTGCCGTACCTCGTGCTGCACACCGGCCTCGTCGAGCTCGTGGTGCACCTCGTCGAGCTGCTGCTCAGAGCGCACCGCCTCCTCGGCCTCGAACTCCCGGCCGCCGCGGTGGGAGTTGACCACGACCAGGCTCGCGCTCCTGCGCTGAGCCTCCTCCGCAGCCAGCCGCAGCGCCGCATGGCCCTCCGGCTTCGGGACGTACCCGACCACGATCACACCCATCGAGGCTCCTCTCCGCAATCACCCTGCGTGAGGAACGGTACCGGACTGATGCGGGCAAAGCACCACGTCGGCATCGCCATCAGCCGGACCCGGCGGCGGAGACCTCCCATTCGTGCACCGGGCGGTTCTGGTGCATGGAGGCGCAGTACCGTGCCACGAGCCGGCGAAGCGCCTCGGCCCGGTCGGTCACGCCGCTTTGTTCCAGCGACCGCAGGGTCTCCGTCTGCCACACGGCGCCGTTCCTGCCGGTGAGGCACCGCTGCTCGATGATGCCGAGCAGGCGGTCGGACTCGGCGGCCGCGATGCCCAGGATGTCCAGGCCCTCCCGCGCCTTGCGGAGCAGTCGGCGCAGGATCAGTTCGGTGGCGGGAAGGCTGCCGATGCCGGGCCAGTACACCTGGGCGTCGATCCCGTCTCGAGCGCAGGCGTGGAAGTTCTCCTCCGCGGCGCCGAAGGACATCTGCGACCAGATCGGGCGCTCGTCCTCGACCAGGGCCCGGACCAGTCCGAAGTAGAACGCGGCGTTGGCGATCATGTCCACCACAGTGGGGCCGGCCGGCAGCACCCGGTTCTCCACGCGAAGATGCGGCAGCTGTTCCACCACGTCGTACACCGGACGGTTCCAGCGGTAGATGGTGCCGTTGTGCAAGCGCAGCTCTGACAGCCGCGGAGTCCTGCCCGCGTCGAGCGTGGCCACCGGATCCTCGTCGTCGGTGATCGGCAACAGCGCGGGGAAGTAGCGCACGTTCTCCTCGAACAGGTCGAAGATCGAGGTGATCCATCGCTCCCCGAACCAGACGCGGGGACGCACCCCCTGCACCTTCAGCTCCTCGCTGCGGGTGTCGGTGGCCTGCTCGAACAGCGCGATCCGGGTCTCGGCCCACAGCTGTTTCCCGAGCAGGAACGGGGAGTTCGCGCCCACCGCCAGCTGCAGACCGGCGACCGCCTGCGAGGCGTTCCAGTAGGCAGGGAACTCCTCCGGGCTGACCTGCAGGTGCAGCTGCATCGACGTACACGCCGCCTCCGGCATGATCGAGTCGGCCGTGGCGGTCAGCCGCTCCACCCCGTCGATGTTGAGGTCGATGTCCTCCCCGCGTGCAGCAAGGATCTGGTCATTGAGCAGTTGGTAGCGCGGGTTCGCCGACAGCACCCGCCCGTCCATATGCTCCATCTGCAGCGTCGGGAGGATCCCGACCATGACCATGTGGGCGCCGACCTGCTGTGCCTTCTTCTCTGCCGCGTTCAGGCTCTCCCGCACGTCGGTCTCGAATGCGGACACACCATCGTCGAGCAGGGTCCGCGGGGCAACGTTGATCTCGAGGTTGAACTGACCGAGCTCGGTGACGAAGTCGGGGTCGGAGATCGCCTCAAGCACCTCGGTGTTCTTCAGGGCCGGGTTGCAGTCGTCGTCGACGAGGTTCAACTCGACCTCCAGACCCGTCTTGGGGCGCTCGAAGTCGAACCGGGACTCGCGCAGCATGCGTGCGAACACGTCCAGGCACTGCCGCACCTTCTCCCGGTGCACACGACGGTCGTGACGGGTGAACTCGCGCCCCTTCACCTCTTGCCCCATCGGGAGTGCCTCCCTGACTCCGTGACCACGCACCGGTACGCCGGCGCTGCGGGCCGGCACTCTTCAAGGGTGCCCTCTCCGGGCCGGGCGCGCCACCGTCGCCTCTTGGAGGCGCGTCCACTCCTGCGGGCTCACCGCCCGCTCCAGCACGTCCAGGAGCAGCAGCGCCATCCGACAATCCGGGTCGACACTCAGGACCCGCTCGACGGCGTGGGCGGCCAGCACCCCGCGTCCGGACAGCCACGCGGCGAACGCCGCGAGCGAACCGGGGCTGGACAGCAGCTCGTCGGGCACCTCCCGCATGATCCGGCCCCACAGCTCCAGGTGCCGGTCGGCGTCTGCCCGGGTCATGAGGGTCCAGGCCCGGTCCCGCAGGGTCCACTCCTGGGTCACCGCCCGGGCCAGCCAGGCCACATCAACCGGCTGTAACGCGTCCGGATCCCGGAGCCCGGTAGCGAGCCGGTCATCGAAACGCTCCGGCTCTGCCGGAGACGGTGGCTGCGATGTCGCGGCGGCCCGCGATACCTCCGCGCGGACGTCCTCGGAGGCCGGCTCGAACTGTTCCCGCAGGGAGTCCCGGCTCGGGGCTCGCTGCATTCCGGCGTAGACCGCGTCGGCCGCTGCTGGAGAGGAGTCGGCGTCGTAAGGCGTGCCGTCGGCTGGACAGCAGGCCGGATTGGTGCAGGTGTAGCTCCACCAGCGCCGTCCATCGGCACGCAGGGCGTCGACGACCTCGACCTGGTCCCGACGTAGGGCCTCCAGAAGCGTCTCGACGATGCGGCTGGCACGCTCCCGGTCGCTGCTGTAGACGACCAGCACCACGGCAGCGAATCGGTGCTGGCGCGCTAGCCGGCACAGGTAGTCGACCTCGTCCGCAACGTGGCCGGGGTCCCCGGGGAGGTCCACCCGGAAGGAGGGGCCGACGCGCCGGCGACTGCCTTCCAGGGACACCACCACGAGGCTGTCCGCTGGCTGGAACCCGAACAGGAACGGCACCATCGCGATCAGGTCCGCCGGGTCGCGCACCTTGGTCACCGTCTGCGCTGTGGCGTGACCGTCCCGATGTGCCTCCCTGGCCTTCTTCAAGGCTCTGCTCTTCTTCGACATGGCTGCCAGCGTGCTGTCGGCCTGCGTCCGGACAAAGGCGCGGGGCTCCGCCTGTGGATATCTGCGCGATGATGGCCGGTGTGGATAACCTCGCCTCGGTCCTGCACCTGGACCTGGACGCGTTCTTCGCCGCGGTGGAGCAGCGGGACAAGCCGTCCCTGCGCGGGAAGCCGGTGATCGTGGGTGGGCTGGGGCAGCGGGGTGTGGTCGCGACGGCATCCTACGAGGCGCGTCGGTTCGGTGTCCGGTCGGCGATGGCGATGTCCGAGGCGAGGTCCCGTTGCCCGCACGCAGCGTTCCTCAGCGGCCGGTTCGAGGCATATCGGGCCACGAGCACGGCGGTGATGCAGACCTTGCGCGACCTCTCCCCCGTCGTGGAGCCGTTATCGCTGGATGAGGCGTACGTCGACCTGGAGGCTGCCCCG
The DNA here is from genome assembly GCA_964385195.1 of uncultured Nocardioidaceae bacterium. Lineage (GTDB taxonomy): Bacteria > Actinomycetota > Actinomycetes > Propionibacteriales > Nocardioidaceae > CAYLOC01. The sequence goes on from CAYLOC010000152.1 coordinate 4,454, forward strand.
GTACCACTGGACCTGGCGCCGGAGGGGCTGGTCGTGCTCGCGGGCCGCCTGAAGGAGACGGTGCACGAGGTGACCGGTGGCCTGACCGCCTCCGTGGGGATTGCCACGAGCAAGCTGATGGCAAAGATCGCCAGCGACCTGGAGAAACCGGACGGGACCGTGGTGGTGGCACCTGGCACCGAACAGGACCTGCTCCGCCCCATGCAGCTGACCGTTCTGCCCGGGGTGGGGCCGGCCACCGCGGAACGGCTGCGCCGGGTCGGGGTCCACACGGTGGAGGAACTGCAGGGGCTCAGCCGCGCGGAGCTGGTGCGGCTGCTCGGGCAGGCACACGGCGGCAGCGTCTACGAACTCGCCCGGGCACGTGATGACCGCGCGGTCATCGCAGAACGGGAAACGAAGTCGGTATCGGTGGAGGACACGTTCGAACGCGACCTCGTCGACCCCGCCGTACTGGACGCCATTGTTGACCGGCAGGCCCGCAACGTGTGTGAGCGGCTGGCGAAGGCACGCCTGAGCGGGCGCACCATCGTCCTCAAGGCGCGCGGGCATGACTTCAGCACTCATACCCGCTCCAGCACACTCGACGCCGCGACCGACCGTCCCGGTGTCGTCAGCAAGGTCGCCCGACGGCTGCTGGCAGAGCTGGACACGTCGGCAGGTGTGCGACTGCTGGGGGTGGGCGTGTCCGGGCTGACCGACTGGGTCCAAGGCGACCTGTTCCCAGCCGAGGAGGACGAGGAGCCGTTGACGATGCCGACGGCACCCACGATGACGTTCGCCGGTGCGCGGGTGCGCGACTCCCGGTCCTGGGTGGCCGGCGCGGACGTGCGTCATGACACGTACGGTCCCGGGTGGGTGTGGGGCTCCGGGCTCGGCCGGGTCACGGTCCGGTTCGAGACCGCGGAGACTGCACCGGGGCCGGTGCGTACGTTCCCCGCCGACGACCCGGAACTCCACCTGCTCCGTCCCCCGGCGTAGCTGGGGATGGCGGACGTGCACCGATGGTCGCGAGATCGGTTCCGGCCACCGTCCACCGGTGATTGTGTCCCGAACGGTCGTACGGGCATGCGAGGCTGGCGCCGCATGCTGCTGCCACGGTGCCCGATGGGTGTCGCAGTTGCGGTTCGGAAAGGGTGAACTTCGCCAGAGCCGGGGCAGCGGTGCGCCATAGTAGTCGGGTGAGGCCGGGACAGTGACTGCTCCGCCGACGGGCCATGTGAGACTCGCTGAGTTGGTCGCCGCGCTGTCGCGCGTCTCCGACCTCGGCATGGGCCGGCCCATCGAGCGGGTGCTCCGTCAGACTGTGATCTCGATGCGGCTGGCGACCGCTGCCGGGATCTCCGAGGAGGACCGGGCGGCGGCGTACTACACCTCACTGCTCACCTGGGTGGCCTGCGCGGCAGACACCAGCGAGTTGGCCAGGCTGTTCGGGGACGAGGTTGCGTTCTACGCCGACACCCGGGCGGAAGACCTTGGTGGCCTTGACCTGGCACGCTTTGTGGCCCGCCATCTGGGCCGTGGTGGAAGCCGGATTCGCCGGATCGGGATGATCGGCCAGTTCCTCGCGTCCGCCGGGCGCTCGGTGCAGGACGTGATGGTGTCCCACTGTCAGTCGGCCCACGACTTCGCCGGAAGGCTCGGGCTCGGATCCGATGTGCGAACACCCCTGCTCCAGGCTTTCGAGCGCTGGGACCACCGTGGTGTACCGGGCCGGGCCGGCGGCGATGACCTGGCGCCGGCCATCCGGCTGGTCCAGATCGCCGATATCACCGAGGCCTTCCACCACAGTGCGGGCCTGGACACGGCGATCGGCGTTGTCCGCGCACGCCGGGGGACACAGTTCGACCCCGCGCTCGTCGACTGTCTTGCGGACCACCGGGCCGAGGTACTCGGCGACCTCGACGGCATCGCGGCTTGGGACGAGGTGATCTCGCTCGACCCGGGCCTCGGCGAGGTCCTCACCGAGGAGGCCCTCGACAGGGCACTGGAGGGGTTTGCCGACTTTGCCGACCTGAAGTCGCCACCGCGGACCGGCCACTCCCGTGGTGTCGCCCGGCTGGCAGGCGCGGCGGGCCGGGTGCTCGGGTTGACCGACACCGATGTCACCATGCTGCGGCGCGCCGGGCTGGTCCACGACGTCGGCATGATCGGCGTACCGAGCAGCATCTGGAACGAGCCGAAACCGTGGACGCCGGCGCAGCGGGAACGCGCCCGCATCCACCCGTACCTCACCCAGCGGATGCTGGCACCTATCCCGGCGCTTGCGGCGGTGGCGCAATGCGCGGCGCACCACCATGAACGCCTCGACGGTTCCGGCTGGCCGTCCGGACTCAGTGGCGAGGCGCTGCCGCTCACTTCGCGTGTGCTCGCCGCCGCGGACGTCTTTGACTCCCTTTGCCAGCCGCGTCCGCACCGCGACGCCATGCCCGCGGCAGCGGCGGCGACCGCGTTGCGCACCGGTGTTCGCGAGGGCCGGTTCGACGGTGCGGCGGTGGAGGCCGTGCTGGAGGCTGCTGCTCAACGCCCCCACACCAGGAAGGTTCTGCCCGCGGGTCTCACCCCGCGTGAGGTCGAGGTTGTGCTCCTCGTCGCCCGCGGCATGTCCAACCGGGAGATCGCCGCTCAGCTCTCCCTCGCACGCAAGACGGTGTCGGCCCACCTCGAGCACGTCTACGCCAAGTTGGGTGTGTCCACGCGCACCGAGGCAGCGCTGTTCGTGATGCGACACGGCTTGGTCGGCAGCAGCAACGTGGGGACACCGGATGCCTGATCCGCGGGTCGAAAGTTAGGTCATCTGCCCGATGCGGGGTCCTGCTGTGCCGCGTTGACTCAACGTCATGACACCTACCAGCCTGACCAAGAACGGAAGCGATCTCGAAGGGGAACGGCGCTTCTCCATGGCCGGCAGATTCATCGAGGGCCTGGCAGCCCGAAACTTCGCGCACCTTGCGTCCGCCCTGGCCGACGGCGTCGTGCTGCAGGCGCTGTTACCGCGCGGACCCGATCGGTACGACGGGTCAGACGCCGTGTCAGCGGCGTTCGACGGCTGGTTCGGCCACGCAACGGAATTCGAGGTTCTCGACGTGTCGATCGGCGAGGTCATCGACCGTCTCCACCTGTGCTGGCGAGTGCGACTCCGCGCCGCGGACGGCCGGTACGTCATCGAACAACAAGCCTACGCCAACACCGATGCGAACGGCCGAATCGCAAGGATCGACCTGTTGTGCAGCGGCTTCCGGCCCGAGGCCCGCGATGGCTGAGGTCGTCCCCCGAGCTGTGCTACCCAGATGGGCACCTAGCTGTCGCCGTCTGGGCGACCCCGAGGCTGACTCGCCGACAGGATGCGGCCGCGCGGCATCCGATCGGAGCAGTTCCCGACGCCGGCCCGGCCTCTCTCACGTCCACCCCTGGCCCGGGGGCCGACGCTGTTACCTCTTCCGTGGGCTTTCCATCTCAAGGAGGCAATATCATGTCGCACATTCGTGGAATGACTGTGTATTTGCAGACGCACGAAGATACCCCGCAAGAGGGTGGTTCAGGAACAAATGACTGGATCTACCTCGGACTGTGGGGGACGGACGGTGGCCGTGAATTCCCACTCGCTTCTGACCAGATCAACGACTTCGAAGCGGGTAGCGGCATCACTTACCATCTCGGGAGCGTCCCCCATGTACCCTCAGGAGCCGTCCGTTCCTACCAATCCGCGCCCGGTGAAGCTAA
>CAYLOC010000153.1:0-8161 GCA_964385195.1 uncultured Nocardioidaceae bacterium
GAGGTCACCAGCGTGTTCCAGGTGAAGATCGGCATCCGCCAGATCGTCATGCCGGGTGCCCGCATGCAGAAGATCGTGGTCACGAAGTTGACCGCGCCGAGGATGGTGCCGGTCCCGGACATCCACAGCCCCATCGTCCACAGGTCACCGCCGTACCCCGGGGAGTACATCGCGTTCGACAGCGGCGTGTATCCGGTCCAGCCGAACGCCGCCGCACCCTGGGGGGTCAAGAATCCGATCAGCGTGATACAGCCACCGAAGAGGAACATCCAGTAGCTGAACATGTTCAGCCGCGGGAACGCCACGTCCGGCGCCCCGATCTGCAGCGGCATCACGGCGTTCGCGAACCCGATGAACAGCGGCGTCGCGAACAGCAGCAACATGATGGTGCCGTGCATCGTGAACAGCTGGTTGTACAGCTCGTCGTCGACGAACTGCTGTCCCGGGCGGGCCAACTCCGACCGGATGATCATCGCCATCAGGCCGCCGACGAGGAAGAACGCGAACGACGTACACAAGTAGAGGTTGGCGATCAGCTTGTGGTCGGTCGTGGTGAGGTACTTGACGAGCAACTGACCCTTGGTGAGCTGGGCCGGTTCCTGGGTCGCGACCCGAGACGCGTCTATCGCAGTCACTTCTCGCCTCCCGCGCTGCCGGTGTCAAGACCGGCTTCCTGGTAGGGCAACTTCGGGCCCTTCAAGAGTCCGACCTGGCCCTTCTTCTCCAACTGCTTCATGTGCTGGTTGAACTGCTCCGGGGTCACCACATGGACCCGGAAGAGCATCTTCGAGTGCAGGTACCCGCACAACTCGGCGCACTTCCCATCGTAGGTCCCCAATTTCGTGGGGGTCACGGAGAACTTGTTGTGCCGTCCGGGGAGGACGTCGAGCTTGAAGTACCACGACGGGACCCAGAACGAGTGGGCGACGTCGGCCGAGTGCAGTTTGAAGGTCACGGTCTGGCCCTTGGCCAGCCACAGGGTGGGCAGATGCGCGGTGTTCCCGACGTCATGGACGGTCTTACCGTCCGCGGCGGGCTCATGCAGGTAGTTGAACGTCCACGACCACTGTTGTGCGGTCACCAGCACGCTGTGCTGGGGGTTGTCGACGGGCTTCAGCACCTTGTCCTGGGTTTTCACGGTGAAGAAGAACAAGACGATGACGATGATCACCGGCGCCACCGTGTACAGCACCTCCAACGGCAGGTGGTACCGGATCTGCCGCGGGACGTCGTCGTCGCTGCGCCGACGGAAGTGGATCACCGAGAAGATGATCAGGCCCCACACGATGCCGCCGACGATGAAGGCGGCGATCCAGGCACCGATCCACAGCGAGTGCATGTACGGCGCGCGGTCGCTGGTCGGAGCGTCCAGACCCAACCGCTTCAGGTGGTCGATGGTGTCCTGGGAACACCCGGCCAGGGTCAGGCACAGCAGCAGCCCGCCTAACGCCGCACACACCCGCCGGACACGCGGCCGACGGGTTCTGCGATCGGGAGGGATCCGACTCACGCAGCCACCTTTCTTGTGGGTAGCCATACACACCATTCGGCTGAGGTAAACATTACTCCAGACGCCGCTCGCAGAGCGGAGGAGGTGGGGCTGCAGCGGCGCCCCTGATCGTCCGTCCCGGTCATCGACATCATCGAGACCCTACTGCCTGCTGGTGGACACGCTCAGCCGGGTCGCGGTCTCCTTGGCCGATACCTCGCCGTAGGCCCGGCTCATCCGGCCGAGGAACCCGTCCTGGTCGAAGGTGTACTCCTGGGTCCCGACGGTCTCCACGACGTAGGCGGCGAGCGTGCAGCCCACCTCTGCTGCCCGCTGGTGCGCGAGCCCCGCCCCCACCGCGCCGAGGAAGCCGGCGCGGAAGGCGTCGCCCACGCCGGTCGGCTCCACCGCAGGGACGTCGGCGACCGCCGGAACGGTCAGCGGCGGACGGTCCCGTTGCTCGATGCGCACCCCGCCGGGACCGAGGGTGACGACCCGTACCCCGACACGCTGCAGGATCTCCTCCGGGCCCCATCCGGTCTTCTGCTCGGTCAGCGCGGCTTCGTACTCGTTCGACAGCAGATACGTCGCGCCGGTGATCAGGTGCCGGATGGTCTCGCCGTCGGCGTGGGCGAGCTGCTGGGAGGGGTCAGCGGCGAACCGGTAGCCGCGGGCGCGGCACTCCTCGGTGTGCCGCAGCATCGCCTCGGGGTCGTCGGGTGCGAGGATGACCAGGTCGAAGCCGCCGACGCGCTCGGCGATCGGCGCGAGCTCGATGGCGCGGGCCTCGGCCATGGCGCCGGTGTAGAACGACGCGATCTGGGCATGGGCCCGGTCGGTGGTGCACAGGAACCGGGCGGTGTGCCGGGTCTGGGAGTAGTGCAGCGCGGAGCAGTCCACATGGTGCCGCTCCAGCCAGGACCGGTAGTCGGCGAAGTCCTCACCCACGGCGGCGACCAGCACCGGGTCCAGCCCCAGCGCAGCCAGCCCGAAGGCGATGTTGCCCGCACAGCCCCCTCGCCGTACCTGCAGGTCATCGACGAGGAACGACAGCGAGATCTTGTCCAGCTGCTCGGGAACGAGGGACTCCTCGAACGTTCCCTCGAATGTCATCAAGTGGTCGGTCGCCAGCGACCCACTCACCGCGATCCGCATTCGCCGACCCGTCAATCTGGCACCGTCGAGCCGTCAATCTTGCCCGCGCTCCTCGCCATTTTCGGCGCAAGTTTGGCGGTTGGAGGGCGCAACATTGACGGGTCGACGAAGCGAGTTAGTGGAAGGAGTCACCGCAGGCACAGGAGCCGGCGGCGTTGGGGTTGTCGATGGTGAAGCCCTGCTTGTCGATGCTGTCGACGAAGTCGATAGTGGCGCCGTGCAGGTACGGCAGGCTCATCCGGTCCACGACGACGTTGACCCCGCCGAAGTCCCGGACGATGTCGCCGTCGAGGGCGCGCTCGTCGAAGAAGAGCTGGTACCGCAGTCCGGAGCAGCCGCCCGGCTGTACCGATACCCGCAACTGCAGGTCATCGCGGCCTTCCTGTTCCAGCAGCGCCTTCACCTTCGCCGACGCGTTGTCGGTCAGGACGATGCCGTCTGTGGTCGGCTGGGTGGCCTCGAGCTGTTCGGTCATGGTCGATGCTCCATCGGTTGCCGTGCTGGTTCCGTTGTCCATGGTGACACACTCCCCTCGCCGATCGGTAGTAACCGCCCAGCATGTGGCGCGGCGCCGCGTCGGGCTCGGGCGGCTCAGCGCGACCAGGTCCGGGCGATACGCCCGGCCAGCCTCTCCAGGCTGGGTCCGGGCTCGGCGAACGCCGCAGCCTCCCCCACGGTGTCGACCAGGGAGTACGCCGACTCGATCCCGACCGAGCGCATCTCCCGGGCCCCGAGGCGTACCTGGCCGGCCAGCACGATGCAGGGCCGCAGCACCGACGCCGCTACGGCGGCGACACCGACAGGGACCTTTCCCGCGCGAGACTGGAAGTCAAACGACCCCTCACCGGTGACGACCAGGTCCGACGCGGCCGCCTGCTCGCGCAGCCCCACCGCATCGGCGACGAGCTCCAGACCGGCGACCCGGCGCGCGGTCCCGGCCAGCCCGAGGGCGAACCCGATTCCTCCGGCGGCACCGGCACCGCGTGCGTTCGCGGCGGAGCGGTCGGTGCGGTCCGCAAGCCGCTCCAGCAGGCTGTCGACGGGGATCAGGTCCTCGTCGGCGAGGCCCTTCTGCTTCCCGAACACGTTCGTGGCCCCCCGCAGACCCAGCAGCGGGTTGTCCACATCGGTGGCCAGGACGACCTCGATCCCCTCCACACGGCGACGGAACGGTTCCAGGTCGACGTCCTCCAGCTCCGCGAGGCCGGCCGGCCCGCCCCGGAGCGCCGGCTCCGGGCGGGAGCGGGCTCCCAGTGCCGCGAGGATGCCGGCGCCGCCGTCGTTGGTGCCCGAGCCGCCGAGCCCGACGACCACCGTGCTAGCGCCGCTGTCGATCGCGGCGCCGATCAGCGTGCCCACGCCGACGGTCGTGGCGTGGAACGGGTCGCGCCGGTCGGTGAGGTGGGTTCCGCATGCCTGGGCGGACTCCACGTACGCGGTGTCGCCAACGCGCAGGACCGTCGCCGGTGTGGGGTCGCCGTACTGGTTGTCGACGGTGCAGGCGAGGATCCGCCCGGACAGGGCCTGGTGGAGGACGTCGACGAAACCGGGTCCGCCGTCGGACATCGGGGTGGAGACCAGGTCGTCCCCCGGCGCCGAACTGCGCCAGCCGGCTGCGATCGCGGAGGCGACCTGAGGAGCGGTGAGGGTCCCGCCGAAGGAGTCCGGGGCAATGAGCACGCGCATGCAGGCATCGTCCCACGTCGGGAAGTGACGACCGGTTGCTGCCACCGTGGGGATGGTGAGGTATACAAGGGGTGTGAGCACTTCCGATCCCGGCCGCTCCGGCCACGAGTCCACCCGCGAGATCGCGCAGGACTCCCTGTACGGGGTCTCTGCGGAACAGCCTCCCGGCGCAACCACGCAGGGGGTCTCCTCGGACGTGATCCGGCAGACGTTCCACGACCCGGAGGCACCCGGCGGGAAGGTCGTGACCGAGTTCGAGCGCCCCGTGGCAGCGCCGCCGCTCTCGGACTCGGACAAGGCCAAGTTCGGCGGCTTCCTGGTGCTCTTCGCCAGTGCATGGCTGTTCTTCATGCCGTGGGTGTTCAACTACCCGAACACGGAACCCGCCGGTGACGTGCACGCACGCGACACCGTGGTCGCGATCGTGTGCGCGTTGTGCGGACTGTGGCTGATCCGCAGTTCCAGGAGCGACCTGCTGGCGCTGATCCCGAGCGGAATGGCGGGGCTGGGGCTGCTGATGGGCGCGCTGTTCGACCCGGGCCCGTGGACGATCATCATCGGCGGCGAGTTATTCGCGGCGGTGCTGATCCTGGTGGGCGTGGGACTGCACTGGCTGTTGTCGCACCAGCACTAGCCGGCCCGGCCGCCGTGGCCGCGGAGGGGAGCCTGTGACCGATCCCGCCCCGCTGGTCGAACGCATCCCCACAGCGCCCACGGCCGACAGCATCTTCGCCGCGTTCGAGGCGTGGACCCTCGACCAGGGGATTGACCTGTATCCGGCACAGACCGAGGCACTGATCGAGCTGGTCGACGATGCGAACGTCATCGTGTCCACCCCGACCGGCTCCGGCAAGAGCATGATCGCCACCGGTGCCCACTTCGCCGCGCTCGCCCACGGCCGCCGCTCCTACTACACCGCGCCGATCAAGGCACTGGTCTCGGAGAAGTTCTTCGCGCTCTGCGACACGTTCGGAGCCGACAACGTCGGGATGCTGACCGGCGACGCCACCGTCAACCCCGGCGCACCGATCATCGCCGCCACCGCGGAGATCCTGGCCAACCAGGCGCTGCGGGAAGGCAGCGACGCCGACGTCGACACCGTCGTCATGGACGAGTTCCACTTCTACGCCGACCCCGACCGCGGGTGGGCGTGGCAGGTGCCGCTGCTGGAGCTCACCCGCAGCCGGTTCGTGCTGATGTCAGCAACGCTGGGTGACATGACCCGGATCGAGCAGGACCTGACCCGCCGTACCGGTCGGCGTACCGCCGTCGTCACCTCCACCGAGCGCCCCGTCCCGCTCACGTTCTCCTATGTCGACACGCCGGTCCACGAGACGCTGGAGGAACTGCTCACCACGAACCAGTGGCCGGTCTATGTCGTGCACTTCACCCAGGCAGCCGCGGTCGAGCGTGCCCAGGCACTGACGAGCGTGCCGATCGCGACCCGCGCCGAGCGGGACCGGATCGCCGCGGAGGTCGGCGGGTTCGCGTTCTCCGCCGGGTTCGGCAAGACCCTCTCGCGTCTGGTGCGGTTCGGGATCGGCGTCCACCATGCCGGGATGCTGCCGCGGTACCGACGGCTGGTCGAGACCCTGGCGCAGCGCGGGCTGCTGCGTGTCGTGTGCGGCACTGACACGCTCGGGGTCGGGATCAACGTGCCGATCCGGACCGTTCTGCTCACCGGGCTCACCAAGTACGACGGTCAGCGCACGCGGCAGTTGCGGGCACGGGAGTTCCACCAGATCGCCGGGCGGGCCGGACGGGCCGGCTTCGACACGTTCGGCACCGTGGTGGTGCAGGCGCCGCCGCACGAGATCGAGAACGCCCGCCTGCTCCGCAAGGCCGGCGACGACCCGAAGAAGCTGCGTAAGCTCCAGCGCAAGAAGCCACCGGCCGGCTTCGTCAGCTGGGGCCGGAAGTCCTTCGAACGGCTGGTCGCGGCCGAGCCGGAACCGCTGGTCCCGACGTTCACGGTGACCCACTCGATGCTGCTCAACGTCATCGCCCGACCGGGGGACCCGTTCCGGGCGATGCGGCGGCTGCTGACCGATAACCACCAGCCACCCTCGGAGCGGCGTTCGCTGGTGCACCAGGCAGTCGGGATCACCCGGGCACTGCTGGCCGGTGGCGTCGTGGAGCGGCTCGATGAGCCGGAGGCCGACGGGCGGCGAGTACGGCTCACGGTGGACCTGCCGTCGAACTTCGCCCTCGACCAGCCGCTGTCGCCGTTCGCGGTGGCGGCCTTGGAACTGCTCGACCGCGACTCCCCGACGTACCCGCTGGACGTCGTGTCGGTGTTCGAGGCGACCCTGGAGGATCCGCGGCAGGTACTGGCCGCCCAGCAGCACCAGGAACGGGGTGAGGCGGTCGCGGAGATGAAAGCCGACGGCGTCGAGTACGACGAGCGCATGGAGCTGCTGGAGGATGTCACGTGGCCCCGGCCGCTCGCCGACCTGCTTGAGATGGCCTACGAGACCTATCGGAAGGGCCACCCGTGGGTCGCCGACCACGAACTCCGCCCGAAGTCGGTGGTCCGGGACATGGATGAGCGGGCGATGACGTTCGCCGACTACGTCGGGTGGTACCGGCTGTCCCGCTCCGAGGGCGTGCTGCTGCGCTACCTGTCCGACGCCTACCGGGCGCTGCGGCACTCGGTCCCGTCCGCCGCCCGCACCGACGGTCTCGACGACATTGTCGCGTGGCTGGGCGAACTCGTCCGCCAGGTGGACTCCTCACTGCTGGATGAGTGGGAGGCCCTCACCGCCGGTACCGACGACGCAGCTGCCGTGCGTCCGCCCGCGGAGGCGGGGAGGGAGCCGCCGCCGGTCACCGCGAACGTCCGTGCGTTCCGGGTGCTGGTGCGCAACGCGATGTTCCGGCGGGTCGAGCTGGTGGCCCGGCGGGACTGGGGCGGTCTCGCCGCACTGGATGCCGACGGGTCCGCCGGCTGGGATGCCGAGGCCTGGGAGGGGGCGTTGTCGCCGTACTTCGAGGAGCACGCCGAGGTGCTGACCGACGCTGACGCGCGCGGGCCCCACCTGTTGCTCATCGAGCAGGAACCGTCCCGGTGGCGGGTGCGGCAGATCCTGCACGATCCCGACGGCAACCACGACTGGGGTATCAACGCAGACGTCGATCTCGCCGCCTCCGATGAGGCAGGGACTGCGGTGCTCCGCGTCACCGACGCCGGGCGCCTCGACGCTGTGTGACTGTCGACGGCGCTGCCCTGTGGCGGACGCACCTGCCGGGCTGTGAGTGTCCCGCGTTCACCTATGGACAACGAGTCCTCATCATGAATCATCCCGGCAGTTCTTTACCGAAGACACCGACGACACATTGCAGACCCAGGGTGTCCGGTAGACAACCGTGGCGTAGTCAACGTTGACGTCCCGTCCCTGTCGTTCCGCGCTCTCACCCGTCACGGCGACCAGCACACCTCCGTCGGAGAGCGGGTGCAGCGCGACGGCATCCGCCCGATCCTGGGAACCGGCATAGTCATAGGAACCGGTCCACACTCGCTCGCCCGTGGCCGCGTCGTAGGCGATGGTGACGTAGTCGTTTCCGGTTTCACTGTCGACGCTCTGGCCGGTGACAATCGCATACTCCCCGTCTGGCGTGATGGTGACGTCCCGGGCTATGTCGAGGCCACTCGCGGATCCGTTGTAGCGTGCACTCCACACCGGCTCACCCGTGGCGGCGTCGTAGGAGATCGTGGTGTAATCACTGTCGGTGCCCTTGCCCCATGAGTTGCCGGTCACCACCACCGAACCTCCGTCAGGGGTGAGGCGTATTGCTCGCGGGACGTCGGTCTCACCACCACCGTCGTAGCTC
>CAYLOC010000154.1:0-8135 GCA_964385195.1 uncultured Nocardioidaceae bacterium
AGCTGGTCGGGGTCTGGCCGGAAGGGTTCAAGGGGATCGGGAAGCCGTTCTCCGAACGGTACCGGCTGCAGCGGTTCGGACGCGGCGGGTTCGTGGCGGCAGCGCTGCGTACCGGTGTCCCGATCGTGCCGTGCTCGGTCGTCGGTGCGGAGGAGATCTACCCGCTGATCGCGAACATCCCCGCGCTCGCCCGGCTGCTCGGGCTGCCCTACGTACCGATCACGCCGTTCTTCCCCTGGCTCGGCCCCCTCGGCATGGTGCCGCTTCCGTCGAAGTGGCTCATCGAGTTCGGCGAACCGGTGCGCACCGACTCCTACCCCGCCGGCGCCGCCGACGACCCGATGCTCGTGTTCAACGTCAAGGACCAGGTTCGGGAAACAATCCAGCAGACGCTCTACGCGCTGCTGATGCAGCGCCGGAGCGTGTTCGGCTGAGTGGTCGTGACCCCACGTTCGCCGGAGGTCCGGTGTGAGAAATCCTGTGGAGCCTGGGGCGGGAGAGCTCAGGACTGCCCCTCGCTGCTGGCTCGCTCCGGGGTGGCTCGCGGCGTCGTTCTGCGCGATCTGTACCAACTTTCGGGCCGGCCACCGCCACTTCGCGCAGAACGCGTGCGGGAGGGGTCGGGGCTCACAGACCGGGTGGCGTTGATGTGGCTGCTGGAGTGATCTGCGTGCCCTTGGGAGTGATATGGCAGCAGATGGTGGTGACATGGCCGTGGGGAGCCCCATCTGCTGCCGCAGCGGTCTCCGCGGCGGCAGCCACGCCCGGCCTGCGGGGTCAGCGGCGGCGCCGCAGGGCCGCGACCGCGGCTATCCCGCCGGTGACCGCGCCCGCCCCCGCAGCGGTCAGCAGACCCACCCGTGCCGCCTTCCGCCCGGTCCGGTAGTCCCGGACCGGCCAGCCCCGCCGTTTCGCCTCCGCACGGAGTCGTGCGTCCGGGTTCACCGCGTGAGCGTGGCCGACGAGGTTCAGCAGGGGGAGATCGTTGGCGGAGTCGGAGTACGCCGAGCACCGGGCCAGGTCGAGTCCCTCCCGTTCGGCGAGGGCCCGTACCGCCGCTGCCTTGCTCTCCCCGTGCAGGATGTCTCCGGCCAGGCGACCGTTGTAGACCCCGTTCTCGTGTTCGGCGACCGTCCCGAGAGCGCCGGTGAGCCCCAGCCGGTGTGCGATGATGCGCGCGATCTCCACCGGCGCCGCGGTCACCAGCCACACCCGCTGCCCGCTGTCGAGGTGGAGCTGGGCCAGTGCCCGGGTTCCGGGCCAGATACGGGTCGCCATCACCTCGTCGAAGATCTCTTCGCCCAGCGACTCCAGTTCTTCCACCCGGTGTCCGGCGATGAAGGACAACGCCGACTCCCGGGCCTTGTCGATCGCCTCGGGATCCTCCACACCCAACAGCCGGAACCGGGTCTGGTCCCAGGCGGCGCCGAGGATTGCCCGGGTGGTGAAGAACTTCCGCTGGTACAGGCCGCGTGCGATGTAGAAGATCGACGCGCCCTGCACGATCGTGTTGTCGACGTCGAAGAACGCAGCGGCGGTGGGGTCCTCCGGGGTCTCGATGGCCTGTTCGAGGCCGGCGGCCGCGGCGGAGGCCTGCCCGGCGAGCAGCGAGCGGGAGCGCAGCCTTGCGAGCCGCTCCGCCGAGGCGCCGGAAGTCATCTGCTCAGGGTACGGCGGACGCAGGGCAGGTTGAGGCAGGGCAGGTTGTGGCAGGGCAGGTTGTGGGGAGTGGCCGTTCGGGGGTTGTGACAGACTCCGAGACATGAAGGTGGAGATCCCGCCGGTCAACGTTGCCGAGCTGGTGGGCCGGGCCGCGGCCGGGCGTGGCGGGGAGACCGCACTGGTGGATGGTGACCGGCGGGTGACCTGGCGCGACCTGGACCGCGAGGTCAGCGAGACCGCAGGCGGGCTCGTTTCGCTGGGCCTGGTGGCCGGCCATCGGGTGGCCGTCGCGATGGCCAACAGCGTGGAGTTCGTCGTGACCTACCTCGCGGTCCTCCGTGCCGGGTTGGTCGCGGTCCCGTTCAGCACCGTGTCCCGCCCGCGGGAGGTGGCCCGGATGCTCGCCGACAGCGGCGCACGGGTCTGCTTCGCCGACGCGGAGACGATCGGAGTCATCCGCAGTGCGGTCGCTGAGCAACGCGCCGGCTCCTCGCCCCTGGTCGTCGTCCACGGGGTCGAGCCCGCGGAGGCGGAGGCCGGGTATGAGTCGGTGCGTTCCACGGACACTGAGCCGGCCTCTCCGTTGGACGCGGAGACGCTCGCGCTGCTGCTGTACACCTCCGGCACCAGCGGTCGTCCGCGTGCCGTCATGCACACGCACCGTGCGCTGCTGGCCAACATCGCGCAGGCGGCAGCGATCCGGCCGGCGCCGATGCAGCCCGACGACGTGGTGTTGGGGGTGGTACCGCTCAGCCACATCTACGGGCTCAACGCGATCCTGGGCCAGGTCCTGAACCACGGCAGCACGCTCGTCCTTGGCCACCGGTTCGACGCGGAGGAGACACTGCGGTTGGTCGAGGCCGAACGCGTTACCTTGTTACCGGTCGCCCCGCCCGTGGTCGTCGCCTGGGTCCGGAGCGGCGTGTCCGGGACCCGGTTCGCCTCGGTCCGCACGCTGCTCAGCGGTGCGGGTGCGGTGGACGCAGAGACCGCACGGGCCTTCGAGGAGAGCACGGGGGTGGCGGTCGAACAGGGCTATGGGCTGACCGAGGCGGGTCCGGTCGTGACGATGACGATAGGGACTCCCCGCCACAAACCGGGATCGGCGGGCCGGGCCGTCCCTGGAGTGGACGTAACGGTGGTGGACAGCACCGGGTCCGTGGCCGAGCCCGGTGACCCGGGCGAGATCAGGGTCCGAGGGGAGAACCTCTTCAGCGGCTACTGGCCGGACGGAGACGGCGCCCCCGACGCCGATGGCTGGTTCGCGACCGGGGACGTGGGCTACGTCGACGAGGACGGCGACCTGTTCCTCATCGACCGGCTGCGCGAGGTGGTCTCCGTGTCCGGGTTCAGCGTCTATCCCTCGGAGATCGAGGACCTGGTCGCGGAGGTGGAGGGGGTCGTGGAATGTGCGGTGATCGGCGACCCGGACGGTGCAGCCGCGCAGACCGTGGTGGCCTACGTCGTGCCGGAGGAGGATCCGGCCGGGCACCACCTGCGGGAGCGGGTTCTTGCGCACTGCCAGGAGCGGCTGGCCCGGTTCAAGGTGCCGTCCCGGATCGAGATCGTGGCCGAGCTGCCGCATGCGGTCACCGGGAACGTGGCGCGAGGCAGGCTGCGCGCGGCCCAGCAGCGCCGCAGGATGGGGCTGTCATGAGCCGGGTCCGGTTGCTGTCGAGGCCGGGCTGCCACCTCTGCGATGACGCCAGGGCGGTGATTGCCGCGGTCTGTGCCGAGACGGGGGAGAGCTACGACGAGGTCGACATCACCCCCGACGCGGACCTCACGGCGCGGTACGGCGACCAGGTCCCGGTGACGTTCGTCGACGGGGTCCAACACGACTTCTGGCACGTCGATGCAGACCGGCTCCGGGCCGCGCTTGCCCGCCCGGACGGGGCGGATCGGTAAGAGAGGCTGCCAGTGCCGGGGGAGGGCTCTCGGTCCCGCGTGCCGGACGATTTTGTTCTCCCGTTCACAAACTCCTAGAGTGGCGGTACGCACTGGTTTCAGGATCACCTCGAGGGTCGTGGTACTCCGGGCCGGTGCCAGGAGCAACGTGACCTCTCCCCGACACCGCAACGACGGCGCTTCGCGGAGCGGACGACCCGCCCGCAGCATTCCGGAGGCGACCGTGGCACGTCTGCCCGTGTATCTGCGGGCGCTGACCGGGCTCGCCGAGCGGGACGTGGCCACGGTGAGCAGCGAACAGCTTGCCGGGACCGCCGGCGTCAACCCGGCGAAGCTGCGCAAGGACCTGTCCTACCTTGGCACCTACGGCACCCGCGGGGTGGGGTACGACGTGGACTACCTGCGGTACCAGATCGCACGCCAGATCGGCCTCACCCAGGACTGGTCCGTGGCGATCATCGGCGTCGGGAACCTCGGCCGGGCGCTCGCGCACTATGGCGGCTTCGCCTCCCGTGGCTTCTCCATCACCGCACTCGTCGACGACGACCCGGACCGGATCGGGGAGAAGGTCGGCGAGATCGAGGTCGCCGCGCTGGCTGACCTCGAGCAGGTCCTGGCCGAGAACCAGGTTTCGATCGGGGTCATCGCCACCCCGGCCAGCGGCGCCCAGGGAGTCTGCGACCGGCTGGTTGCCGCCGGTGTGAGCTCGATCCTGAACTTCGCTCCCACCGTCCTCACCGTCCCCGAGGGGGTCGCAGTACGCAAGGTCGACCTGTCGATCGAACTGCAGATCCTGGCCTATCACGAGCAGCGCAAGCACCTGCGGGATCGCGGCATGACCGCCCCGGAGGTGGCTGAGGCCGCCGCGGCCTTGGAGGCGGGTGCGCTGTGAGCCTGCTGGTCGTCGGTGCCTCGCACCGGAGCGCCCCCCTGGGGCTGTTGGAGCGGCTGTCGATGGATGAGCCGGCCGCAGAGAAGCTGCGCAACACGCTGCTGCAGAGCCCGCACGTGAACGAGGTCCTCACCCTCGCCACCTGTAACCGGGTGGAGGTCTACGCCGACGTGGACCGGTTCCACGGCAGCGTGGAGGACATCAGCGGGTTGCTGGCCGAGCATGCCGACGCCGGTCCCGAAGAGCTCACCTCCTCGTTCTACGTCCACTTCGACACCGGCGCCGTCGCCCACCTCTTCGCCGTCGCGGCCGGGCTGGAGTCGATGGTCGTCGGCGAGACCCAGGTGCTGGGCCAGGTACGCGAGGCACTGCGCCGCGCGCAAGAGCAGCAAAGCGTCGCCACCTCGTTGAATGCGTTGTTCCAGCAGGGGCTGCGGGTCGGGAAGCGGGTCCACGCCGAGACCGGGATCGACCGGGCCGGGCAGTCGGTGGTCTCGGTGGCACTGGACCGCGTCGCCGATGTCCTGGGCGGCTTGGCCGGGCTCAGGGTATGCATCGTCGGTGCCGGTGCGATGGCGTCGCTGGCCGCTGCCTCCCTCCGGCGGGCCGGAGTCGGGACGGTCGCGATCGCCTCGCGTACCCGGGCACGCGCAGCACGGCTGGCGGAGCGCGTCGGCGGTGTCGATGCCGATCTCGACAGTCTGCCGTCGCTGCTGGCCGACTCCGACGCGTTGATCAGCTGCACCGGCGCGAACGGCGTCGTGATCGATACCGAGACCGTTCGTCGGGCCACGACCGGCCGCGACGCACGGCGTCCCCTGATGGTGGTGGACCTGGCGCTTCCGCACGATGTGGCGCCCGGCGTCGAGGAGTTGGACGGCGCCCGGCTGGTAGCGCTGTCCGACGTCGCTGTCACCGCCCACACGACCGACGTGGCCGACGAGGTCAAAGCGGCACAAGAGATCGTCGACGGCGAGGTCGCCGCGTTCGCCGCCGCTCGGGACGCGGCGCGGGTGACCCCGACGGTGGTCGCGTTGCGCAGCATGGCCACCGATGTGGTCAGCGCCGAACTGGAACGGCTGTGGAGCCGGGCCGGCGATCTCACCCCCGATCAGCGCGCGGAGATCGCCCAGACCGTCAACCGAGTGGCCGACAAGCTGTTACACGAGCCGACCGTACGGATGAAGCGGTTCGCCGGCCGGTCGCCGGAGTCGTCGTACGCCGACGCGCTGGCGGAACTTTTCGCGCTGGACCCGTCCGCGGTGGCGGCGGTGACGAGGGAGGCACCATGACCGTCCTCCGGATCGGCACCCGCGCCAGCACACTGGCGCACGCCCAGGCCCAACTCGTCGGTGACCGGCTCCGCGATGGCCTCGGGGTCGACGTGGAGCTGGTCGATATCCGCACCAGCGGCGATCGCAGTGATGCCCCGCTGACCCAGATCGGCGGCCAGGGGGTCTTCACCGGCGCAGTACGGGAGGCACTGGTCGACGGCACCGTGGACATCGCCGTGCACTCGTTGAAGGACCTGCCCACCGCGACCGACCCGCGGGTCACCCTCGCCGCCGTCCCCCGGCGAGAGGACCCACGGGATGCGTTGGTCTCTCGCGCCGGCCGCGCGCTGCGCGACCTCCCGTCCGGCGCGAGGGTCGGAACCGGCTCCCCCCGGCGCGCTGCCCAGCTCCGGGCACTGCCGCTGCCGCTGGAGGTGGTCCCGCTGCGCGGAAACGTGGAGACGAGGCTGGCGAAGGTCACCTCCGGAGAGTGCGACGCGGTCGTCCTGGCATGCGCCGGGCTGATCCGCGTGGGTCGGTCGGCACACATCACCGAGTCCCTCGACGTGGACACGATGATGCCGGCGCCCGGACAAGGCGCCCTTGCCGTGGAAGTCTCCGCGGACGCAGGGCGACTCGCGGGCGAAGTTGCGGATCTGCTCGACGACGACCACACTCGGGCCTCGGTGTCGGCCGAACGCGCGGTGCTGCACCGACTGGGTGCCGGCTGCTCTGCGCCGGTGGGCGCGCTGGCCAGTGTCACCGGCGGCACGCCGCCGACACTGCGGCTCCAGGCAGTGGTGGCTGCGGTCGACGGTGCGTCCCTGGTACGCCGGGAAGACTCGGCCCCACCGGATGCCGCAACCCGGTTGGGAGCCGAGTTGGCGGAGTCGCTGCTGGCCGGCGGCGCCGTAGAACTGATGCAGGAGAGAGCCTCATGACCCCTCCGGCCAGAACCAGCACCACCCCGCAGAAGAACACGCCACGACAAAGCAAGACGGTGAACAAGACAATGCCGAAGAGCGCCGCCAAGACGCGACGGAACACCGCACGCGTCGACCTGACCGTTCCTGCCCCCCGCGTCGCGGGGTCGGTGACCTTCATCGGCACCGGACCCGGTGACCCCGGACTGTTGACCGTACGTGCCGCGGACCTGATCCGTTCTGCCGACGTGGTCATCACCGGATCCCCCGAGCACACCGAGATGCTCGAGTCGCTGCTCGGTGAGCGGCTGGAGAAGGTGACCGTCGTCGACGGCGGGTACGGCGAGAACGGCCAGCCGTTGACCCACGCCTCGCGTGCGCGGCTGGTCGTACGACACGCGAAGACGGCGGGTAACGTCGTGCGTCTGCTGCCGGGGGACCCGTGGCTGTATGCGACCGGCGGCGACGAGGCCGCGGCATGCACGAAGGCGTCTATCCGGTTCGAGGTCGTGCCCGGCGTGAGCACGGTGACGTCCGTCCCGTCCTACGCCGGCGTGCCGCTGACCACCCGCACCGACCGCGAGGTGGCGGTGGTCAATGTGGCCGAGGGGAGGGTCGACTGGTCGAAGTACGGCGGCAACCAGACACTGGTCCTGCTGTCGGTCTCCGGCGTCGCCGATGTCGCGCGACGGCTCCAGGCCGCCGGCCGCTCGCCGGAGACACCGGTGTCGCTGACCGCGCTCGGGAGTACCACCGCACAGCAGACCGTCGTGGGCACCCTCGCTGACATCGCCGACCAGGCCAAGGCAGCACGACTGCCCAAGCCGTGTCTGGCCGTGGTCGGCGACGTGGTGCAGATGCGGGAGGCGTTGTCGTGGTTCGAGACCAAGCCGCTGTTCGGATGGCGCATCCTGGTGCCGCGCACGAAGGAGCAGGCCGGCTCGCTCATGCAGACGCTGCGTCGGTACGGCGGGGTGCCCGAGCAGGTCCCGACGATCTCGGTGGAACCGCCGCGTAACCCTCAGCAGATGGACAAGGCGATCCGAGGGCTGGTCGAGGGACGGTATGAGTGGATCGTGTTCACCTCGGTCAACGCGGTCCGGGCCGTGCGGGAGAAGTTCGAGGAGTACGGCCTGGACGCCCGCGCCTTCAGTGGGCTGAAGGTCGCCGCCGTCGGGGAGAAGACCGCCGAACGCATCGCGGAGTGGGGGATCCGCCCGGACCTGCTGCCTTCCGGGGAGCAGTCCGCTCGCGGGCTGCTCGAGGACTGGCCGCCGTACGACGACGTGCTGGACCCGATCAACCGGGTCTTCCTGCCCCGCGCCGACATCGCCACCGAGAGCCTGGTGGCGGGGATGCACGACCTGGGGTGGGAGGTCGACGACGTCACCGCCTACCGGACGGTCCGGGCGGCCCCACCACCGGCGCCCACGCGGGAGGCGATCAAGACCGGCAAGTTCGACGCGGTCGTGTTCA
>CAYLOC010000155.1:0-8068 GCA_964385195.1 uncultured Nocardioidaceae bacterium
CGGCGGAAGGCGTGCCGGATATGGCCACTTACTGGCCGGTAACCAACGCGCCGTGATTGACAGCCGCATACCCGGTATGCATACTCGGTAGGTATGTCGATCAAACACGGGTTGCTCGCCTTGTTGGAGCGCGGGCCGATGTACGGCTACCAGCTCCGCACCGAGTTCGAGGCCTCCACGGGGGCCACCTGGCCGCTGAACATCGGACAGGTCTACAGCACCCTGACCCGGCTGGAGCGCGACGGCCTGGTCGAGCCCGTCGGGCGGCCCGACGACGAGGGCCGGGTCGTCTACCAGCTGACGGCGGACGGCCGGTCCGAGCTCGACGACTGGTTCACCAGCCCGATCCCGCTGCGCAGCCGACCCCGCGACGAGCTCGCGATCAAGCTGGCGATGGCGGTCACCACCCCCGGTGTCGACGTACCCCGGGTGCTGCAGACCCAGCGCACGGCGACGCTGAAGACGCTGCAGGAGCTGACCCGGCTGAAGGCGGACGTGGACGAGACCACCGACACCGCCTGGCTGTTGGTGCTGGAGTCGATGATCTTCACCGCCGAGGCAGAGGTGCGATGGCTGGACCACTGCGAGACCAAGGTGGCACGGCTGGCTCCCCAGCGGCCGCCGGTCTCCAGGGCCGCCCCCCGGCCGGTGCACGAAGAGTCGGAGGTACGGCGATGAGCGCGGTGCTGCAGATCTGCGCGGCGCGGCGTACGTTCGGCGACGGGGAGACCGCCGTCCATGCACTGCACAACGTCAGCCTCACCGTGAAGGAGGCTGAGCTCGTTGCCGTGATGGGGCCCTCGGGGTCGGGGAAGTCCACGCTGCTGCACCTCGCGGGCGGCCTTGACCTGCCGACGTCCGGGGAGGTGCTGGTCGAAGGGGTCGACCTCGGCACCCTCTCCCGCAGCAAATTGGCCGAGTTGCGCCGACGCCATGTGGGATATGTCTTCCAGGACCTGAACCTGGTGCCGGCGCTCACCGCGGTGGAGAACATCGCGCTGCCCCGTGAGCTCGACGGTGTCCGTGTCCGCCCGGCACGGCGGGAGGCACTGGCGGCGCTGGCCGACGTCGGGCTGGCCGAGGCCGCCGACCGGTTCCCCGACGAGCTCTCCGGCGGACAGCAGCAACGCGTCGCCATCGCGCGGGCCCTCGTCGGCCCCCGACGGCTGGTGCTGGCCGACGAGCCCACCGGGGCGCTGGACAGCGAGACCGGGGAGGCAGTGCTGCGGTTGCTGCGCTCCCGCTGCGACGGGGGTGCAGCGGGCGTGTTGGTGACCCACGAGGCGCGGCATGCCGCGTGGGCGGACCGGGTGGTGTTCCTGCGCGACGGGGCCATGGTTGACGACACCGGGCATGCCGCGCCGGCCGAGTCCCTGCTGGAGGGGACGATCCGGTGAGTGCCGGCTGGTGGCCCGCACTTCGCATCGCCCGCCGCACGGTCCGTCGGAACATCGGCCGGTCGCTGCTGGTGGCGGTCCTCGTCGGCCTCCCGGTGGCCGGGGCGACGTATGCCGACATCATGCTGCGGACCTTCGACTCGCCGCAGCGTCAGGCGCAGATGCAGCTGGGTTCCGCCGACGCCATGATGCTGGTGACGAACCACACCCGGTTGCGGCACTTCAGGATCTCTCCCTGGGGTGGGGAGTTCCGGCGGGCCGGGCACCAGCGGGACGCGTCCGCGGTGGACGTGTCCACGCTGCTCCCGCCCGGCTCGACCGCAGCGGCGGCGGTCAGGGTGAGCGTGCACGCGTTGTGGCTGGAACGTGCCGACGGCTCACCGGTGCGCACCAGCCTCATGTCGGCCGATCTCGGCTCTCCGCTGACCCGGCACCAGGCGACGCTGGTCGACGGTTCCGCGCCGTCCGCGGACGAGGTGGCCGTGACCCAGCCGTTGGCGCAACGGCTGGGCCTGCTCGACGGGTCCGGGCACCTGCGCCCGGATGCCGCGATCACGGTGCGGGACGGCGCCACCGAGCCGGTGAGCGGGCTGGTGCGGTCGCCGTACTGCCTCGACTGCGAGCGCGTGGTCGCGCAGCCCGGTGCCGACATCTTGCACGGTGTTCGGATGGGCACGATGTGGTCAGGGGACAGGCGCTGGAAGGCCTACCTGGTCACACTGCCGGACGGGACCGATGCGGAGGCGTTGGCGGCGCGGTTGGCGGCCGACGGGGTCGCGCTGACCCCCCGGAACGCGGTCGTGCACCCGGAGGAGTACCAACCACCCGGGGGCGGCGGCGTCAGCCTCGACTCGATGCGGGCGGCCGCCCTCGCGGCGCTGATCATCGGGCTCGGGCTGCTGGAGGTGATCCTGCTCGCCGGTACGGCGTTCGCGGTGGGGGCCCGGCGCCAGGTGCGGTCACTGGGGTTGGTGGCTGCGACCGGAGGGTCGACGCGGCAGGTGCGACGGATCGTGCTTACCCAGGGACTCGTGCTGGGGCTGCTCGGGGCCGGGCTCGGCATCGCGTTCGGGACAGCGGTCGCCCTGCTGGGTAAGTCCCTCTGGGAGGGCCTGGCGAACGGCATCATTCCCTCCTGGCACTTCGGTCCGTGGGAGATCGCGGTCGCCGCCTTGGTCGGCTGCGTCTCCGGTCTGCTGGCGGCGGTCATCCCGGCGGTCGGAGCGGCGCGGATGGCGCCCGTCGACGCGCTGGCGGGCAGGTTCCGGATCAGCCGGGCGCGCGCCCACCGCACGCCGGTCATCGGTGCCGCCCTCGTGGCCGGGGGCGTGGTGGCCGGGATGGTCGGCGACCAGATGCTGTCTGGCGGGTTCTCGGCGTACGTCGAGGCGCTTGCCCGGGTGCAGCAGTCCGGTGGCTACCCGCAACCCCCGAGCTCGACCGGTCCGGTGGCCCTGGTGCTGCTCGGCGCCGTGTTGGCCGTCGCCGGAATGGTCGTGCTGGCACCGTCGCTGCTCGGCTGGCTGAGTCGGATCGGGCGGGTCTTGCCGCTGTCGGGGCGGTTGGCGGTCCGTGACGCCGCCCGGCACCGGCACCGTACCGGCCCGGCCACCAGCGCTATCGCGGTGGCCGTGGCCGGGTCCGTGGTGCTCGCGTTCATCGCGGCGGGCAATGCCCGTGCCGACGAGCTGCGGCACGTGCCCTCGTTCCCCGACCACACGCTGCAGACCTACTCCTTCGCCATGCCTACGGCGAGGGAGAACGCCGACGTCGCACAGCAGGGCGCCCGCGCTGTTGCTCGTGCCCTGCCCGGGAGTACTGCGATCCCCGACCGGGAGATCTTCGCGGCGCACAAGGGGCGGAACGGGCCGAACAAGATGCCGCTGTTCATCCAGGCGAAGTTTCGCTCCGGCGACGAGGCGACGGCCGCGGTAGCGATGCGCGAGGGTGGAGTGGCGGTGGCCGACCCGCAGTTGATCCGGCTCAGTCTCGGCCGGGCGCTGACCGGTGCCGAGCAGCGGAAACTGGAGTCCGGCGCGGTGCTGGTGACCTCGTCGGTGCAGCTCGACGCGCGGGGGCGGGTCCACCTGGCGGTCGAGCGACGGAACGGTCCACCTGAACAGGTGGTGCTCCCTGGCGTCCTCGCGCAGCGGCCCATCGCCTACACGAGCCTGCCGTCGGCGTTCGTGCCGGCATCCGTGGTCGACGATCAGGGGTGGCGCGTCTCGACCACGAGCTGGCTGGTCACCTACCCGGCTGACACCACGGCCGATGAGCTGGACGCGGCCATCGCCGCGGGACAGCGGACCGGTGCCTCGACGTACCTGGACACCGTGGGTGGCGACGACGACATCGTGCTGTTGCTCGCCGCGCTCGCCGCCGCCTTCGTCACGCTGGTGGGGGTGGCGATCTCGGTCGCGTTGTCGGCGGCGGAAGGCAGAGCGGACCTGGCGACGCTCGCGGCGGTCGGGGCACCGCCGCGACGCCGGCGGTCACTGGCCGCCGCGCAGGCGCTGATGGTCGGCGGACTCGGCTGCCTGCTCGGTCTGGCGCTGGGCACGTTCGTGGCGTACACGCTGCGGGCGACGATCGGTGCGCCGGGGTTCGTCGTACCGTGGCAGAACCTGGTCGCGGTCGGCGTCGTCGTACCCCTGCTCGCCGTACTGGTGGCCGCGGTATGCACCCCCAGCCGGCTCCCGATGGTCCGCCGCCTCGACTAACCGCGTTTGCCTTGTAGACGGTGCGTTTGCCCCGTCTACAAGGCAGATCTCCCGCGCCAACGGTGCGCCTGCCCCGTCTACAAGGCAAGCGCGGCGAGCGGGTTCAGATCAGGCCCAGCCCCTTGACGGCGTCGCGCTCGCCGGCGAGTTCGGCGGCGGTGGCGTCGATCCGTGCGCGGGAGAAGTCGTTGATCTCCAGCCCCTGCACGATCTCCCAATCTCCACCCTTGGTGGTGACCGGGAAGGACGACATCAGACCGGCGGGTACGTCGTACGACCCGTCGGAGTAGACCGCCATCGACAGCCAGTCTCCCGCCGGGCTGCCGCCCAGCCAGTCGCGTGCCGCGTCGCAGGTGGCGCTGGCGGCGCTCGCTGCACTGGAGGCTCCGCGTGCCTCGATGATCGCCGCACCCCGCTTCTGCACCGTGGGGATGAAGTCGTTCTCCAGCCACTGCTGGTCGTTGACCACCTCAGCGGCGTTCCGGCCGGCGACGTCTGCGTGGAAGATGTCGGGGTACTGCGTGGCCGAGTGGTTGCCCCAGATCGTCATCTTGGTGACGTCGTTGACCGACGCGCCGGTCTTGGCCGCCAACTGTGCCAGCGCGCGGTTGTGGTCGAGCCGGGTCAACGCGGCGAACCGCTGCCGGGGGATGTCGGGGGCGTTGCTGAGCGTGATCAGCGCGTTGGTGTTGGCCGGGTTTCCGGTGATCAGCACCCGTACGTCGTCAGCGGCGTGGGCGTTGAGCGCCTCGCCCTGTGGTTTGAAGATCCCGCCGTTCGCCTCCAGCAGGTCGCTGCGCTCCATGCCCTTGCCCCGTGGCTTCGCCCCGACGAGCAGCGCGAGGTTGACGCCGTCGAACACCGTGTTGGGGTCGTCACCGGTCTGCACTGCGGACAGCAGGGGGAACGCGCAGTCGTCGAGCTCCATCACCACGCCCTCCAACGCCTTCAGTGCCGGGGTGATCTCAAGAAGCCGCAACTCCACCGGCTGCGACGGGCCGAAGATCGCGCCGCTGGCGATCCGGAAGAGAAGGCTGTAGCCGATCTGCCCGGCGGCCCCGGTCACGGCGATCTTGACAGGTGTTGCGCTCACTGCTGCTCCTCAACGGTTGCGATACTCACCAAGCCACATACCAAGTGCACGGGACGAAAGACGTCCGGTGCGCCACTCGGCGTACTCGTGACGCTAGCACCGTGGCCCGCCTCACACTGAGCCGGTCACAACGCCACGACCGCCCCTGACGACGTGCAGGCATCCACAGCGGCTTCTCACAGCGCAGCGCGTACGTCGCCTCATCGGGTTGTCGCACTGCTCGACTCATGCCTATCCGACGTTGAGGAGCGTGTCCCGTCGCGGGACGATGTCGTACCACAGAGTGGCGTTGTCTACGTCGAACCGGGCCGTCACCACCGCGTCGTCGACGGAGACTTTCGGCTTGCTCAGCAGGTGCGACCACGGCTGCCCCGTGACGGAGGAACCCTCGGCGACCTTCGCCCGCAGCCGTTCGGCGTTCCTTGTGGCGCCGTCGTGGTCGTCCATGACCAGGACCACGACCATGGTGGCTTGGTCGTCGGTCTTGGTGACGCCGATGCCGTAGGCCCGGTACGGCGTCAGGGCCAATGCCGTGATCTGCTTGTGCTGCTTCGCGACCTGCGCCGGATCCAGATCTCCGCCCAGATCGGCGCCATGGCTGCTGTAGGTCCGCGTGCCCAGCATCGCGGAGTAGACGCCGGCATCGTCGAGCGCCTGTGCGGCCGCGGCGAGGTCGTCGTTGTCGGCCAGTGTCTCGGTTTCACCGTGAGCGGCCTGCACCATGCCGGTCATGTCCGCGTCGGTCCGGGCGTAGGCAAGTTCGTTGCCGAGGACCGCGACCCGACCGGACTCACCGATCAGCGAGTACGGGGTCCTCATGCCCGGCCGGATCTTGCCGTCCTCCAGCCACGAGACGATCTTCTCGTCGCCGAGGGTACGGCGTTCCGCGTTCTGCACGTGCTGGGTGAATGCGTCGTACACGGCGTTCTTGTCGATGTCGCCGGTGGCGGCCATGAGCTGGTGCGGAGGTTCCCCTGCGCGAATGTCGCTGGCCAGGTCCCCGGGGGCGTAACCGGCGGTCTTCGACAGCGTCGCGGGACGGCCCACTCCCCGGAACAGCATGCTCGTCAGCGCCCCGGCCCCATCGGTCCGGGCGGAGAGCGCGATGGCGGCCCTGCCGAACGCCTTCCCCGTTGCGTCCCGGTCGGCTCCGGACGCGGCCCACGCCTCGTCGTACAGGTTCACCGCCACCAGATCCGCGGCATCGTGTCGTGCCGGGATCAGCGCCAGCGAGCTCTCGATCGAGGGGTCGTCGCCTCCGCCGCCCCCCGAGCAGGCCACGAGTGGTACGGCGAGCAGGCACGCAGCGACCACGGCTGCGGCACGCGCACGGCTCCGGCCGGGAAGAGGTGTGGGCATGGCCGCAGCGTAAGGGCGAGAGGGGTCACTCCGGTCGGTGCCCACCGGCGTACCCGTGCCGCGATTCGCGGGTCCGCACACTCTGAGGTATCTTGACGTCAAGAGATATTCCTTCGACCCCTTGGAGCGCGAAGACCCATGGCCAAGATCAAGGTAGCCAACCCGATCGTCGAACTCGACGGCGACGAGATGACGCGGATCATCTGGAAGTTCATCAAGGAACGCCTGATCCACCCCTACCTCGACGTGGACCTGAAGTACTACGACCTCGGCGTCGAGAGCCGCGACGCCACCGGCGACCAGGTCACCGTCGACGCCGCTCACGCGATCAAGGAACACGGGGTCGGCGTCAAGTGCGCCACCATCACCCCGGACGAGGCTCGGGTGGAAGAGTTCGGGCTGAAGCAGATGTGGAAGTCCCCGAACGGGACGATCCGTAACATCCTTGGCGGAGTCATCTTCCGGGAGCCGATCGTGATCTCCAACATCCCGCGGCTCGTCCCGGGCTGGACAAAGCCGATCATCATCGGCAGGCACGCACACGCCGACCAGTACAAGTCGGAGAACTTCGTGGTGCCCGGACCGGGCAAGGTCACGATCACCTACACCCCGGCCGACGGTGGCGACCCGATGGAGTTCGAGATCGCCGACTTCCCCGGCGGTGGGGTCGCAATGGGCATGTACAACTACGACGAGTCCATCCGCGGTTTCGCCCGGGCATCGTTCCAGTACGGCCTGGAGCGCGGATACCCGGTGTACCTGTCCACGAAGAACACCATCCTCAAGGCGTACGACGGCCGGTTCAAAGACATCTTCGCCGAGATCTTCGAGTCCGAGTACAAGGACAAGTTCGAAGCCGCCGGGCTCACCTACGAGCACCGGTTGATCGACGACATGGTCGCCTCCGCCCTGAAGTGGGAAGGCGGCTACGTCTGGGCGTGCAAGAACTACGACGGCGACGTGCAGTCCGACACCGTGGCGCAAGGGTTCGGGTCGCTGGGCCTGATGACGTCGGTCCTGATGACCCCCGACGGCACGGTCGAAGCCGAGGCGGCCCACGGCACCGTGACCCGGCACTTCCGCCGGCACCAGCAGGGCCAGTCGACCTCGACCAACCCGATCGCGTCGATCTTCGCCTGGACCCGCGCGCTGGAGCACCGTGGCCGGCTGGACAAGACCCCGGAGGTCTCCGAGTTCGCGGAGACAGTCGAGAAGGTGTGCGTGCGGACCGTCGAGGACGGCCAGATGACCAAGGACCTCGCGCTGCTCATCCAGAACGACACCGGCACCGAGCAGCCGTACCTGACCACCGAGGAGTTCCTCGACGCGCTGGACGCCAACCTGCAGAAGGCGATGGGCGCGTAGGGCATCCACGGTCCCACCGGCCGTCGGGAACCGCTCTGCGGGTTGCCCGGGTACGTCGATCAGGGCCACGAGCGTCCATGTGCGCGATTGTGGCCCGACCCACATGCGCCGCGGCGAACGCCGACGCGATGGTC
>CAYLOC010000156.1:0-8025 GCA_964385195.1 uncultured Nocardioidaceae bacterium
GGCGTACAAGGCAAACGCACCGTTGGCGGGGCAGGTTTGCCTTGTAGAGGGTGAACCTGCCCCGTCAACAAGGCAAACGCAGCGAGGGGGCCGGGGGAGGGGGACGTCAGGCGCCGATGCCGCGGCCTTGGCGTCCGCGGCGGGCGATGGCGTCGAGCGAGACCGCCACGAGCAGCACGAGCGCGGTGACCACGAACTTCGTCGCCGCCGACAGGCTGAGCAGCCCCATCCCGTTGTCGATCCCGGCGATGACCAGGCCGCCGAGCACGCCGTGGATGATCCGACCGCGGCCACCGAACAGGCTGGTGCCGCCGATGACCGCCGCCGCGATCGCGTACAGCACGTACGTGCCGCCGTCGAACGCGGTGGAGACCGATGCCAGGCGGGAGGTGATGATGAGGCCGGCCACACCGGTGACCAGTCCCGCCAGCCCGAACACCGCGGTCCGGACCGCGACCAGGTTGATCCCGGCACGACGGGCGGCCTCGGCGTTGCCGCCGATTGCGTAGACCGAGCGGCCGAACTTGGTCCGGGTCGTCAAGAACGTGGCCAGGAGCAGGACGCCGAGCACGATCAGCACCGCCCACGGGATGCCGGACACGTTGCCGCGCTGGAGGTTACAGATCCACACCAGCGCCAGGACGGCGAGCAGCACCACCACCACGCGGGCCACGGTGATCGGCATCGGCGGCTTCGCCAGCCCCTGCGCACGCGCCCGGTAGACCCGGTAAATCTCGAACGCGATGTAGGCCACCGCGAAGACGACATACAGGATCCACCCGACGGTCGGTGCGATCTGGCCGTTGGAGAACTCGAAGATCACGCCGTTGCTCGAGATCGGGATGGTGGCGCCGTTGCCGAGGATCAGCAACAGCACCCCGTTCCAGCCCAGCAGCCCGGCCAGGGTGACCACGAACGACGGCAACCCGAGCAACGTGATGATCAGGCCCTGGAAGATCCCGATGAGCGTCGTGACGATCAGCGCTACCAGGCAGGCGGCCGCCCAGTTCCAGTTGTGGTTGGTCGCGAACACTGCGCAGACCACCCCGCCCACGCCCGCGACGTACCCGAGGGACAGGTCGACCTCGCCGAGCAGCAGCACGAACACCGCCGCCATCGCCAGCGTCATGTAGAACGCGCCCTGGATGAACAGGTTCACCAGGTTGCCGGCGGTGAGGAAGTCACCATGCGCGGTGATCTGGAAGATGATGCCGATCAGGATCAGCCCGAGCACGACCGGAAGCAGCCCGGTGTCCCCGGCGCGGAGGCGGGTCAGGTAGCCGCGCAGGTACTCCCCGGCGCTGACGTCGGGGGTGGTCGCGCCGTCCAGCGGCGCCGCCGACTCGGCGGCCTCCTGGTCCGGCTCCTCCTGGCGAGTGCTGGTCATTGCTCTCCCTCCGGCGGTCCCCCAGCAGGTTGGAGGGTGGCGGGGGCGTTGCGGGACTGCCCCGTGGTCATCAGCTCCACCACCGTCTGGCTGTCCAGCCGGTCGGCCTCGGCGACGGAGACCATGCGCCCCAGCCGAAGCACCGCGACCCGGTCGGCGACCTCGAAGACGTCCACGAGGTTGTGCGAGACCATGAGTACGGCGAGACCGCGCTCGGCGAGTCGGTGGACCAGCGCAAGGACCTGCCGGGTCTGGGCCACCCCCAGTGCCGCGGTCGGCTCATCGAGGATCACCAGCTTGGAGTTCCACATGACCGCCTTGGCCACCGCGACCGACTGCCGCTGGCCACCGGACAGCGAGGCCACCTTCTGCCGCACGGACTTCACCGTGGTGACCGACAGGCTGGCCAGTGTCTCCGCGGCCTGGCGTTCCATCGTCGCCTCGTCCAGCAGCCGGTGGGAGAGCAGCTCCCTGCCCAGGAACATGTTCTGCACGATGTCGAGGTTGTCGCACAGGGCGAGGTCCTGGTAGACGGTCTCGATGCCGAGGCCGGCCGCGTCCTTGGGATTGTGGACGCGGACCTCGCGGCCCTCCCAGAGCATCGAGCCGCCGTCGTGGGACACGATCCCTGAGATGCACTTGATCAGCGTCGACTTCCCGGCACCGTTGTCCCCTACGAGGGCAGTGACCTGCCCCGCCGGGATATCGAGGTCGACACCGTGCAGCACCTGGACCGCACCGTACCGCTTCTCGATACCACGGAGCTCGAGCAGCGCATCAGGCATCGGCACGCCTTCAGGAGATCCCGGCGGCCTTGCAGTCGTCGGCGTAGCTGCCCTTGCACAGCTTCTTGACGTCGACGAACCCGTCCTTGACCACCGTCTCTGCCATGTTCTCCGTCGTGACCACGATCGGGGTCAACAGGACCGACGGCACGTCGGTCTTTTGGTTGTTGACCTTGCCGTTGACCATCGACGGGTTCGACTCGCCGTTCACCAGCGCCAGAGCCAGCTTGCCGGCCGCCTCGGCCTCCTTCTTGATCGGCTTGTAGACGGTCATGCACTGGTAGCCGGCCAGGATGTTCTGCAGGCCACTCAGCGTGGCATCTTGTCCGGTGGTGGGAACGGTCTTGGGCTTGATGCCCTTGGCCTTCTCGGCGGTGATGACAGCGTTGGCCATGTCGTCGTTGGCGACGAGTACCGCGTTGATGTCGGGGTGGGCCTGGATCTGCTGCTCGTAGTAGGTCCGTGCGTTGTTCGGGTCCCACTTCTCGATCCGCTGCTCACCGACCTTGGTGTACTTGCCCGCTTTGTACAGCGGGTCGAGCACACTGTCGGACCCCTTCGCGAACAATGTCCCGTTGTTGTCGGTCGGGGCGCCTTGCACCTCCAGCACGTGCGGATCGGAGACGCCCCACTTCTTGATGCAGTCGACCAGGCCCTGCCCCTGCAGCTTGCCGACCTTGACGTTGTCGAAGCTGACGTAGTAGGAGGCGCTGCCGTTGAGGGTCAGGCGGTCGTAGTCGATGGTCTTGACGCCCTTGGCCTTCGCGCTGGCCTGGATGGCCGCGGCGCTGCCGGAGTCGATGCCGTCGATCACCAGCACATCCGCGCCCTGCGTGATCGCCTGGTCGGCCTGCGTCCGCATCGTGTTCGGGTCACCCTTGGCGTTCTGGACGACGAAGTCCTGGCCCTCCTTGAGTCCCTGGGACTTGAAGAAGGCCTTGAAGTCCGGCGCGTCCTGGGTGACGTACCGGGCCGAGGACTGGGTGTCGGGCAGCAGGACCGCGACCTTCAGCCCACTGTCACTGCCTCCGCTGCCCCCGCTGCCGCCACTTCCGCCGCCGGTCGCCTCGGTACTGGCTCCTCCACCGCCACCGGTGGACTCAGCGTTGCCGTTGTTTCCTCCGCTTGACCCGCAAGCGCTCACGGTGAGCGCGATCCCCAGGCACAGGGCCGCGGTCACTGTCGACTTCCGCTTCACGCAGAACGCCTCCTCCACATCGGGGGAGCCTGGCTCCCGTCTCTACAGCAGCAGATACTCTACGCTCGCGAACGAGGGTTGACGATCACGGCGCGGTCACAACTGTGTTTGCGAATTTCTCCGGCGGTACCCATGCTGGGGCCATGACCGGTCCGCCCGCCTCGTTGCACCTGCACCCGGACCGGCTGCTCCCCGCCGACCCTGGGACACGCGCCGTGGCGCGGCAGTTGTACACCGCTGTCCGTGACCTGCCGATCATCTCCCCGCACGGGCACGTCGACGCGGGGTTGTTGGCTGCGGACGAGGCGTTCCCCGATCCCGCGACCTTGCTGGTGACCCATGACCATTACGTCACGCGACTGCTGCATGCGGCCGGGGTCGGTCTCGACGCGCTGGGGGTGGGCCAGGATCACCTGACCGAAGCGACGTCGCGCGCGGTGTGGCGGGAATTGTGCGGACATTGGCCGGTGTTCGCCGGTACGCCGGTCCGGTACTGGCTGGAATGGACGCTGAGTGAGGTGTTCGGCGTCGACGTACGCCCGTCCGCCGCAACGGCGGACCCGATCTATGACCGCGTCGCCGCATGCCTGACCCGTCCGGAGTTCCGTCCGCGGTCGCTGTTCGCCCGGTTCGATATCGAGGTCCTGGCCACGACCGATGACCCGGCGGACGCGCTGTCCGGACACGAGACGCTCGCCGCCGACCCCGGATGGAGCGGTCGGGTGATCCCGACATTCCGCCCGGACCGGTACCTTGAGCCGGAGCGGCCCGACTGGCCCGGACACGTTGCGCGCCTCGGAGAGGCCGCCGGGGAGGACACCGGTGACTACGCCGGTTACCTCCGTGCGCTGGCCGGTCGGCGACGCTTCTTCCGCGAGCACGGGTCGGTGTCGGCCGACCACAGTCACGCCGACGCCGGCACAGCACCGTTGCCGCCGCACGAGGCGGAGCGGATCTATGCCGCCGCGCTGCAGGGTGCGGCCAACGGCTCCGAGGCGGTCGCGTTCCGCCGGCACATGATGACGGAGATGGCCCGGATGTCGACCGAGGACGGCCTGGTGATGACGCTGCACCCCGGCGTACGACGCAACCACCATGCTCCGACGTTCGAGCGATACGGACCGGACAGCGGCCACGACATCCCGGTACGCACCGGGTTCACCGACGCGCTGCGCCCCCTTCTCCACCGCCACGGCACCGACCCGGGCCTGCATCTGGTGGTGTTCACCGTGGACGAGACCACGTGGTCCCGGGAGCTGGCGCCACTGGCCGGCTTCTACCCGACGGTGTACGTCGGGGAGCCGTGGTGGTTCCTGGACGCGCCGGAGGCGATCCGGCGCTTCCGGGCCGCGGTCACCGAGACGGTCGGCTTCACCCGCACCTCCGGTTTCATCGACGACACCCGGGCGTTCTGCTCGATCCCCGCGCGCCATGACATGGCGCGGCGGTTGAACAGCGGCTATCTGGCCCAACTCGTGGTGGAGCACCGGTTGGACGAGGAGGAGGCCGCGCAGATCGCGGTCGACCTGACCACCACCCTGCCGAGGCACGTGTTCAAGCTGTGAGCCCCGGCGTACCACTGCGGCGGGATCGTGGCCAGCACCGCGCGGCCGCACCGGTGCGGGTTGTCCACCTCGGGCTCGGCAACTTCTTCCGCTCCCACCAGGCGTGGTACACCGACCGGGCACCGGACGCCGCGGACTGGGGGATCGCCGCCTTCACCGGGCGCCGCCCCGATCTCGCCCGGGCGCTGACCGGGCAGGACGGGTTGTTCACGCTGGTGACCCGGGCCGCGCAACGCGATGACTTCGAGGTGGTGGCCAGCGTCAGCGCCGCGCATGCCGCGGCCGATCACCGCCAGTGGCTGGGGTACGTCGGCTCCGTCGACGTCGCCGTCGTTACCTGCACCGTCACCGAGGCCGGGTACTGCCGTGGACCCGGCGGCGGGCTGGACCGGAACGACGCGGTGGTGGAGGAGGACATCCACCGGTTGCGCGATGACCTCACCCAGGTGGTGCGCAGCGTCCCGGGCCGGTTGGTGGCCGGGCTGGCCGCCCGGCGTACCGCCGACGCCGGCCCGCTCACGGTCGTGCCGTGCGACAACCTGCCAGACAACGGCGGGGCGGTCGGCCGTGTGGTCCGGGAGTTCGCCCATGCGGTGGACCCGGGGCTGGCGGAGTGGATCGACGCCCACGTCGGGTTCGTGACCACGATGGTCGACCGGATCACCCCGACCACCACGACAGCCGATGTCCGCCTGGTGCAGGACCGGACGGGGTACGCCGACGCCGTACCGGTGGTGACCGAGCCGTTCTCGGAGTGGGTGCTTGCCGACGACTTCGTCGCGGGGCGGCCGCATTGGGAGGCTGCCGGTGCCACGTTCACCACCGACGTCGCCACCTTCGAGCAACGCAAGCTGTGGCTGCTCAACGGCGGGCACTCCCTGCTCGCCTACGTAGGCTCGGCACGCGGGCACCGCACGGTCGCTGACGCCGTCGATGACCACACCTGTCGTGCGCTGCTGGAGCAGTGGTGGGACGAGGCCGCGGGCTACCTTCGACTGGCGGACAGCGACATCCGGGGCTACCGCGGTGCCCTGCTGGAGAGGTTCGCCAACCGCAGGATGCGGCACCGGCTGGAACAGATCGCGGCGGACGGCTCGGCCAAGCTCCCGGTGCGTGTCCTGCCGGTACTCCGGCAGGAACGCGCGAACGGGCGGGTTCCCGGAGCCGCGGTGCAGACGCTCGCCGCGTGGATCCACCACCTACGCGGAGGCGGCATGCCGGTGCGCGACCCACGGGCAGCCGAACTGACGACGTTCGCGGAGCAGCCGCCGGCAGTCGGCGTACGGCGAGTACTGGCGGTCCTCGATCCTGCCCTGGCCGACGACGATGCGCTGGTCCGGGCGGTGGAGGCCGCGATGCGGTAGCCCGACCGGCCCGCAGGCAACCGTCACGGGGTACGGCGGGGACGCCGAGAGCGGTATCGCGTGACCACAGCCGTGGTACGGCGTACCGGCAGGTTGGGCAGGGCCGCTTCCGCGGCTGCTGCCAGCTCCGCCTCCAGCTCGGCCACCCGCGACTGCAGCGCGGCGACCTGGTCCTCCAGCTCGAGGATCCGGCGGACCCCCTCGATCCCGATCCCGGACGAGGTGAGTTCCGCGACGGTCTTGAGCAGCTCGATGTCGTGCAGCGAGTAGCGGCGGCCGCCGCCACCGGTGCGGCCCGGTGACACCAGCCCGATCCGGTCATAGCCCCGCAACGTCTGCGGGTGCATCCCGGTGAGCTCCGCGGCCACACTGATCACGAACACCGGCGCGTCGGGGTTGTTGACGTCGAAGGGAACCTTGCGGTTAGGCATGAGACTGCGCACCTCCCTTCTTCAACAGCGACTCCCGTGGGTTGTGCTCTCCTACGGCTTCTCGATAGGCCTCGACGGCGGCCCGGGACTGGTCGTCGAGCTGGGTCGGGGTCTCGACCTCGACATTGACGAGCAGGTCGCCGCGGGTGCCGTTGCGGCCCGGCGCACCGCGGCCACGCACCCGGAACGTGCGACCGGACGGCGTACCGGCCGGGATCTTCAGGCTGACCGTCCGCCCGTCCACCGTCGGCACCTTGATGGTGGCGCCGAGCGCGGCCTCGTCGAACCGCACCGGCACGGTAAGCGTGAGGTTGTTGCCGGACCGGCCGAACAGCCGGTGGGCCTGCACATGCACCACGACGTAGAGGTCGCCGTCCGGGCCACCGTGCTCCCCGCGGCCTCCCTTGCCACGAACCCGGATCCGCTGGCCGTCCTTGACTCCGGCGGGAATGCGTGCCTGGATGGTCCGGTTCGACACACCCCGCCCGGAGCCGTGGCACACCGGGCACGGGTCGTCGACCACCAGGCCCCGGCCGAGGCACTCCCGGCACGGCTCGGTCATCGAGAACACCCCGCCCTGGCTGGACACCTGCATGCCCGAGCCCTCGCAGTTGGGACACACCCGGGGGACGGTCCCGGCCTTGGCGCCGGTGCCCGAACACGCCGCACACGGCGCGTCGCTGCTGAGCCGCAGTGCGACGGTGGTGCCCTCCATCGCCTGCTCGAAGCTCAACGTGGCCTCGGACTCCAGATCCTGTCCTCGCCGCGGCGCACGCCGGGTGGAGGTCCGGGTACCACCGCTCCCGCCGAACAGGTCGGAGAACAGGTCGGAGAACGAGCCGCCGCCGGTTCCGGTGCGCTGGCCGAAGATGTCGCCGAAGTCGTAGCCGCCGCCCTGCCCGGATCGCGGTGGCCGGAAGCCGCCGCCGGACCCGAACAGGGTGCGCTGCTCGTCGTACTCCTTGCGCTTCTTGGGGTCCGACAGCACCGAGTACGCCTCGGAGACGTTCTTGAAACGGTCCTCGGCGCCGCTGTCGCCGGGATGGGAGTCGGGGTGGTTGTCGCGCGCCAACTTGCGGTAGGCCTTCTTGATCTCGTCCGGTGAGGCGTCCTTGGACACACCCAGGACCTTGTAGAAGTCCTTGCTCACCCAGTCGGCGGGACTCATCGACCACCCCTCCTCTCCATCATCTCGTCCGTGCGGTTCACGTCTCCTGGCTGTCGTCGCCCTCAGCCGGTACGTCGGTCGGCCCGGTCTCCGTCGTGCCCTCCGCGGCGTTGGTGTCGGCGGTGTC
>CAYLOC010000157.1:0-7817 GCA_964385195.1 uncultured Nocardioidaceae bacterium
GCCCATTCAACGGAGGGGGTGGGGTGGATGGCTCTCGAGGTCAGCGGGGGGTGGCGGGATCCGGCTCGGGGTTCTCCGTGCCCGGTTCGTCATCGCCGGACTCGTCCTCTTCTCCCGGCTCCTCCTCACCAGGGACCCGCTGGTCGAAAACGCGGGACTGCACCGGGCCGATCGGGAAGAACTCCCGGACCCGGAGCACTCGTTCGACGTGTCGCTCCTCCCGTAGGTCACGCAGTCGGCCGGCGAGCAGGTCAACCAGCGTCACCAGTCCGACGATGCGGCGTAGGTCGTCCCGCGCGACCACCGGCATGCGGGACACTCCCAGGTCCGCCATCCGATAGGCGACGGCGCGCAGGGTCTCATCTGGATGGCAGACCGCGGGGTTGCGGATCGCGAGGTTCTCGACGGGCTCGTCCGCCCGCTCACCGGAGAAGGCGACGTCGAGCATGTCACGGCGAGTGACGACGCCTACCAGTGCGCCGTCCTCACTCATCACCGGATAGATGCGCTGCCTGTGTTGCCGGTGTTGCCGGTCACGGAGTTGGCGGTGTTCGGTCACGAAGGTCGAGGCCACCTCGCCGGCCGGGGTGTCGGCCGCGAACGACACGAACTCCGTGGGAGCCACTTCGTGGATGAAGAGGACTTCCAACGGGTCCACGTCATACTCCCGGGTCAGGTGCAACCCGCGGCGGGCGATCTTCTCGGTAAGCACGGAACGCTTGAGCATCAAAGAGGAGAACCCGTGCGCCAGGGTGGCGGTCACCAGCAACGGGAGCAGGGCGGCCCAGTTGTGGGTGAGCTCAAGGGAGAAGATCACGCCGGTGAACGGTGACCGCATCACTCCGCCGACGACGGCCGCCAGCGCCATCAGCGCCCAGAAGCCAGGGCTTACCTGCGGCAGGATGTGGCCGATCAGCGCACCAAGCGACCCGCCGATCATAAAGACAGGCGCCAGCACACCACCAGAAGTGCCCGACCCGAGCGACAGCGACCAGATCAGCGTCTTCACGATCAAGATGCCCAGGATCAGCCCGGTCGTGGCGGACCCGTTCAGCAGTTGACGGATGACGTCATAGCCCACGCCCAGCGCCCGTGGCTCGATCAGGCCACCGATGCCGATGATGAGCCCACCGATCGCCGGCCACCACATCCAGTGGATCGGCAGTTTCCGGAAGCCGTCCTCGGCCAGGTACACCAGGTGGGTGGCGGCGATGGCCAACGCGCCGCCGAGGATGCCGATGAGCAAGGCTCCGCCGTACACCGACACGTCGAGGTTCACCGGCGACGGTGGCGCCGGGAAGATCGGGCCGGTGCCAATGATGGCACCGCGTACGACGGTAGCCATGCACACGGCGAACGCCACCGGTACGAAACTGCGCGGACGCCACTCGAACAGCAGCAGCTCGACCGCGAGGAGCACCGAGGCCAACGGGGCATTGAAGGTGGCGGCCATGCCGGCGGCGGAGCCGGCAACGAGCAACGTCTTGCGCTCATCCGCGGTCAGCTTCAGGAACTGCGCACCGATGGATCCGAACGCCCCACCGGTCATGATGATGGGGCCTTCAGCACCGAACGGGCCGCCGGTCCCGATGGTGAGGGCCGCGGAGATCGGCTTCAAGATCGCCACCCGCGGGCGCACTTTGCTGCCGCCGGTCAGAATCGACTCGATCGCCTCCGGCATCCCGTGGCCACGGATCTTCTCCGACCCATACCGGGCCATCAGCCCGACGACGAGACCACCGGCTACCGGGGCCAGCAGAACCAGGAACGGGTTGTGGTCGGTCTGCCCGGGGGCCACCAGATCGGTCTCCCAACGCTGGTAGAACACCAGGTTCGTGACCAGCCCGATCGCATTGAGCAGCAACCACGCGACACAGGCACTGATACCGCCGACGACGATGGCGTACCCGGTGATGCGCGCCATCCGCCACGTGACCGAGAAGTCACCGAGGTGCTCGACCGGGTGGGGCCCGTCGGAGGGGGACGGATCGGGACGCACGGACGTCGGGTCGACCTTCCTGCCGGACGGGTGGGGGACCCTAAGAGGGTAGACGTCCCGGCCGGTTCACCGCCACTCGGGGAGGGCTCGCTTCGCCCGCCCGGGCCGCCCGTGCGGCTACTCGCGGGTGGGAAGCTTGACCGCGGTCAGCAACACCGTGGAGTCTGCCAGCGCAAGCACGCTGTGGGGCTCGTCGGGGATCGGCACCAACTCGCCGGTGCCGGCGTCGACGCGGTCCTCGCCGTACCGCAGTTGCACCTTTCCCTCAAGGACCAGCAGCGATGCCTCGCCGGGGTTGCTGTGCTCGTGGAGTTCGGACTCGTCGGTGAGCGCGATCACCGTGTGCGTCATCGTGGAGCCGGGGCCACCGACGACCAACTCCGCGGCCCGACCGGCGCGTGACTCGCGTGCTTTCGCCAGCAGTTCGGTGGCCTGGCTGACCAACGCGATCGGTGACATGGCTTCTCCTCCGGTCGGCGACGGGTAGGCTGGAGGGCCATCATACGACCTGACGAGGTGCCGATGTCTGTGGAGAAGTTCAACGCGCTCAGCGACTCCGCGGCGCGAGAGTTGCTGCGGAACTGCCTGGCCGTACGCCGATGGGTTGAGGAGGTCGCGGCCGAGCGGCCCTATCCGGCTCTGGCCAGCTTGTTCGCACGGGCCAAGGCCAGCGCGGAGAACCTCACCGACGAGGAGCTGGACGAGGCCCTGTCCCGCCATCCGCGGATCGGGGAGCACGCGCCACACACCGGCGCGGACGCGGACCTCTCACGCACGGAGCAGGCCGGTGTCGACACCGCCGACGCCGCGGTGGCGGCACAACTCGAGGCCGGCAACCGGGAGTACGAGCAACGGTTCGGTCGCGTGTTCATCATCCGGGCCGCCGGCCGTACCGGCCCGCAGATCCTGACCGAACTCCAGCGCCGACTCGACAACAACCCGGTCACCGAGCGGCGCGAGACCGTGGCCCAGCTGCGTGAGATCGCCCTGTTGCGACTGGAGCACGCCCTCACCGACCTGTCAGAAGCTGAACACGCTATTGCGGGTTCCACTTCTGACAACTCGGTGTAGTGGTGCCGGAGCCGAGGCTGGACGCCGCCGACCACGCGGCCGTGGCGGACCTGGTCCGGCCCGCCGATGAGCGGTTGGAGCGCTGTTATCCCGGAACGGACTACGGGCGGCAGCCGGTGCACACCGTCTACGTCCCGGCCGATGCGGTCAGTGCCGACCTGACCCGGGGCTGGGCCGACTCTGCCCGCGCCGCCCTCGACTACCACGCGGCCTCCCCGATCGAGATGGCGCAGGTCCTCGGCCTCCCGGCCGAGGCCGTCGTGGGGGCCTGGCCGCTGATGCTGGCCAAACTCGACCGGGAGCCCATCGAGGACCTCCGGGTCGACTTCGAGGACGGCTACGGGGTGCGCGACGACGCCACCGAGGACGCGGATGCGGTGGCGGCGGCAGAGGCACTGGTGGGGGCCGCGCGCAACGGGCTCGCGCCGCCGTACTGTGGGATCCGGTTCAAGAGCATGGAGGCGGCCACCCGCGATCGCGGGCTACGGACCCTGGACCTGGTACTGGGCACCCTGCTGCAAGCGGGTTCGCTGCCGTATGGCTGGACCCTCACGCTGCCGAAGGTCACCGGCGTCGAGCAGGTGCGGGGCATGGTCGAGGCGTGCTCCCGGCTTGAGCGCGCCCATGGGCTGGATGACCACCGCCTCACGTTCGAGGTGCAGGTCGAGACGCCGCAACTGATCTGCGGTGCAGACGGTACGGCGGCCGTGGCGCGGCTGATCCACGCCGCCGACGGCCGGCTGACCGGGCTGCACTTCGGCACCTACGACTACACCGCGGCCATCGGCGTCGCCGCCGGCCACCAGGCGATGGACCACCCGGCTGCTGAGTTCGCCAAACAGGTGATGGCAGCGGCTGCCGCCGGCACCGGCGTACGGCTTTCCGACGGTTCCACCAACGTGTTGCCGGTGGGCGACCGGGACCAGGTGCATGCGGCCTGGCAGCTGCATGCCCGGCTGGTACGCCGATCACTGCGGCGCGGCTTCTACCAGGGATGGGACCTGCACCCGGCGCAGCTACCGACGCGGTACCTGGCGACGTACGTGTTCTTCCGGGAGGGGTTCGCCGACGCTGGCACCCGCCTGCGGGCCTATCTCGCCGGGTCGTCGGAGTCCGGGGTACTGGATGAGCCGGCCACCGCACAGGCACTGGCGGCGTTCGTACTGCGGGGGATGCACTGCGGGGCGGTGTCCTCGCAGGAGGTGGCCAGCAAGGTCGGAGCCGACACCGCAACCCTGGAGATGCTGGTGCTCCGCGGGTCCGCTCTTTCCGGTGGGTGAGTCAGTGTCGCAGACACGATGGGCAGGTACGGGCGGAGAAACCTGACCACTCGACCGAGAGCGTGCGCCCGCTCGACGGATTGTAGGGTGCTGAGCGAGAGGAGGAGCCATGGCCCAGACAGTGCAGGGAGTCATCGCTCGCGAGAAGGGCGCACCGGTCGAGCTCGTCGACGTCGAGGTCCCCGACCCTGGCCCGGGTGAGGCAGTGGTGGATGTCGCAGCGTGCGGGGTATGCCATACCGACCTGCACTACCGCGAAGGCGGCATCGGGGACGACTTCCCCTACCTCCTCGGTCATGAGGCTGCCGGAGTCGTGGAGGCGGTGGGCGAGGGCGTGACCGACCTGGCCCCCGGCGACTTCGTGATCCTCAACTGGCGCGCGGTCTGCGGCACCTGCCGTGCGTGCCGCCGCGGGCGACCCTGGTACTGCTTCAGCACCTCCAACGCCGCGCAGCCGATGACCCTGGCCGATGGTACGGCGCTGTCCCCGGCCCTGGGAATCGGCGCCTTCATCGACAAGACGCTGGTCCACGCCGGTCAGTGCACGAAGGTCGACAGCGCCGCACCGCCCGCCGTGGCGGGCCTCCTGGGGTGTGGTGTGATGGCCGGGCTTGGTGCCGCCATCAACACCGGTGGCGTGACCCGTGGAGACAGCGTGGCCGTCATCGGGTGCGGCGGCGTGGGAGCTGCTGCCGTGGCTGGTGCCCGCCTGGCCGGCGCAGCACGGATCCTTGCCGTCGACACCGATGCCCGCAAGCTGGAGAAGGCGCGGTCGCTCGGTGCCACCGACGCCATCGACGCCACGAAGACCGACGTAGTCGAGGCGATCCGCGAGCACACGAGCGGGTTCGGGGCCGACGTGGTCATCGACGCCGTCGGGACGCCGCAGACGTGGCAACAGGCCTTCTACGGCCGCGACCTGGCCGGGACCGTCGTACTCGTGGGAGTGCCGCAACCCGATATGCGGATCGACATGCCGTTGCTCGACTTCTTCGCCC
Source organism: uncultured Nocardioidaceae bacterium (assembly GCA_964385195.1). Lineage (GTDB taxonomy): Bacteria > Actinomycetota > Actinomycetes > Propionibacteriales > Nocardioidaceae > CAYLOC01. Next base: position 5,349 of record CAYLOC010000157.1, read on the forward strand.
GCGGCGGGTCGCTGAAGTCCAGTTGGTACGGCGACTGTCTGCCCGACCGCGACTTCCCGATGCTCATCGACCTGTTCCTCCAGGGACGGCTGCCGCTGGACTCCTTCGTGTCGGAGACGATCGGGATCGACGAGGTGGAGACGGCGTTCGACAAGATGCGTCAGGGAGACGTGCTCCGCTCGGTCGTCACTCTCTGACCGCGGCGCATGGGTCCGCTGCAGGGGGTCCGCGTCGTGGAGCTGGCCGGCCTTGGTCCGGCGCCGTTCGCGGCGATGATGCTGGCGGAGATGGGTGCCGACGTGGTGCGGGTGGATCGTCCTGGCACGTCGGTGCTCGGGCTGACACCGGCACAAGACCCGCTGGCTCGTGGCCGCCGCACGGTTCACCTGGATCTGAAGTCAGCGGCGGGGCTGGAGTCTGCGCGCGAGCTGGTCAGCCACGCCGATGTGTTCCTGGAGGCTTTCCGCCCCGGCGTCGCCGAACGTCTCGGCCTCGGCCCGGAGGAGCTGTTGGCGCTGCGGCCCGCGCTGGTGTACGGACGGATGACCGGCTGGGGGCAGACCGGACCCTGGGCGCACACGGCGGGCCATGACATCGGCTACCTCGCCGTTACCGGGGACCTGCACGCGATCGGCCCTGCCGACACCCCCGTCGTACCGCTGAATCTTGTCGGTGACTTCGGCGGCGGGGCGCTGTACCTGGTCAGCGGCGTCCTCGCGGCGCTGCTCGAGGCACGTGTGTCCGGGCACGGACAGGTCGTGGACTGCGCCATCATCGACGGCGCCACGCATCTGTCGACGATGGTCCGCGGTCTGCTCGGTGCTGGCCGGTGGGCCGACCACCGTGCAACGAACCTCTTGGATGGCGCGGCGCCGTACTACACGGTGTACGCCGCACGGGACGGGCGGCACGTCGCAGTCGGGGCGTTGGAGGACCGCTTCTACGACGAGTTCGTCCGACTGCTCGACCCGCCCGTGTCCCCGCTCCCGGATCGCGCCGAGCGGGACAACTGGCCACGGCTGCGCGAGATCTTCGCGCATCGGTTCGCCGAGCGGACCAGGGATGAGTGGGCCGAGGTCTTCGACGGGTCCGACGCGTGTGTCGCGCCGGTGCTGTCGCTGACCGAGGCGGCTCAGCACCCGCAGCTGAAGGCACGCGGCACCCTGGTCGAGGACGGCGGCACGGTAGTTCCGGCCCCGGCGCCGCGGTTCTCCCGCACTCCGAGTGCGTCCCCGTCCCCGGCCTCCGCCTCCGCTTCCGACGATTTCACTGACGCCGCCGCCGTACTCGCCGAGTGGGCCCGTCCTCTCGCTTGAGTGGTCACCCTCTCTCGCTTGAGTGGTCACCCTCTCTCGGCCGAGTAGGCATGAAATCTCACATGAGTGGGCGCGTCCTCTCGTCCCAACGGGCATCGGTTCTCGGGTTTCCACAGGTTCGAGGGCGCCACGACCTTGTCCACAGAATCCGGCACCGGCTTCTGCGGAGGCGAGGACCTGCGCAGGCTCTTGTGACATGGGACTGCCACAAGCGCTGCACGGAGAAGTCTTCACCACCGCCGATGCCGCCCATCACGGGTTGGACCGCAACCGTGTGCACCGGCTCCTGAAGGAGCGCCGCATCTGGCAGGTGCTGCAAGGTGCCTACGCCTGTTGCACGGTGGAGCGGTCGTGGGACACGTCGCTGCGCGCGCTCCGGCTGATTCTCAGCCCCCGCGCGATCGTGTGTGACCGTACGGCGGCGTGGGTGCACCGCGTTGACACGTTGCGCTACTTCGAATTCGACGCGGTGCCGCCAGTGGAGACGTGCGTGCTTCCGGACCGCACCCGGGTACGACGAGCACAGTGCACGCCACGATCACGTGACCTGGCCGAGCACGACATCGTGGAGATCAACGGCGTCCGGGTGACGACGGTGTTGCGGACGGCCCTGGATCTCGGGTGCTTGCTGTGGCGGGAGCCGGCACTGGCGGCAATGGACGGGTGTCTGCGAGCCGGGGGACTCTCGCGCGCGGATGTGGAGGCAGAGCTCCCCCGGTTTCGCCGGCGCCGCGGAGTGGTGCAACTGCGCGAACTGGCCCGCCTCACGGACCCGCGCGCCGAGAGCCCGGGCGAGTCGTGGACTCGGCTGGCTTTGCTGGACGCCGGGCTGCCACCGCCGACGCCACAGTGGGAGGTTCTTGACGACGGCATCGTCCGGTACCGGCTCGATCTCGCCTACCCGTACGCGAAAGTGGCGATCGAGTACGACGGCGAGGCGTTCCATGACTCACCGGAGCAGCGGGCCAGGGACGTACGGCGCCGACAATGGCTCCACGAGCACGGGTGGACGGTCATCGTGGTCCGGAAGGACGACCTGCTGGCGGAGAACCGTTCTGTCTGGCTGGACGCCGTACGCCTCGCCCTGCGCGGCTAGGCCACTGAGAGAACCTGCCCACTGGAGCGCGAGAACCCGCCCACTCAACGGAGAGAA
>CAYLOC010000158.1:0-7757 GCA_964385195.1 uncultured Nocardioidaceae bacterium
GCCGCGCTTGCCTTGTAGACGGTGCGTTTGCCCCGTCTACAAGGCAAACGTGGCTCGCCAACGGTGAGTTTGCCTTCCCCACCTGGGGGTCAACCGGGCTGGGCGGATTCCAGTACGTCGAGGGCGGCGGCGGTGGCCTCGGTCGGCAGCCCGAACACACCGAACAGGTCGGTGTTGAGGAAGCCGTTGATCGAGCTGATCCGGCCTTCGCGCACCTGCAGCAGCTGGACCGACCATGCGACGTACCGCCCCGGCTCCGACCCCTGACGGTACTGCGCGAAACCGGTCTGGCCGTTGGCGCGGAGCGGTACCAGCCGCGAACCCCGGCACTCATGGCCAGGACCCAGATGCCACGCGGCGATGTCGGCCGGCCCTTCCAGCCACAGCGCGAACGGCGGCATGCATTGGGTCGCGTCCTCGTGCAGCAGCGAGACGAGGGCGTCGATGTCGTAGCGCTGGAACGCGTCGACGTACCGCGCCAGCAGGGCGGCGTCGTCGGCGTTCACCGGGTCCGGAGCGTCGCCGTGGTCGTCCTTGCGAGCCGCGAGCGTGGCGCGGGCGCGTTGCAGCGCGCTGTTGACCGAGGCCACGGTGGTGTCCAACAGCCCGGCCACCTCCGCAGCCTTCCAGCTGAGCACGTCCCGAAGGATCAGCACCGCCCGCTGCCGGGGCGGCAGGGTCTGCAACGCGGTGATGAAGGCGAGCCGCACGGAGTCCCGCGTCACGGCCTGTTCGCCCGGGTCCACCGCGGCGTCGGGGATGGGTTCGACCCAGGTTTCCGCGCCGCGGGGCTCGCCCAGCGAGTCCAGGACGGGAGCCGACGGCGTCTCGGACAGGTCGTAGGGCAGGGCCCGGCGTCCGCTGCTCCTGCGCATGTCGATGCAGACGTTGCTGACGATCCGGTACAGCCATGTCCGCAGCGACGACCGGCCCTCGAAGCGGTCATGGGCCCGTACCGCGCGGATCAGTGTCTCCTGGACCGCGTCCTCGGCGTCGAACGGCGACCCCAGCATCTGGTAGGCGAAGCCCGTCAACTCCCGCCGGTACTCGTCCAGCGTCTCCCCCAGGGAGGGCGCCGCGACCGGAGCGCCGACGTCCGAGGCGGTGTCGGTCATGAGTGTCACCTGTTCCCGCGGATAAGAGGGGTGTCTTGGTAGGTAGGTGACGAGCCTAGCAATGTCACGAGCTGTCCCGCGCTGAGTTCTGTCTGGCCACGAAGTAGCGCAGCTGGCGAAGCCCCCCGGGTCACCTCAACGTGCGGTCCCGTTCATGATCGCAGCGTTCGCGTGTGCGCGTCACCAAATGTCGGGTCGCAGCCGGAGGCCCTGCGGGGTGGCGCGGAATCCTGCGGCCTCCAACGCCTCACCCAGCGCCGAGTCAAGGATCCGGTCCCCGTCGGCGCGGGTGACGGTGAGGCGCCCCAGCGCACCCTCGCGTACGGCGACGGCGAGCGCCGCCACGGCAGGGTGAAGCACGCGCTCCTCGGCGCTGAAGGTAAGGAGGGAACGGCCGCCGCGCTCGACGTACAACGCGAGCGACCCGTCGACGAGGATCACGACCGCGCCGGCCTTCCGGCCGGGACGGTGCCCGGCGCCGGCGGAGTCGCTCGGGCGCGGCGGCCAGGCGAGAGCGGCGCCGTACGGGTTGGCCGGGTCGGTCGCGGCCAGCAGGACCGTGTCGGGGGCGCGGTCCGCGTGTTCGGGTACGTCGGTGAAGGACCGCAACCGGTCCACCGCCCCCGTCGTACCGAACTGGGCTGCGCCGAGCCCGGCCACGAAGTAACCCCGGCGGCAGCGGCCCGCCTCCTCGAACCGGGACAGCACCGCGTACACCCCGGCGAACCCGCCGGGCAGGCGCTCGGTGGCGGTCACACCGCGGGTCACGATGCCGTGGCGCTCCAGCAGCACGTCGGCGACCGCCGTGGCCCGCAGCGTCGGGTCCGTCTCGCGGGCGGGCAGCAGAGACCACCGCCCGGAGACCGTGGGCGGACCCGTGCGGGAGGGAAGGGCCGGCCGCCGCCGGTACCGTCCCCGAGGCGATCCGCGGCGCGACCGGTGCGCGGTCGAGCCGCCGCGCAGCCAGGTCCGCAGCGCCTGCAGCGTGTCGTTGGTGACCAGCCCTGCCCACACCAGGTCCCATAACGCCGCAGCGACCACGGCGTCGTCCCCGCTCCCGACCGCCTCGGACAGCTGACGGAAGAACCACGCGCCGCCGCCGTCCAGCTGCTCCAGCAGGGCACGGTGGGTCTCCGTCAGATCCAGCACCTCCGGCTCCGCCAGCGTCAGCGGTGCCGTGGCGGCAGGATGCAACGAGACCCACCCGTCACTGCCGGGGAGGCTGCCGCACCCCGCCCACACGACCTCACCGGCAGCGGTGAGCTCATCGAGCATGCCCGGGGCGTAGTCGGCCACCCGGCTGCGCAGCACCAGCGGCTCCAGCGCCGACGCGGGAACCGGGATGCCGTCGAGCTGGTCCACCACCGCCAGCACGCCCTCCGGGCCACGGAGCCGGCGGCCTACCGAGTGCCACGCCGGGAGGAACCGCCCCAGCGCACCCTGGTCGACCGGCTCCACCTCCTGGCGGGCGGCGGCCAGCGACCGCCGCCGCAGCCGGCGCAGAACGCCGGAGTCGCACCACTCCGGGCCGTGGCCGCCGGGCCGGAACTCCCCGGACACCACCCGCCCCTCGGCCGCCAACCGCGTCAGCGTGTCGGTGACCACCGCCGGGCCGGTGCCGAGCCGGCCCGCCACGTCCGCCGCGGTGAACGGCCCGTGGGTGCGGGCATCACGCGACACGAGGTCCGCGAGCGGGTCCGCGACCGGCTCGGCGAACGCGGCCGCCACCCCGGGCGGCACCGGGACCCCCAGCGCGTCACGAAGCCTTCCGACGTCCTCCACCGCGGCCAGCCGGTCACCGCCGGCGAGACGCACCCAGACTGCCCGGCGCGTCTCCACCAGCTGCTCGGACCATCCAGGAGCTGACGGCGGATGGGAGCAGCGTTCGGCGATCTCCCGCGCGGACAGGGGACCCAGCCACCGCAGCAGGTCCGCCACCCCTTCCACGTCGCGGGCGCGCCGGTCCTCGGTGAGCCGCTGCAGCTCGGCCTCGGTGGTCTCGACCACCTCGGGGTCGAGCAGGTCCCGCAGCCCGACCCGCCCGAGCAGCTCGCCCAGCAGCGTCGGGTCCAACGCCAAGGCAGCCGCCCGTCGCTCCGCCAGTGGGGAGTCCCCCTCGTAGATGAAGTCCGCGACGTACCCGAACAGCAGCGAGCGGGCGAACGCGCTCGGCGACGGGGTCTCCACCTCGACCACCCGTACCCGCCGCGCCGCGATGTCTCGCATCAGCGCCGTGAGGCCGGGGACGTCGTACACGTCGTTGAGGCACTCGCGGACCGCCTCCAGCACGATCGGGAACGACCCGTACTTCGACGCCACCTCCAACAGCGCGGCCGAGCGCTGCCGTTGCTGCCACAGCGGGGACCGCTTCCCAGGATTCCGCCGCGGCAGCAGCAGCGCACGGGCGGCGCATTCCCGGAACCGGGAGGCGAACAGCGTCGACTGCCCCACCTCCGCCGAGACGACGTCCTCCACCTCCTCGGGGTCCAGCACGCATGCCGCGGCGCCCGGCGGCTCCGCGTCGGTCTCGGGCACCCGCACCACGATCCCGTCATCGGTCGCCATCGCCTGGGCGTCGACTCCGAACTGCTCGCGCAGGCGGGCGCCGATCGCCAGGGCCCACGGGCCGTGCACCGCCTTGCCGTACGGCGAGTGCACCACCACCCGCCAGTCGCCGAGCTCGTCGCGGCAGCGTTCCACCACGATCTGCCGGTCGTGGGGGAGGTACCCGGTGTCCTCGCGCTGTTCGGCCAGGTAGCGCACCAGGTTGGCGGCGGCGTACTCATCCAGCCCCGACTCCCGGACCCGCTGCTCGGCCTCCGGCCCCGGAAGTGCCCCGATCTCGCGGACATAGGCACCGACCGCGGCGCCGAGCTCGGCCGGACGCCCCGGCGCCTCGCCCTTCCAGAACGGCAACCGGCCCGGCTGCCCTGGAGCAGGGGAGACCAGCACCCGGTCGTGGGTGATGTCCTCGATCCGCCAGCTCGACGTACCCAGCGCGAACACGTCACCGACGCGCGACTCGTACACCATCTCCTCGTCGAGCTCGCCGACCCGTGCGCCCGGGCGGGCATGACCGGTCGCGGTGGTCTCCCCGACCAGGAACACGCCGAACAGGCCGCGGTCGGGGATGGTGCCACCGGAGGTGACCGCCAGGCGCCCGGCACCGGGCCGCGCGGCGACGGTCCCGGCCACCCGGTCCCACACCACCCGCGGACGCAGTTCGGCGAACTCATCGGAGGGGTACCGCCCGGCGAGCAGGTCCAGGGTCGCGTCGAACGCCGACCGCGGCAGCGACGCGAACGGCGCCGATCGGCGTACCACCGCGAACAGAGTGTCGACGTCCCACGTGTCGGTGGCGGTGGCGGCGACGACCTGCTGGGCCAGTACGTCGAGGGGGTTCGCCGGGATGTGCAGTGCCTCGATGCGTCCCTCCCGCATCCGCTCGACCACGACCGCGGTCGGCACCAGGTCACCACGGTGCTGCGGGAACAACACTCCTCGCGACACCTCGTTGACGTGGTGTCCGGCACGACCGACCCGCTGCAGTCCGCTGGCGATGGACGGCGGTGCGGCCACCTGGACCACCAGGTCGACCGCGCCCATGTCGATGCCGAGCTCGAGGCTGGAGGTCGCGACCACGCACGGCAGTCGGCCCGCCTTCAGGTCGTCCTCGATCGCCGCGCGCTGGGCCTTGCTGACCGACCCGTGGTGGGCACGTGCCAGCAGCCCGGCCGCGCCGTGGGACGCGCCGCTTTGCGCCATGACCTGGGCCGGCGGCGGTGAGACGGCATCCGCGGGCGGCTGTGACTCCTCGTCGGTCGTGGCGTGCCGTGCGGCCGCGATCTCGTTCAGCCGGGCGGTGAGGCGCTCCGCGACCCGGCGGGAATTGACGAAGCAGATGGTGGACCGGTGCTTCTCCACCAGGTCCGCGACCCGTTCCTCCACGTGTGGCCAGAGGGAGGCGCGCCGCTGCGGGTCGGAGTCGGCACCCGCGGGCTCGCCCGGTTCCGGCCCCGGCAGGGCGGTCATGTCCTCGACCGGGACGACGACGTCGACCTCCAGCCGCTTCGGAGACGCCGGTGCCACGACCCGCACCGGGTGCGTGCCGCCGAGGAACCGGGCCACCTCCTCCACCGGGCGGACCGTGGCCGACAGCCCGATCCGCTGCGCGGGGGCGGGCAGGAGCTCGTCGAGTCGCTCCAGGGACAGCGCGAGATGCGCACCGCGCTTGGTGCCGGCGACGCTGTGGATCTCGTCGACGATCACGGTGTCCACCCCGCGCAGGGCCTCCCGCGCCTGCGACGTGAGCAGCAGGAACAACGACTCCGGGGTCGTGATGAGCACATCGGGTGGGCGGGTGCCGAACCTGCGGCGTTCCCTCGCCGGGGTGTCACCGGTGCGGGTGCCGACGGTGATGTCGGGTACGTCGACTCCGAGCCGCGCCGCGGTGTGGGTGAGGCCGGCCAGCGGCGCCCGGAGGTTGCGCTCGACGTCGACCGCGAGCGCCTTCAACGGGGAGACATACAGCACCCGGCACCGGTGCCTCCGCTCCGGTGCGGGACTCGTCGCGATCCGGTCCAAGGCCCACAGGAACGCGGCCAGTGTCTTCCCGGAACCGGTGGGCGCGACCACGAGGCTGTTCTGGCCGTCGGCGATCGCCTCCCACGCCTCCGACTGGGCCGCGGTGGGTGCCTCGAACGCGCCGCGGAACCACTCCCGCGTGGGGGCGGAGAACCACGGCAGGTCCGGCGTCGGCGTACTCACCCCATCCATCCTGCCCGACCCCGCCGACACGGCCGCTTCGTCTCTGGTGCGGAGTTGTTGTGTTGACCGCTGCTACTCCAACTCCAGCCAGCTGCCGTACGACGGACGGCGACCGGAACGGGGATAGGCGAACCACGGGGCCAGCGCCGGTCGGGGGCCAGGGCCGTCCTCGCCACCTTCGTCACCCTCGTCGTCATCGTCGTCGTCATCGTCATCGTGGCCGAAGGGTCCCTGGTCGGTGCTCGACCCGAGCAGGGACCGGGTCAGCGCCTCGTGCTCATCGGTGAACGCGGCCAGAGCGGTGGAGAGCGCGGTGTCGTCCACGTCCGGCGGGTCGGCGTCGGGAGCGGCCTCCAGGGCCGCGAGGACCGCGCGACGCATGAGCTCCTTCGTGGCCGATGCCGTGGCGCCCTCGGTGGCCTCGACGGCGGGGGCGAGGTCGGCCGTGACGCGGCACCGTCCGGCGTACAGCCGCAGCAGCGCGAGCCGGGCGTCGGCGTCGGGAAGCGGGATGTGGATCGCCCGGTCGACCCGTCCCGGTCGTTGGACCAGTGCCCGCTCGAGGTCGGCTACCCGGTTCGTGGTGAGGATGAACGTCACGTCGGCGTCGCTGGCGATGCCGTCCATGGTGTCGAGCAGCGTGAACAGCATCGGGTTGCCGGTGGGGGAGAAGGAGCGGTCCTCCGCGATCAGATCCACGTCCTCCACGACCACCACGGTCGGCTGGAGCCGGCGGGCCAGGGCGGCAGCGTGGGCGACCAGGTGCAGGCTCTGCCCGGTCAGTACGACCACCGTCGACGCACGCATCCGGCCCATCAGGTACCGGACCGTGTGGGTCTTGCCGGTGCCCGGCGGTCCGTGCAGCAACAGCCCCCGCTTGAGGTGGATCCCGGCGGCGCGGAGCCGCTGCGCCCGGCGTGCGGGCGCGGCCACGTGCTCCTCGATCTCGGCCAGCAGGTGCGGCGGGAGGATCACGTCGGAGGGATCCAACTCCGGCCGGGGCAGGAACGTGACGTGGCTGTTGCCGTAGTGCTCGCTCTCGCCGAACGCGAGCACCTGGCCGCGCAGCACGTCGTGCTCCTCGACCAGCCGGCGTACCTCCGTGACCAGCGCCGAGGCGTCCGCACGCTCGGCCGTCAGCACCTCGACCGCGACCTCCAACGGCCCGTCCATCTCCCGCAGCCGCAGCGCCAGCACGGCCGGCCGCCCGGCGGGCGTCCGGGTCAGCTGCAGCCCGAACGAGACGACGTCCTCGGTGCGGTCCGGTCCGCACGCTGCGGTGACGTAGTCCGCCGCGACGGTCTGGCCGCCGCCCATGTGCTCCTCGAAGCCCAGCACCGACATCAGGTCCTCGTGCTCGCGATGCCGCCCGCGGACACCCAGCCACTCCGAGCCCGGACTGTGCTCGGCAACGTACGCCGAGACCGCGCGGTGTGCCGACACGTGCTGCCAAAGCGGCCAGGACGTGCTGACCAGGGTTGCCTGGTCATACGCACGGCCGAGATGCTCGGCGACCCGCCGGAGCATGGCAGACCCCCCGTCGGGAGAGACCAGGTCCTCCGACCGGCGCAGCAGCGAGGTGAGCGCGCGCGCCAGCTGCGCCGCGTCCGCCCGCGTCAGATCCTCAGCCACTTCTCCACTGTGCCACCCCGAACGCTACTCAGCGAGCCTGCACCTCGTACGGCGTCCAGCCGGCTCCGCTGTCGGTGGTGTGCCAGATCGTGCCGTCGGCGGAGAGCAGGTAGCCGGTGCTGGAGTTGGTGAACCCGGCGAACGCGACGCCTTGTGGGGCGTCGGTGCGCAGCAGCCGCGGCGGTGCCACCGTGGACGCCAACCGGATGCCGTACTTGTGGTTCCCCACGACGATCGCGTGGT
>CAYLOC010000159.1:0-7723 GCA_964385195.1 uncultured Nocardioidaceae bacterium
GGACATGGCCACATCGTGGCCCGCGTAGACTAATCAGTCTACAATCGGCGTCCCGCTGCACGAACCGGGGAACCTCAACTGGCGAGGGCAGGTCAGGGCAGTGCTGTGGCAGCAGATTGTTGTCATCAACGCGGTTTGGGAACCATCTGCTGCCACAGCACTCCACGACGGGGTCAGGCCGGGCGCTTCACTGCGCGGATGATGGCTGCGTGCATCCCGTCGGCCACCTCGTGGGTGAACTCCACCTCGGGGTCGACGAAACCGACGGCGGCCAGCCCGTCGACGTACTCCTGCCTCGACAGGGCACCAGCGATGCACCCGACCCAGGAACCGCGCTCGGCCCGTTCGGCAGCGCCAAGCCGCTCCTACACGTGGAGCGTCCGGCAAAGCTGCGCTGTCCACGACCACGACAGGGCGTCGCCGCGAGCCGATCCGATACGGCGTCCTCGTCCACCAGCAGATGCCCGCGCTGTCTTGAAAGCATGGCTCACCGGAGTGAGCGCCTGACTGGCTGGCCGTGGTCACGACCGTGCGACCTGGGACCTTGTCGGTGGGGCGGGCGGGGCTCGAACCCGCGACCGGAAGATTATGAGTCTTCTGCTCTAACCTGCTGAGCTACCGCCCCTGGCTGTTGGACACCTAGTGTGGCAGGCGCAGATGCCGAGCAGTGCGCGGGGACAGCGCGCTTCCACTCGCGTTGGCGGCCGCCGATGGCCACTACGGGTGGCCACGGAGGGCTACCCACCGTGCGAAGAGCGGGTCGACGAACGTCCAGTGTCCCGCAGTGGACGTGCCGGATCGGGCCCGGGCGACGTGCTGACCGTCGCGGGCCAGTTCGCGCAGCGCTGACTGCAACGTGGCACGGCTGAGCCCGGAGCGTTCGGTGGCCCGGGTTCCGGTCGGTCGTACGCCGTCGGCGAGGGCCGCCAGCACTGCCTTCTTCCCGGCGCTGAGACCGTCCCAGACAGCCTGGTGCCCCTCCGCTGTCTGCCGTAGTGCCAGGCCGACCAAAGCATCGGCCAGCGCGATCCCCTCGACATCCGGGGTCTCCGGGAGAGTGGTGTCGCCGACGGAGCGCAGGGACAGCTCGCGATGCAGCAGATGAGCGAGCAGCATGGTGCGTTGGGGATGGCCGGCAGCCGCTTCGATGATCGGGGCCAGCGCCTCGCCGGGATCCTCACCAAGCCTGGAGTACTGCTCGGCAAGATCGGAGTGGACCTCCTCAAGGGGAAGGGCGTCAAGCTCCAACGGCTCGGCCTGCCCGTACAGCGGGCGCTCACGGTCGGTGAAGAGCCGCCGCATCATGGACGGCTGCGAACCGGCGTACACGTACGTCGCCGCTTCATCGTGGTACTGCACGTGTGCGCGGAGCAGCCCGTCGAGCCGGGACCCGGCACTGAGGAGGTCCTGGAACTCGTCGAACACCACCAACGTGGCAAGCCCGTCTCGCGCATGCAGCCGGAGCGGAAGGTCGATCAGCTCGGCGGCGGCAGTGAGGGCGGCATCGTGCGAGGGCAGCTGGACCGGGCGCGGGCCCAGGGTCACACCGACGCCATACGTCGTCAGGGACAGGCCCAGCCGGGAACCGATCGCCGACAGGTGCCCGCGGAGCCAGTGGTCGTCCAGACGAGAGTACGCCGTGGCGATACGCACGCAGACCTCCGCCAGCGAGGTCACGCCGTAGAAGTCCACGTGCACCGTGCGCCAGCGTGATCCCGACAACGCACGCGCGTGTGCCAGCAAAAGAGAGGTCTTGCCGAAGCGTCGCGGTCCGGCCACGCGCACGTGGGCGCCGTCCGTGGCGGCCAGGTGCAGGCGTCGCAGCTCCGCGCGGCGGTCGATCAGGGCCTCGGGGGCGACGGGACTCTCGAACGGGAAGGGGCGAGGCATGGCGACAGGCTAACAGTTATGTATTGATAAAACCATACATTCAACGAACGAGAAAATCGCTTGTGAGTGAGCGCTCACTCAGGTACGGTGGCGACGACCATCGAAAGGACGAGCGAATGCCGCAACCGCCCCCAGTGTCTGAGTCCACACTCCGTCGGGCCGCCCCGATGCCCGCGCGCCTGCGACGGGAGACGTTGATCCGGGCCACCATCGACCTCCTCCGCCAGCACGGGCTGGAGATCACCACCCGGCAGATCGCCGAGGCCGCCGGCGTCGCCGAGGGCACCATCTTCCGGGTCTTTGAGTCCAAGGACGAGTTGGTCAACGACGCCGTCGAGTCCGTCTTCGACCCCGAGCCGCTGCTGCACCGCCTGCAGCAGATCGACGCAACGCTTCCGTTGGAGCCCCGACTCGTGCAGATGGTCACGGCCCTGCAGGAACACTTCATCGCGATCTTCGACACGATGCGGGCAGCCGGCCTGGTCGAGCCGCCGGGCAACGTCTTGCGTCGCCGCAACACCGACGCGTTCCGTTCTACGATCCGGGGGCTCATCGAGCCGGACGCCTACCGGCTGACCTGTTCGGTCTCACACCTGGCCGCGCTCCTGCGGCTGCTGACGTTCTCCGGCAGTCACCCGAGCATCGCCCACGGGCACGTGCTGACTCCCGAGGAGATCGTGGACACCATCCTGCACGGCACGTTGCGCTCCGAGCCCGACCCGACCGACAGGGAGACCTGACCATGCTGCTGCGGCTCACCCGCACCTATCTCCGGCCGTACGCCGGGCTGCTCACCGGCGTCGTCCTGTTGCAGTTGATCGGCAGCATCGGCTCGTTGTACCTGCCCAGCCTCAACGCCGACATCATCGACAACGGCGTCGTCAAGGGCGACACCGGATACATCCTGACCACCGGCGGCTGGATGCTGATCGTCAGCCTCGTGCAGATCAGCTGCACCATCGGCGCGGTCTACCTCGCCGCCAAGGCTGCCATGGCGTTCGGCCGCGACGTACGCGGTGCCCTCTTCCACCGCGGCCAGCAGTTCTCCGCCAGGGAGGTGGGGGAGTTCGGCGCTGCCTCGCTGATCACCCGCAACACCAACGACGTACGACAGGTGCAGATGTTGGTGGTGATGAGCTGCACGATGATGGTCATGGCGCCGATCATGAGCATCGGCGGCATCATCATGGCGCTGCGCGAAGACGTCGGCCTGTCCTGGCTGATGGTGGTCGCCATCCCCGTCATGATCGTGGCGATCGGCTTGATCATCTGGCGCATGGTCCCGCAGTTCCGCGCCATGCAGGAGAAGATCGACGTCGTCAACCGCGTCATGCGCGAGCAGATCACCGGCGTCCGCGTCGTCCGCGCCTTCGTCCGGGAACGCTATGAGGATGACCGGTTCGCCGGCGCAAACGAGGAGCTGACCGGTACGGCGATCCGCGCCGGCCGCTGGATGGTGCTGATCTTCCCGGTCGTGCTGCTGATCCTCAACGCCTCCAGCGTCGGGGTGCTGTGGTTCGGCGGAGCGAGGGTGGCCAACGGCGACATGCAGATCGGCGCGCTGACCGCGTTCCTCAGCTACCTGATGATGATCTTGATGTCGGTCATGATGGCGGCGTTCATGGCCATCATGGTGCCCCGGGCGTCCGTCTGCGCCGAACGGATCCAGAAGGTGCTGGACACCGAGACCTCCGTCCGGCCGCCGGAGGCGCCCGTGACCACCGTGGACACCGCCGGGGAGGTGCGGTTCCGCGGAGTGGAGTTCTGCTACCCCGGGGCGACCGAGCCGGTACTGCGCAACATCGACCTGCACGCCACGGCAGGACAGACCACCGCCGTGATCGGGAGTACCGGGTCCGGCAAGACCACCCTGCTGTCGCTCATTCCGCGGCTGTTCGACGTCACAGCGGGCCAGGTCCTGGTCGACGGGGTGGATGTGCGCGACCTCGACCCGGAGGTGCTGTGGCGCCGGATCGGCCTGGTGCCGCAGCGGCCGTACCTGTTCAGCGGCACCGTGGCCACCAACCTGCGGTTCGGCAACCCCGACGCCACCGACGACGAGCTGTGGGAGGCCTTGGAGGTGGCCCAGGCCCGGGACTTCGTGACCGCGATGCCCGATCGGCTCGATTCCCCTATCTCCCAGGGCGGCACGAACGTCTCCGGCGGCCAACGGCAGCGGCTGTGCATCGCCCGGGCCCTGGTGGCGAGACCGGAGATCTACCTGTTCGACGACTCCTTCTCCGCCCTGGACCTCAGCACCGATGCCCGGCTCCGCGCTGCGCTGCGGCCGCATACCAGGGACGCAGCGGTGATCATCGTCGCGCAGCGGGTGTCCACCATCACCGACGCCGACCAGATCATCGTGCTCGAGGCGGGTGAGATCGTCGGCCGCGGCACGCATACCGAGCTGGTGCAGACCTGCCCGACGTACGTCGAGATCGTCGAGTCCCAGATGGATGTGGAGGACGCGGCGTGAGCGAACAGCGCGGCGTGAGCGAACAGCAGAACACGCCACAGGAGGGCAACGGCCAGCAACGACTCCCCGAGGCCGGACGCGGACGAGGGGGCCACGGCCCGGGCGGCGGGCTCGGGATGCCGGCCGAGAAGGCGGCACACTTCGGCCGATCTGCCAGGCGGCTGGTCGGAAGACTGCGGCCGGAGCGCACGCGCATCACCCTCGTCATCGTGTTCGCCGTCATCAGTGTCGGGTTCAGCGTCCTGGGGCCGAAGGTGCTCGGCCACGCCACCAACATCATCTTCAGTGGCTGGCTGGGCTCGCGTCTGCCGTCAGGGACCACCACCGAGCAGGCCATCCAAGGGGCTCGCGCGGCGGGCAAGGACAACATCGCCGACATGCTGGACCGGATGAACGTGGTGGCCGGCCAAGGGATCGACTTCACCGCGCTCGGCTACACCCTGCTCCTGGTGCTCGCGCTGTTCGTCGCGGCGTCGCTGTTCGGCTGGCTGGACGGCTACATCCTCAACGACGCCGTCCAGCACTCGGTCCGCCGGCTGCGGGCCGACGTCGAGACGAAGCTGAACGCGCTGCCGTTGCAGTACTTCGACAAACAGCCACGCGGAGAGATCCTCAGCCGGGTCACCAACGACATCGACAACATCCAACAGGTCCTGCAGCAGACGATGAGCCAGCTGCTGCGCGCCATCCTCACCGTCGTCGGCATCTTGATCATGATGTTCCTCATCTCGCCCTTGTTGACCGTGATCGCGCTGGTGACCATCCCGGTGTCGATGGGGGCCGCCGGGCTCATCGCGAAGCGCGCCCAGAAGCAGTTCATCGCCCAGTGGACCCACACCGGCACCCTCAACGGTCAGGTGGAGGAGGCCTACACCGGTCACGAGCTGGTCAAGGTCTTCGGCCGCAGCAAGGAGATGGAGCAGACGTTCGCCGAGAAGAACGAGGAGCTCTACCAGGCCAGCTTCAAGGCCCAGTTCATCAGCGGCATCATCATGCCGACGATGATGTTCATCGGCAACCTCAACTACGTCGTCGTCGCCGTCCTCGGGGGGATGCGGGTCGCTACTGGCACGATGACCCTCGGCGACGTGCAGGCGTTCATCCAGTACTCCCGCCGGTTTACCCAGCCGCTGACGCAGATCGCGTCGATGGCCAACCAGCTACAGTCCGGGATCGCCTCCGCCGAACGGGTCTTTGAGTTCCTCGACGCCGACGAGCAGGTACCAGAGAGCTCCGCCGCCACCGCGGTCGACACCCCGTCCGGGCGGGTGGAGTTCGAGCACGTCACGTTCAGCTACGACCCCGACACCCCTCTCATCGACGACCTGTCCCTGGTCGCCGAGCCGGGGCACACCGTTGCGATCGTCGGGCCCACCGGGGCCGGCAAGACCACCCTGGTCAACCTGATCATGCGGTTCTACGAGCTCCGCGGTGGACGGATCACCATCGACGGCGTCGACATCACCACGCTGACGCGTGCGGACCTGCGCTCCCAGATCGGGATGGTGCTGCAGGACGCGTGGCTGTTCGGCGGCACCATCCGGGACAACATCGCCTACGGCAGACCCAGCGCCACCGAGGAGGAGATCCTGGCCGCGGCCGAGGCGACGTACGTCGACCATTTCGTCCAGACGCTGCCGGACGGCTACGACACCGTGATCGACGAGGAGGGCAACAACGTCAGTGCGGGGCAGAAACAGCTGTTGACGATCGCGCGCGCCTTCCTTTCCGACCCCTCGTTGCTGATCCTCGACGAGGCGACCAGCTCCGTGGACACCCGGACCGAGCTGCTCGTCCAGCGGGCGATGGCGGCGCTGCGCTCGGACCGGACCAGCTTCGTCATCGCCCACCGGCTCTCCACGATCCGCGACGCGGACCTGATCTTGGTGATGGAGGACGGCGCCATCGTCGAGCAGGGCACGCACGAGGAGCTGCTGCAGGCCGAGGGCGCGTACTGGCGGCTGTACAACGACCAGTTCGCCGGCGCCGTCCAGCCCGTTGCCTGATTCGTCCGACCGGCGCCTGCGGGCAGGACCTCGGCTGGGTCGGACGAATCGGTGGGGGGTCAGTCGATCGGCGGGAGCGGCGTGCCAGACCCCGGGCCGGTCGGCTGCGGCCGCGGGACGGACGGAGTCGGGCTCGACGGGGTCGGCGACTGCGGACTGGTCGGCGTCGGCTGGCTCGGCTGCGTCGGGGTCGGCAGCGGCAGCGGCGGCTGTGGTGGAGCGGGGTTCTGCTGCCGGAAGATCAGTACGGCGATGAACAGCGCAAGCGCCGCGATCGCCAGCACCAGCGCAAACGCCGCCGCGAACGTCCAGCGGCTGGCAGTCGACAGGCGCAACGGCCACGGCAGCGGCCATACCCGCCAGCGACCGGGACCGTGGCGTCGCAGCCAGTGCGGCCGGAAGCCGGGTCCGACCGCGGTGCCGGAGGGGGCGCGGTCGGCGAGTGTCACCGCCGCGAGCAGTGAGGTCGCCCGGGCCCGAGCGATCGCAGTCCCGTCACCGGCATCGAGCGCCACCCACGGCGCGACCTCCGGCTCGTCCTCGGCCGCGACGACCGCCCCGTCAGCGTCGGCACGCAACCGTGCCGCGGCGTCGACGAACCGCGCCCGGGCGTAGGAGTCGGTCTCCGCACCGGCGCCCAGCACCACGACCACGACGTCAGCGGTGTCCAGCCGGCCGGCGTACACCATGCCGCTGTCGGTCTCGGTGATGCGTGCGGTGAGCTGGACCGGGCCGAGTGACGGCGGGTCAGCACGACGCAACGGGTGGGTCTCCACACCCGCGTGCCACTTCGTCATGCTCCTCCGTTCCCGGCCCGACCGCCCCATACAGTGGAGGGGTACCCTCGTGCTCCGGCGCCGAATTCATGCCTGCGCCGTGCCAGACTGACCACACACAGAGCGTACGGCGGCGGGGCCGCGGGAAGGGAAGGAGACCATGACTTCGACGTCGCAGCCGGCCAGCGCGACCGGTGCGGCCGCCGAGGTGGGGCGGCTCGCCGACCTTGCCGGGCGGGCCATTGCCGAGGTCAAGCGGGTCATCGTCGGCCAGGAGCACCTGGTCGAGCAGTTGATGGTCGCCCTCATCGCACGGGGACACTGTCTGGTCGAGGGAGTCCCCGGCATCGCCAAGACCCTCGCCGTCCACACGTTCTCCGACGTCGTCGGCGGCAAGTTCACCCGGATCCAGTTCACCCCCGACCTGGTGCCGTCCGACATCGTCGGCACGCGTATCTACCGACCGAGCCGCGAGGAGTTCGACGTCGAGCTCGGCCCCGTGTTCGCCAACTTCGTCCTGGCCGACGAGATCAACCGCGCACCGGCGAAGGTGCAGTCGGCGATGCTGGAGCTGA
>CAYLOC010000160.1:0-7720 GCA_964385195.1 uncultured Nocardioidaceae bacterium
TCACCGGCGCGCCACCGTGACAACCACCGGCCCACCCTAAGTTGACGGCATTGTGACTAGCCCGGCCCGCAGCGTCTTCCTCGAACGGGTCTTCCTCGAACGGACCGTGTTCTCCGATTCGAAGGCGCAGTGAGGGATCAGTCGTTACCGAAACAGGGGTAGACGGCTCCGCTGCTGCGCGCAAGGCCAATCACGCACACACAATCTGAACCACGTCGGGCGACGGGCAGGCGATGCGGCAGACCGAACCCATGGGACCACGAAATCTGCCGCGCGAGGGCCACGAGGGTGCTGTCGGTCTCGCGCCGCCAGACATCGCCGGTGCTGCCCCGGCCCGGCGGCTTGCGGCGACGCTACCCGGGTGAACAGCAGCATCTCCTTGACGAGAGTTAATGAATCATGATTTAGTAATGGCCGGACGGATCCACGACCGAAGGAGGAGCAGATGCCGACAGCGCAAGACACGAGAGTGGCCGAGGAGACAGCATCGACGCTGGCGGGACTTCGCGACGACCTGCGCGCAACGATCTCAAGGGCCGACGACGCCCAGTTGACGGCGGTGCTGGAGACCGCGGCTGAGGTTCTGGGCGGGCTGCGGCAGGCCTTTGTCGACTACGGTGAAGGGAGCGAAGAGGCCTGGCGACACTAGCCGGCAAACGCTGTGGCACGGCCGTTCGCAACCACAGATGATGCGCTGCTTGACGCCGCCGATGGCGTCTTGATGACGGAGGGGCCCTCGGGATTCACCCTTGCCAGGGCCGCTGCGGCAGCCGGGGTATCGGCCGCCACATATGTCAACCGGTTCGGGTCGAAACAGCGACTGTTCTTGCGGTTGTCCCAACGCTGGGTCGCCCGCCTCGACGAAGATCTGGACAGCGCGGTGGCGGGTCTGGGTTCGCCGCTACGTCGTCTGCGAGCGGCGGCGTTATACAACTACCACGACATGGACAACCCGGTGACCGCGTCCAAGCAGCTCGCGGCGCTCGCCATCGACCTGCAAGACGACGAGATGCGTGGGTGGCTGCATGTCGGCTGGGACCACGTACGTCGCCACCTCGAGCAGCACGCGGTCGCCGCCGCAGCCGCGGGTGAGCTTGTCGGTGCACCGCCACCAGGACAACTGGCGCGCATCGTGATGACCGCGATGGAGGGCGGTTGTCTGGCCTGGTCTGTCCACCCCGAAGGCTCACTGGTCGACCGGCTCAGCGCCGATCTCGACGCGCTGCTTTCGGGCTGGGTTCCACGGAAGGACACCACGAATGACCGATGAACAGTTGCACTCCGGACGGGTCGCCCTTGTCGCCGGCGCGACGCGTGGCGCGGGGCGAGCCATCGCCATCGAGCTTGCCCGGGCAGGCATGTTCGTGTACGCCACCGGACGCAGTAGCAGGGTGAGCGGCGCCTCGGAGATCGGCCGGCGCGAGAACATCGAGGAGACCGGCGACCTCATGGTGGCTGCCGGTGGCGCCGGTCGGGGGTTGGTGGTGGACCACGAGAAGCCGGCGGAGGTAGCCGAGCTGGTGGCCACGATCCAAAGAGAACAGGGGCGCCTCGACCTGCTGGTCAACGACATGTTCGGCGGCGACAGGTACGCCGAGTGGACCAAGCCGCTGTGGGAACACGACTGGTCCGGCGGTCTGCGCATGCTGCAGATGGGGGTCCATACCCACCTGATCACGGCCGCGACCGCCATCCCACTCATGCTTCGCACCGCCGCCGAACATGGAAGTGTCGGCGTGGTGGTGGAGATGACCGACGGCACGGCCGAGGCGAACACGCCGTTTCGGCGTGGAGTCGGCTTTTACTACGACCTGGTCAAGGCCAATGTCGGCCGCATCGTCGTAGGGCTTGCCGATGAGCTGCGGACCCACCCCGTCGCGGCTGTCGGCGTCACGCCGGGGTGGCTGCGCAGTGAGCAGATGCTGGACAACTTCGGGGTCACCGAGCAAACCTGGCGTACGGCATGCGAGAAGACGCCCGGCTTCGCCATCTCGGAGTCACCGGTCTACGTCGCCCGGGGCGTCAGCGCGTTGGCCCATGACCCGGACCCACAGCGGTGGACTGGCCAGATTCTCTCCGCCCGCCAGCTCGCCGATACCTACGGCGTCACCGACATCGATGGGTCCAAACCGGACTGCTGGGGCTACCTGGCCGAATACGGGTGGGAACGTGAGGACGGCTACGGCGTCGAGGCCTTCCGATAGTCTTCCGATCGTCGATGCCGTCACGGCCGGGTTGCGATCCGTGCGGCAAGCTCGAAGTTCACCACGTCGGCAGGCTCGCCCACGGTCGGGACGGGGATGCAGCCCCAGGTCTGGGCGCACCCGCCCGATAGCCTGGGGCAGGAGGTGACGCATGGCCGAGCTCGACCCTGTCCTGGAGGCGGCGTACGCCGATGTCTTGCATCGGAACCCCGGCGAGCAGGAGTTCCACCAGGCCGTACGGGAGGTGCTGGACAGCCTGACGCCGGTCGTACGCAAGCGCCCGGAGTACGCCGAGGCCTCGATCATCGAGCGCATCTGCGAACCGGAGCGGCAGATCATCTTCCGGGTTCCGTGGATCGACGACAGCGGTGCGGTGCAGATCAACCGCGGGTTCCGGGTGGAGTTCAACTCCGCGCTCGGGCCCTACAAGGGCGGCCTGCGGTTCCATCCCAGCGTCTACCTCGGCATCGTGAAGTTCCTCGGGTTCGAGCAGATCTTCAAGAACGCGCTGACCGGCCTCCCGATCGGCGGCGGCAAGGGCGGTTCGGACTTCGACCCGAAGGGACGGTCGGACCGGGAGGTCATGCGGTTCTGCCAGTCGTTCATGACCGAGCTGTACCGACACATCGGCGAGTACACCGACGTGCCGGCCGGGGACATCGGGGTCAGTGGCCGCGAGATCGGGTACCTGTTCGGTCAGTACAAGCGGATCACCAACCGGTACGAGTCCGGCACGCTCACCGGCAAGGGGATCAACTGGGGCGGTTCCCAGGTCCGCACCGAGGCGACGGGCTACGGCACGGCGTACTTCGTGGCGGAGATGCTGAAGACGCGCGGACAGTCCATGGACGGCAAGCGCGTCGTGGTCTCCGGCTCGGGAAACGTCGCCCTCTACGCCATCGAGAAGGTCCACGAGCTGGGCGGCGTCGTGATCGCCTGCTCCGACTCCGGTGGCTACGTCGTCGACGAGTCCGGGATCGACCTGCCGCTGTTGAAGGAGATCAAGGAGGTCCGGCGTGGGCGGGTCGTGGAGTACGCCGAGGCGAAGGGCGGCTCGGTGTCCTACGTCGACGGTGGTCGGGTCTGGGATGTCCCGTGTGACGTGGCGTTGCCGTCGGCGACGCAGAACGAGCTGACCGAGCCGGACGCGGTCAGCCTGGTCAAGGGCGGCTGTGTGGCGGTCGGCGAGGGCGCCAACATGCCGACGACCCCGGACGCCGTACAGACACTGACCAACGCGGGGGTGTTGTTCGCGCCCGGCAAGGCCGCCAACGCCGGGGGAGTGGCGACGAGTGCGTTGGAGATGCAGCAGAACGCCTCCCGTGACTCCTGGAGCTTTGGCTACACCGAGGACCGGCTGGCCGACATCATGCGCAACATCCACGACCGGTGCGCCGCCACGGCTGAGGAGTTCGGCGCCCCCGGTAACTATGTGGCGGGGGCCAACATCGCCGCGTTCCTCCAGGTGGCCGAGGCGATGTTGGCCATGGGCGTGATCTGATGTCGGCTAGGAGTTCCGGGAATGGTCACAGCGCGCGGGAGTACTTCTTCAACAGCTCCGCCAGCTTCTCCTCATCCCGGCTCGCCACCGGCAGCAGCAACTCCTCGACGACGTCGGTGAGTTGCGCGAGGCGGACGTTCAGCCGTCGCAGCTCCTGAACCTCCTCCTCCAACTGGGAGATCCGCTCGGCCTGTTCCTCGAGCCGGTGGTGCTGGTCCCGTAGTTGCACTGCTAACTCGCGCAGCCGGTTGGGCGCGTTGCGCAGCCGCGCCCACCCGGCGCGTGCGCGCTCTCCCCGCGATGTGGTCATGGCCTGGCGCTCCTCCCGGTTCCTCGGCACGCATACCCTAACCGTTGGTCCGGGTCGGGCGGGTCAACCGGTCCAGAAACGCGACCAGCATCGCCTCCCGCAGCCCCGGAGGGGCACGGTCGAGCAGGACGTTGACCGGCCCCATCCGCTCCGGGAGCCGCAACCCGTCCTCGGAGACCAACCCGGCGGCGGTGAGGAGACCCTCGAACGTCTCGGCGTCGAGGGCTGTCGGGTCGAGGTGCTCGATCGCGGTGGCCAACTCCGGGGGTACGGCGACCGGGCCCGCTGCGACAGCCGCCGTCACCGCCTCGGCCAGTGCCCCGACCAGCTGCGGCAGGCGGTCGACGGTTGCCGGGCTGAGGCTCAGATGCAGTGACGGGGGGAAACCCTGGAACCGCAGCTGCGGCTGGGCGTACCAGCCACGTGCGGCCATCTCGTCGCTGAGGGTGAACACGTCGCAAGCGTCATCGGCGTACAGCGCGACCAACGTCGACTCCGGGGGGACCGCTACCCGTACGTGGTCGATGCCTTCCACCGCCGCCACCAGCCGGGTCACACCGTCGCGGAGTCGTGCGGCCAGATCGGCGTACCCGTCCCGCCCGATCGCCCGCGTGACCGCCCACGCTGCCGCGAGCGGTCCGCCGGACTTGGTCGACTGAGTGGTGGAGTTCACCATCGTGTAGCCCGGCCAGTTCGCGAACGCGAAGTACTGCGGGCGGCGCATGTCGGCGTCCCGGTGCAGCAGGATCGAGGTCCCCTTGGGTGCGTAGGCGTACTTGTGCAGGTCCACCGAGATACTGGTGACGCCCGGGGCTGCGAAGTCGAACGGCGTCACCGGGACGCCCTGCTCGGCGTAGAACGGCAGCACCCATCCGCCGATGCACGCGTCGACGTGGCAGCGCACGCCACGCTCGGCTGCGGCGTCCGCGATCTGCGGAACCGGGTCCACCACCCCGTGGGCGTAGGACGGCGCCGAGGCCACCACCAGCACCGTCCTGGTCGTGAGGGCTGCGGCCATCAGCGCCGGGTCGGGTTTGAACGTTCTCGGGTCGACGTCAACCAGCACCGGACGTACGCCGAAGTAGTGCGCGGCCTTGTGGAACGCCGCGTGCGCGGTGGCCGGCAACACCATCTCGGGTTTGCCGATATCGGGGTGAGCGTCACGTGCGGCCTGGACGGCGAGCAGGATCGACTCGGTACCACCGGAGGTGACTGTGCCGACGGCGGACGGCGGAGCGTGGAGTAGCTCGGCAGCCATGCCGACCAGGTCGTTCTCCATCTGCAGCAGGCTGGGGAAGGCGGTCGGGTCCAGGCCGTTGCTGCCGCCGTACATCGCCAGCGCCTCGCGGCCGAGCGTGTCCACCTCAGCGAGCCCGGAGTCGTAGACGTAGGACAGGGTGTGTCCGCCCCGTACCGGAAGGTCGTGTTCTTGCAGCGCGGTGAGGTGGGCGCGGATCTCATCAGGGGTCACGGTGTTTCCTTCCGGTCATCGGAGGCGGCGTTGGCTGCGGCCACCTCGGCGGCGTCCAGCCGGTAGCGGGCCAGCGGCGCCAGGCTGAGGACGACGAGCACGGCCGGCAGCAGGGAGAAGCCGAGCGTGATCGCGGTGACGGCACTGCCCGGCTGAACCACGTGCTCGCCCGCGGTGGAGGAGACGTACCCGCCGATCGCGAGAGCCAGGGCGAACAGGCCGGGCCCGATGGCCAACCCGAGGGTCTCTCCGGCGGTCCAGACCCCGGTGAACACACCGATCCGGTTCCGGCCGGACCGCAGCGCGTCAACGGCTGCGGTGTCGGGCAGCATCGCGAGCGGGAAGACCTGCGCACCGGCGTACCCGATCCCCACCAGCGCGGTCGCGGCATAGACCACGGTCAGCGGGAACGTCTCGGCCCCGATGAGGACCAGCGCGCCGGCGAACAACGAGAGTGAGGACACGACGTACCCGGTCTTCTTGCCGTGCCGGCCGCCGAACCGCTCCCACAGCGGTGTCACGACCAGCGCCGGACCGACGAAGCACACGAACAGCAGGGTCGAAGCGGACTTCTCGTGCAGTACGTCGCGCGCCATGTAGTCCACACCGGCGAGCATCGCTCCGGTCGCGAGGGCCTGCAGCACGAACGTGCCCAGCAGGAACCGGAAGTCGCCGGACTTCGACACCACCGACAACTGCTCACGGAGGGTCCCGGTGATGGCCCGGACCCGCGTCGGCGGCGCCGCCCTGGTGCCGACGTAGGCACCGATCGTGCCCGCGAGGATCAGCAGCGCCACGAAGACGCCCATGGCCCGGTAGCCGGCCGCGCCACCGACCATGGTGCGGATGGCCGGGGACGCCCCGCCGCTGACCAGGATCGCCAACGCCAGCACCGCGACCCGCCACGTCATCAACCGGGTGCGCTCGGTGTAGTCATCGGTCAGCTCCGCCGGCATGGCCACGTAGGGCACCTGGAAGAACGCGTACGCCGTGGCGCACCCCACGAACGCCGCAAGCACCCACAGCGCCGCCAGCCACTGCGGGCCGATCGGGCCGCCGAACAGCAACGCGAAGCACACCGCGAGCCCGATCCCGCCGCGCAGCAGGAACGGACGGCGGGTCAGGTGCCGTACGGCGGAGTGGTCGCTGACCCGGCCCGCGATCGGGTTCAGCAGCACGTCCCAGGCCTTCGGGGCGAAGACGATCACCCCCGCCAGGATCGCGGTGATGCCGAGGGTGTCCGTCAGATACGGCAGCAGGAGCAGGCCCGGGACCGTGCCGAACGTTCCGGTGGCCACGCTGCCGAGCGCGTACCCGCGCCGCAGCGACCCGGGTGTCCCGACGGTGGCCATGGCTCAACAGTAGGGGGTTGCTCGTCCCGCATTGCCCCGGTTTGCCAGAAATCTGCCGCCGCGCGGGGTCAGCCGCCGGCTGCGGCCAGGCGGTCGATCGTGGCGGCGAGCGCGAAGTCGTTCTCGGTCAGGCCCCCGAGGTAGTGGGTGGACAGCCGGAACGTGACGTCGGTCCAGCGGATGTCGATGTCGGGGTGGTGGTTCATCTCCTCGGCCGCCGCTGCGACCCGGTCGACCAGCCGGATCCCACCGGTGAACGAGTCGGCGGTGACGGTGCGCACCAAGGTGGTGCCGTCGGAGACCTCCCAGTGTGGGACGTCGGTGCGGGCGGCTTCGATCTGGTCGGGGGACATCAGGTCGGGCATCGAGCTCGCCTCCTCGGGATCGGTCCGGATGTGCCTCCCAGGCTAGCCCGACCGGCGTACCCGCACCCGGGGTAGGCGAGGCAGACTCACCGTTGGCGGGGCGAGTTTGCCTTGTAGACGGTGCGTTTGCCCCGTCTACAAGGCAAACGCACGTGGGGCGCCGGTCAGACTTCTTCGCGGGTGGCGCGGTCGCGGCGGAAGATCTTCTCGCCGAGCCAGATCAGCGGGTCGTATTTGCGGTCGGCCACCCGTTCCTTCATCGGGATGATCGCGTTGTCGGTGATCTTGATGCCTTCCGGGCACACCTCGGTGCAGCACTTGGTGATGTTGCACATGCCGATACCGGCCTGATCCTGGGCGAACTCCCGGCGGTCGTGGGTGTCCAGGGGGTGCATGTCCAGTTCGGCGTAGCGCAGGAAGAACCGCGGACCCGCGTAGGACTTCTTGTTGTCCTCGTGGTCGCGGATCACGTGGCAGACGTCCTGACACAAGAAGCACTCGATGCACTTGCGGAACT
>CAYLOC010000161.1:0-3916 GCA_964385195.1 uncultured Nocardioidaceae bacterium
CCCCGGCACGCCGGCCTCGGCGGCCTCGGCCTCGAGGGCCTCGAGGCCTTTCTTGATCGCGTCCTGGTGGGAGCCGGAGAACGCCGTGTAGACCAGGTCACCGGCGTACGGGTGCCGAGGATGGACCGGCAGGTTCGTGCAGTACTCGACCGTCCTGCGCACCTCGTCGATGTCGGAGAAGTCGATCATCGGGTCGATGCCCTGGCTGAACAGGTTCATCCCCAGCGTCACCAGGTCGACGTTGCCGGTACGCTCGCCGTTGCCGAACAGGCAGCCCTCGATCCGGTCCGCACCCGCCATCACCGCCAGTTCTGCGGCGGCAACCGCGGTCCCTCGGTCGTTGTGCGGGTGCAGGGAGATGACGGCGTGGTCACGGCCGGACAGATGCCGTCCGAACCACTCGATCTGGTCGGCGTACACGTTCGGTGTGGCCATCTCCACCGTGGCGGGCAGGTTGAGAATGATCTCCCGGCCCTCGTCTGGCTGCCAGAGGTCCATGACCGCCTCACATACCTCGACAGCGAAGTCCAGTTCGGTGCCGGTGAAGATCTCCGGGCTGTACTGGTAACCGAAGTCGGTGTCGGCGAGGTACTCATCGGCGTACTTCATCACCACTTCGGTGCCCCGCGTGGCGATGGCTCGGCATTCGTCGCGGCTGACACCGAACACGACGCGGCGGAACAACGGCGCGGTTGCGTTGTACAGGTGCACGTTGGCGCGGTCGGCACCGACCAGGCTCTGCACGGTGCGCTCGATCAGCTCCTCCCGGGCCTGAGTGAGCACCGAGATCGTCACGTCGTCGGGGATCTTGTCGTCCTGGACAAGCTGCCGGACGAAGTCGAAGTCGGCCTGGCTCGCCGAGGGGAAACCGACCTCGATCTCCTTGTACCCCATCGCCACGAGGAGGTCGAACATGCGCTGTTTGCGTTCGGGGGTCATGGGGTCGATGAGGGCCTGGTTGCCGTCGCGGAGGTCGGTGGACAGCCACCGCGGCGCGCGGGCGATGCGCTGCGCGGGCCAGGTGCGGTCGGGCAGGTCAATCGGGGGAAAGGCGCGGTAGCGCTGGTAGGGCATGCCGCTGGGTTGCTGGGGATGGATCGCCATGAGGTGTGCGCTTCTTCCAGGAAGTGACGTCGTCGCCGGGCAGCGCGAACTCCGCGACGAGGGGGTCCGGCTAGTGCGAACCCTCGTCGCGGCGGCTAAGGAGCAGCGCACGCGTGGCCGTCATGGTGGGGCTAGCGTAACACCCCCACAGAACGTCCTGCACCTCGAGCGTGATGGCGCCCGCCCTGCAGGACGTAAAACCGGTTGAGACCGCCCCACCAGGTCCGATTGACTGACGCAGTGCATGTGGAACCAATCGACCCTACGACGCTGACCGACGACCTCGCCGAACAGCTCGCGGCGATCAGCAACGCCGAAACCGCGGCGGACCACCCACGGTCGGCGCCTGCCAGCGGAGCCGGGCTGCGCGGGGAGGCGCGCTACGGCTGGGACGATGAGCCGTTCGCTGGGCTGTGGGTGGCCTTCGGCAACGACGGTACGCCGATCGGCTGGGCGTGCGTCGAAGCAAGCGACTGGGAGGACCCGGACCTGGGGTTCGTCGCGTGCTCCGTTACCCCTACTGCCCGTGGCCAGGGCATCGGCACGGCGTTCCTCGAGCGGCAGACGGCCCTGGTCCGAGAGATCGGACGGCACAAGCTGCTGGCGTTCGTGATGGCCGGGACCCCTGCGGAAGCTTTGCTGAGCGCACAAGGGTGGACGATCGGCCAACGTACCGCACAGCGCCGGCTGCGGCCGCCGGACCTGGACTTCGACCGGATCGCGAAACTGGCCGAGGACGCGGAGCAGCACGCGGCCGACTACGAGCTGGTCGCGGTCGACGGGCCTATCCCCGAGGAGCAGATGGCTGAGCTGCAGTCGATGATGGAGGCGATCAACGACGCGCCGCTGGATGACGTGGACCTGGCTCCCGCACCGTTCCCGCCCGAGCGGCTGGCCCGCAACAACCACGCCATGTCCGCGCGCGGCCAGCATGCCTACCGCCTGATGGCGCGGCATCGCCGTACCGGTGAGTGGGCCGGCCAGACGCTGCTGTACGTGGACGCGACCCGTCCGGGCGTAGCCAACCAGGAGGACACCACCGTCGTACCAGCACACCGCGGTCACCGCCTCGGTATGTGGATGAAGACACAGATGTTGCTGTGGCTGCGGGAAGCCGAGCCGGACCTGGTCACGATCGACACGTGGAACGCCGAGTCGAACCCCTACATGGTCGCGGTCAACGACGCGCTGGGGTGCACCGTGATCAACCACGGCCTGGTCATGCAGACGCGCGTGTGACCTGCCGGCCCGGGGGTCGAGTGTCACCTGTCCGAACACGCGGTTAGGTCAGGTGGTGCACCTCAGATGCGACGAAGGAGCGGTACGGGAAGCCTGGCCCTTGGTAGGCGGAGGCGCAGCACTCGCCATCGCCGTCGGTCTCGTGCTGGCTCTGTTCGTTGGCACGGCCGTGGGATGGACATGGCTCAGTTACCTCGGGTGGGCTCTCGTGGTCATCGGCGGCCTGAGTTTCGGCGGATCCGCCCTACCGCAGAGTCGAGCCGAGAACGAGCACTGGGAGAACAACGTCCCACCGGGCGGGCCCGGCGGGGTGGGCCGACTGCCAGGCGGTTTCTAGCGTCGGGCTCATGCTTGCCCTTGCCGCCGGCTCGGTGGCGCCTCCGGTCGGGCGGACCGACGAGATGAGGCAGCACCAGAAGCACCCGAGCACCCCGGGGATCTGATCGAGCGATCGGCACCGCGCGCTTGACGTGAGCGCCTTCCCGCGCGCTTGCCCTGAGCACGACCGCGGCTCCCTTACAGTGGGGGGCGATGCTCGCTTCCCCGTCTCGTGTCCTGCTGCCGTTGGTGCTGCTCGTGCTCGCCGCGTTGGTGGCCGCCTGTTCCTCCGGGTCTGGTACGTCGACAGGTGGCGATCCCGTCGATGAGTCGCCCAGCACTCCCGGGACCACCACGACCCCCGCCGGGTCCACCAGCCAGGACGGCGGCGCCGGGACCACGTCGCCCACCGCTACCGCCACCGCCGCTCCCGACACCGCCGCTCCCGCACCGGAGGTGGGGACGTGCCGGACATTGCCCAGCGCCGCGTTGAACCACTTCACCGATCACTCCCCTGCCGTCGACTGCGCGAAGCCGCACACCGGTTACACCCTCGCGGTCAAGCAGCTCCCGGACGACGTCGCGATCAAGGGCGTGGACATCGCGAACAAGAGCATCCAGCATGCGGCGGCCACCATGTGCCACGACGCGTTCGTGTCGTTCATCGGGGGAAGCGCGAAACGGCGCGCGCTGTCCCGCTTCAGCGTCACCTACTACCTGCCGCCACAGGCCGACTTCGACCGTGGAGCGCACTGGGTGCGTTGTGACCTGGTCGCGAACAAGACCCAGCACTCGTTGGCGCCGCTGCCGGAGGATCCACGTGGTTACCTCGACGGCGATGACGCGCTGGATGACTACGGGTTGTGCTCACCCGGGGCGCCGGGGAAGAAGAAGTTCGCACTGGTGATGTGCTCGCAGAAGCACACCTACCGCGCCGTCACCGCGATCAAACTCGGTGCGAAGTCGGCGAAGTATCCCGGCACCGACGTGACACGCGAAGACGGCCAGCGCCAGTGTGCGTCGTACATCAAGAAGGACATGGGCAAGACCGGCGGCTACACCTACGGCTGGACCTACCCGACCCCAAAGGACTGGGACAACGGCCAGCGCTACGGCTACTGCTGGCTGAAAACCAAGAAGTAACTCCGCCCTCCCTCGCGTTTGCCTTGTAGACGGGGCAAAGTGACCGTCTACAAGGCAACTCTGCCCCGCCAACGGTGCGTCTGCCCCGTCTACAAGGCAAACGCGGGAGAGG
>CAYLOC010000161.1:4016-7450 GCA_964385195.1 uncultured Nocardioidaceae bacterium
TGCTTGGGGTCGCGCTGCCAGTTGCGGGCCACCTTCACCCGTAGGTCCAGGTAGCAGGGCGTCCCCAGCAACGCCTCGATCTGCCGCCGTGCCCGCGACCCCACCTGCTTCAGCCGGGCGCCGCCGCGTCCGATCACGATGGGCTTCTGGCTGGGTCGCTCGATGAACAGGTTCGCCGCGACGTCGAGCAGCGGCCGGTCCTGGGGTCGGCCGGCACGCAGCCCCATCTCCTCCACCACCACCGCGATCGAGTGCGGCAGCTCGTCCCGCACTCCGTCCAGCGCCGCCTCGCGGATCAGCTCTGCCACCAGCGTGGTCTCCGGCTCGTCGGTGAGCTCGCCCTCGACGTACAACGGCGGGCCTTCGGGAAGCTGCGCGACGAGCAGGTCCGCCAGCACCGGCACCTGGCTCCCGGTCACCGCGGAGACCGGGACTATGTCGGCCCACTCCACGCCCTCCTCGCCCCCTGCGGCCGCCACCCGGGTCAGGTGCTCCGCCATCCGGTCGCTGTCGACGAGGTCGCTCTTGGTGGCCACGGCGAGCTTCGGCGTACGAGGAACGTCGGCGACGGCACGCAACAGGTAGCGGTCGCCGGGCCCGATCTTGGCGTCCGCCGCCAGGCAGACCGCGATCACATCGACCTCCGCCCACGTGGTACGGACGACGTCGTTGAGGCGTTCGCCGAGCAGCGTGCGCGGACGGTGCAGCCCGGGGGTGTCCACCAGCACCAGCTGCGCGTCCTCGCGATGGACGATGCCGCGCACCGCATGGCGCGTGGTCTGCGGCTGCGCGGACGTGATCGCGACCTTGTCACCGACCAGCGCGTTGGTCAGTGTGGACTTCCCTGCATTGGGGCGGCCGACGAAGCAGGCGAACCCGCTCCGGTGCGTCACGCCGTCACCTGCTCCGCCACGACCCCGTCGGGGCCGGCCCGGAGAACCGGTACGCCGGCACCGGCGAACTCACGGATCACGTTGAGGTCGGACTCCGGTACGGCGATCGCATCGGTGACCACGACGGCGGCCTCGAGACCGGTGGCGCCGCTGGAGGCGGCCATCGCGACCGCGACCTGGAGCGCGGAGAGGTGCATCGACGGCAGATCCACGTCGACCGCGCTATAGGTGCGGCCGTCGTCGTCACGCACCGCGGCCCCGGCGACCGCATCGACGCGGGCGCGCGCCGCGCGGGACAGCGTGACGAGCTTGGCGTCCTCGGGGTCGAGGGGTGCGGCGGAGGCGGAATCGGTGCTCACTGCGGTTACTCTACGAGTCGTGCTGGACGGGGTCGGCATCGTGCCCGCCCATTGTGGAGACGGACTCGTCGCGATGGCCCTCGGAGGGGAGCCGCATCTCGCCGGTCGGCGTCACCACCACCGTGACCACCTTGTTCCGGCGCCCGGCGCGGGTCTCGGCCTCGAACCACAGGCCCTGCCACTCCACCCGCGCGCCGGGGATGGGCACCTTGCCCAGGTGCTTGGCCATCAACCCGCCGACGGTCTCCACGTCCTCGTCGTCCAGCTCGATCCCGAACACGTCGCCGAGGTCCTCCACCTCCAGCCGGGAGCTGACACGGACGGCGCCGCTGGCGAGGTACTCCACCTCGTCCGGCGGCAGGTCGTACTCGTCGGTGATCTCGCCGACGATCTCCTCCAGCAGGTCCTCGATCGTCACCAGGCCCGCCGTACCGCCGTACTCGTCGACGACGATCGCGACATGGACCCGTGCGGCCTGCAGGTCACGCAGGAGCTCATCGGCAGGCTTGGAGTCCGGCACGAAGTACGACGACCGCATCACCGACTCGACCCGCTCAGTTGTCTCCGCATCGTGCTTGTCGAAGACGCGTTTCGTGGCGTCCTTGAGGTAGGCGATGCCCACGATGTCGTCGAGATTCTCGCCCACCACCGGGATGCGGGAGAACCCGCTGCGAAGGGCGAGCGACATCAGCTGTCGCAGGGTCTTGTGGCGCTCGATGAACACCATGTCGGTGCGCGGCACCATCACCTCGCGCGCCAGCGTGTCTCCCAGCTCGAAGACGGAGTGGATCATCCGGCTCTCGTCGGACTCGATGACCCGCGATGCTTCGGCGATGTCGACCAGCTCGCGCAGCTCTGCCTCGGAGGCGAAGGGTCCTTCCCGGAACCCCTTGCCGGGCGTGACGATGTTGCCGATCATGATCAGCAGCCGCGACACGGGGCCGAGTACGGCGGTCAGCCAGGTGATCGGGCGCGCGGTCGCCCGGGCGACGCGCTCGGCGTGCTGTCGCCCGATCGTGCGAGGGCCGACCCCGACGGCGGTGTAGGAGACCACCACCATCACCGCCGCGGCGACCACCACCTCGGCCCAGTCCGGTTCGAGCACGTCGACGAAGAACAGCGTGACCAGGACGATCGCGGTCGTCTCACACGTCATCCGTACCAGCAGCACGGTGTTGAGGAACCGCGGTGGGTCGCTGGCGATCGTCAGCAGCCGCTCGGCACCGGCGCGACCCTCGTCGCGGAGCTCGGAGGCTCGTACCCGCGACATCGACGTCAGCGCGGCCTCGGCGCTGGCGAAGACGGCCGCCACCACCACCAGGATCGCCGCCAACACGAGGTAGGCGATGTGGACTGAGGTCACTCGGCGTCCCCACCATCGATCCCGGAGCGGGCCGCCTTCCACTCCGCCAGGAGGCGGTCTTGCAGACCGAACATCTCCCGCTCCTCCTCCGGCTCCGCATGGTCGTAGCCGAGCAGGTGCAAGATGCCGTGGACGGCCAGCAGATGCATCTCGTCCTCGGGTGTGCGGGAGTACGACGGGGCCTGCGACGCGGCGTACTGCGGGCAGAGCACCATGTCGCCCAAGATGCCCTCGACCGGCTCGGCGCCGTCGCGGCCCGGTCGCAGCTCGTCCATCGGGAAGGAGAGCACGTCGGTCGGCCCGTCGGCGTCCATCCACTGCTTGTTCAGGACCGCGATCGTCTCCTCGTCGACGAGCTTGACGCACAGCTCCGCGTCGGGGTGGACCCGCATCCGACTCAGCACGAAACCGGAGAGCCGGGCGAATGCCGACTCATCGACGTCGACCCCCGACTCGTTGAGCACCTCCACGCTCACACCGACCACCTCATCGGCCCGACCCTCTCATCGGTGCGGTGTCACCGGCGCTCTGCCACCGAGGCCGGGCGGTGATCCCGGCCCGCCTCGTAGCGGTCATAGGCGGCGACGATCCGTCCGACGAGACGGTGGCGCACCACATCGCTGGCGTCGAGCTGGCAGAAGGCCAGATCCTTCACCGCGGCAAGGATCTCCTGGACAACGCGCAGCCCGCTCCTGGTGCCGCCGGGAAGGTCGATCTGGGTCACGTCGCCGGTCACGACCATCTTGGAACCGAACCCGAGTCGGGTGAGGAACATCTTCATCTGCTCCGGCGAGGTGTTCTGCGCCTCGTCGAGGATGA
>CAYLOC010000162.1:0-7341 GCA_964385195.1 uncultured Nocardioidaceae bacterium
AGCGCGTACTGCTTGCGGAAGTCGGCGAACAGCACGTGCCGCGAACCGGCCAGCAGCCGGCACACCTCAGCGACATCGTCGATAGAGATCTCGGCGTAGGTCTGGGTGAGGTTATAGGTATCGAGCCGCAGGGTCTGGTCCATCAGCTCCTGGAGATCGCCACGGGTGGAGGCGAGATGGTGCTCCATCAGCTGCAACGGCGATCCGGCGCTCAGCAGGTTGCTGGTACGGGCCGCGCGGCGGAACTCGTCGAAGCCGGACAGGCCCAGCCGGGCCACGAAACGGGTGACCGTGGCCTTGGACACCTCCGCCCGCTGGGCGACCTCGGTGGCGGTGAACCCGTTCATCAACTGTGGTGAAGAGAGAACCAGATCAGCGACCCGCCGTTCCCGCGGGCTCATCTCGGCGTACCGCTCCCGGATCAGAGCGTGCAGGGACAGCCGTTCGGTCCGGGACTTCTTCGACTCTTCGTCGCTCACACCCTGCTCCCACCCTCGTCGCTTCCTGCCACCGCGACGAGGGTATCGAGAAGTACGTTGGCACCGTGCTCAATGTCGGGCCATGCGGTCTGCTCCCACCTGCTGTGGCTGCGTCCATCCTGTGACGGGACGAAGAGCATGCCAACGGGAGCGATCTGAGCCATCACCTGCGCATCATGCCCAGCACCGGACGGCATGCGGTGTGCGGTCAGGTCACGCCGCTTGGCGGCCAGGGAGATCGCGTCGCACAAGTCCGGGTCCAGGTCGACCGGGTCCGTGGTGCTCTCCCGCTCCACCGACACGGCGACGTTGTGCCGGGCGGCACTGGCATGCGCCGCCCGGTCGAGCCGCTCCTCCAGCAGATCCAGTCCGTCCACCGATGTGTCCCGGAAGTCCAGACTGACCTCTGCTACGGCCGGTACGACGTTGTGGGCGCCTGGCCGCAGGTCCACCCGTCCGCAGGTGACCACGGCATCCGGCCGACCCGCTCGGGCGGGGACCTCCACGAGTTGGTCCAGGAACGCCGCCGCCGCACGGACCGGGTCCTGTCGCAGATGCATGGGGGTGGTGCCGGCGTGGTCAGGCCTCCCGTCGAACCGATACCGACCGCGCCGTACGCCGACGATGTGGGTGACCGAACCGATGGCGGCCCCGATGCTCTCCAGCACCGGTCCCTGCTCGATATGCAACTCGATGAACGAGTGCACGGCGCCGTCCGGGAGGGCACACCCCGGCACCTCGCTGAGATCCGTGCCCAGCCTCCGCAACGCATCGGGAAGTGTGGTGCCGTGCTGGTCGGTCACGTCGGCAAGGGCCTGGGGGTCCAGCATGCCCGCAAGGGCCTTCGAGCCCAGGTATCCGAAGAACGTCCCCTCCTCGTCACTGAAGGCGACGGCAACAACCGGGCGCTGGAGGGACACGCCCTGCTCGTGCAAGCACCGGACGCACTCCAAGGCAACCATGGCGCCGAGGGCGCCGTCGAACGCGCCACCCTCGGGCACGCTGTCGAGATGGGACCCGGTCCACACCGCCGGCTCGCCGCCGTTGCCGCACGCGGCGGTGACGTTCCCCACCGCATCGGTGTGCACGCTCAGCCCCGCGGCGGAGGCCTGTTCGGCGTACCAGCGTCGCGCCTGGATGTCGGCCTCGGACAGGGCGGTCCGGCTGATCGCTCCCGTGGGCTGACGGCCGAACTCCGCGAGCCGCTCCAGGTCGGCCTTCAGGCGGGCGGCGTTGACCTTCATCGTGGGGCTCCTTGGGTGTTGACGATGTCTCCCCCGGCGTCCTCCTCCGGCGCCCCCCGTGGCTTGCGGCTGCGGAGCTCGCCCGAACCTGGTACTGCAGCCAGCAGGCGGCGCGTGTACGGATCCGCGGGAGCATCGAAGATCTGGTCGCGCGCCCCCTTCTCCACGACACGGCCCTGCTGCATCACCACCACCTCGTGGCTCAGCGACTCGACGACAGCGAGATCGTGGGAGATGAACAGGAAGGTCAGCCCGAGGTCGTTCTGCAACGTACGCAACAGCGCCAGGATCTGCGCCTGCACCGAGACATCGAGTGCCGACACCGGCTCATCCAGCACCAGGACGTCAGCTCGCGCCGCCAGTGCGCGGGCGATCACCGCCCGCTGCCGCTGGCCGCCGGACAGCTCGTGCGGGTAACGGCTCACCATGTCCCGCGACAGGCCCACCTGCTCGGCGAGTTCCGCAACCCGGTCGCGTCGGCCCTGCCGATGTTGTCGTTGCAGGTAACGCATCGGGACCTCCAGGGACTGCGCGACCGTACGCCGGGGGTTCAGTGCGGAGTAGGGGTCCTGGAACACGTACTGCAATCGCTCGTGCAGCGACCGAGCCTTCATCCCGCGGGTGTCGGCCCCGTCCAGGACGACCGTGCCGGCGGTCCTTGTCGTCAGGCCGACGATCATCCGGCCGAGCGTTGTCTTGCCGGAGCCGCTCTCCCCGACGATCCCCACCGTCGTACCGGGATGCACCTCGAACGAGACGTCGTCGACCGCGAGGACCCCGGGGGTCTTCGGCCGCAACAGACCGGATCGGCGATCGAAGCGCTTGGTGAGCCCGCGAACCTCCAACACCGCTTCTGCTGTCATGGCCTGGCCCCTGGCTTAATGCACGCGCTCTGGTGTGGGGGCGGCCCGGTCAGCAGGACGTCCTGCTCGCTGCACCGCGGCTCAGCGACGTCGCACCGCGGGCAGAAGCTGCATCCGGGCGGAAGGGCGTACAACGGGGGCGGCATCCCTGGGATCGGTCGTGGGTCCACCCGGTTGCCGAGTACCGGGACGCACTCCATCAGTCTGCGGGTGTAGGGGTGCTGTGGGGCGTCGAACAACGCTTCGGTCCCGGCCTCCTCGACGATCCGGCCGGCGTACATGACGGCGACCCGGTCACAGATGTCTCCCAGTACGCCGAGGTCGTGGGTGATGAACAGCATGGACATCCCCATCCGCTGCTGTAGCTCATCCAGCAGGTTGAGGATCTCGGCCTGGACGGTGACATCCAGGGCCGTGGTGGGCTCGTCGGCAATCAACAGGGCCGGTTCGTGCGCGATAGCAAGGGCGATCGCGACCCGCTGCCGTTGTCCGCCGGACAGCTCGTGGGGGTAGGAGCGGACGCGACGTGCGGCTTCGGGGATGTGCACCGCGTCCAGGAGGTCCCGAGCTCGTCTCCAGGCTGCTGACCGGCTGATGTCCTGGTGCCGCCGCAGGGACTCCACCAGCTGGGCACCGACCGTGTGCAGCGGATCCAGACTCGTCAGGGGGTCCTGGAACACCGCCGACAACCGTCTGCCGAGCAGGCTCCGCACGTGCCGTTTGGATGCACGAGTCAGGTCCTCGCCTTCGAACAGGACCGACCCGGCGCGGATACGGACCGAGTTGCCGGGAAGGAGGGACAGGATCGACATGGCCAGCATGGTCTTCCCGCTGCCGGACTCACCGGCGATGCCGATCGTCGTACCGCGCGGCACGCTGAGGTCAACACCACGGACCACATCGAACCGGCGCCCACGGGAGAGCACCTCGGTGGCGAGCCCTCGCACCTGCAAGACATCGGCGCCGGTGCCCGGCTCCGGCTCCACCGCCTGGGCCCGTCCGACGGCGGTCACGGCAGCTTCCGATCCAGGGCATCGCGCAGACCGTCGCCGACGAAGTTCAGCGAGATCACGACCACGAAGATCGCCAACCCGGGAATCAGAGACACGTGCGGGGCAATGGTCAGCAGGTCCCGACCGTCACCGAGCATCGTCCCCCAGTCAGACTTCGGCGGCTGGGCCCCCAGCCCGAGGAAGGACAGCCCGGCGGTCTCGGTGATCATCCACCCGATCGTGGTGGAGCTGGTGACGAGGATGGTGGCGAACACGTTGGGCAGCACCTCAACGAACAGCACCGACAGGCGCGGTCGTCCGCACAAGCCGGCGGCCTCGACGTAGTCCGCGGAGACCACGCTGAGGGTGGCGCCGCGGACCGCCCGGGCGAAGAAGGGGATGTTCACCACCGCGATCGCGATCATCGCCTTCAGCAGTCCCGGTCCGAGGAACGCGACCAGGCCGATCGCCAGCAGCAGGTACGGGAACGCCATCACCACGTCGATCGAGCGCATCAGCACGCTGTCGACGATGCCGTGGAAGAAGCCGCTGACCAGTCCGAGCAGCGATCCGATGATGGCGGCAACCAGGGTGGCCAGCACCCCGACGACGAGGCTGGTGCGGGCACCCCAGACCAGGCGGGACAAGATGTCCCGGCCGAGTTTGTCGGTGCCGAGCAGGTGACCGGAGGAGCCGGGAGGAGCCAGCCGGGCTGAGAGGTGGGTAGCCGCCGGATCCTTCATCGGCAACCAGGGCGCGAGGATCGCGACCACGACAATGACCGCGACCACCACCAGGCCGATCGCCGCGAGCCGGTGCGAGACCAGACGTCGCCACACCGACTCCTGCCCGCTGACGACCTCCGCCGTGGGCTCGGCGGGTGGTGGGGTGGTGAGATCGGCGGCGGTCACTGAACACGGATCCTGGGGTCGACCAGCGCCTGCAAGACGTCGGCAGCGAGGTTGATGAGGACGTAGGCCACGGCGACAACGAGCACACCGCCCTGGACGAGGAGGATGTCCCTGGTCTGGATTGCGGTGACGAGCATGCTGCCGATACCGGGCCAGTTGAAGATGGTCTCCACATAGACCGCACCGCCGAGCAGGAAGCCCACCTGGATGCCGATCACGGGGATGATCGCCACCAGTGCGTTCTTGAAGGCATGCCGGAAGATCACGACACGCTCGGCCAGCCCCTGCGCTCGAGCGGTCCGCAGGAACTCGGCCCCGAGCACCTCCAGCATCGATGAGCGCGTGAGCCGCGCAATCACTCCGGACGCCACCATCCCCAAGGCCAGCGCGGGGAGTAACAGGTGCCGCAGCACATCCAGGACGCCGCCCCCGCCGTACGGCTCGGTCATCCCACCGGAGGGCAGCACGCCCAACGAGACCGCGAAGAAGAAGACCAGCAACATCGACAGCCAGAACGTCGGGGTGGACAGCC
Source organism: uncultured Nocardioidaceae bacterium (assembly GCA_964385195.1). GTDB lineage: Bacteria > Actinomycetota > Actinomycetes > Propionibacteriales > Nocardioidaceae > CAYLOC01. The sequence goes on from CAYLOC010000162.1 coordinate 5,022, forward strand.
CGACCAGGGCGCCGGTGGTCATCAACCGGTCCAGCCAGCGCCCCCGTCGTACGGCGGCGAGCACACCCGCCACGAGACCCGCGGTCACGCTGATCACGAAGGCGGCGGCAGCGAGCAGCAACGTGTTCCCGAGCCTCCCCATCACCACATCCGCGACCGGGCGGCTGAGCGAGTAGGACCGGCCGAGGTCACCGGTCAACGCGTTGCCGATCCAGCTGACGTACTGCTGCGGCCACGGCTGGTCCAGGTGCAGTTGTGCACGCAGGTCCGCCAGGTTCTGTGCGGTCGCGTACGAACCGAGGATGGCTTGTGCGGGGTCGCCGGGGATCAGCGCCATCAGGCAGAACGTGAGGAACGAGACGCCCACGAGCACCGGGAGCAGGTACAGCATCCGGCGTAGCAGGTAACGGCCCATCGCCCTCTCCTCCTTCCTCGTACGGCGTTCCCCGCGGTCGTGCGAGCCGCGTCGTCACTTCAAGACGGCGTCCTTGAGGTAGAGGACTCGCGACGGGTGTGCCGTGACGCCGGAGAGGTGGCTGGTCATCGCCACCGTCATCTTGCCGTTGGCGACGAACACCCAGGGCGCGTCTTCCACCACGAGCTTGGACATCTGGTGGAAGAGCTTGTTGCGCGCATCCGGGTTGGTCGTGGTCTGGATCTTGTTGATCAGCCGGTCCACCTCCGGATTGGAGTAGTAGCCGGAGTTGAACCCGCCCTTGTCCGGGAACGCCTGGGTCCGCAGCGTCAGGTACGGCAGGGTACCCGGGTCATTGGTCATCCACGCCATCTCGGCCATGTCGGCCTTCCCGGCCAGACCCGCGTTGACCTTGTCCAGGAACGTGTTCCACTCAAACGTCTTGATGTGCACCCGCAGGCCGATCTTCTTCAGCTGCGCCTGGATCGCCTCGGCCATGGCCTTCGGCTCCAACATCCCCGACCCGCTGGTGGTGACGTAGAACGTCACATCCGCGCCGTTGGACAGCCCGGCCTTCTTCATCAGGCTCTTGGCCTTGGCAAGGTTGTAGGGGTAGCCCTGGATGGAGTCATCATGCGCAGCTCCGAACGCCGGGGCGATGGGGCCGGTGGCAACGGCAGCGGTGCCGGCCAGGATGTTCTTCACGATGGCCTTCTTGTTGATCGCGTAGTTGGCCGCCTGACGCACCAGCTTGTTCTTGAACGGACCCTGCTTGGTGTTCAGGATCAGGAACCACAGATGGGGTCCGGCCACCGTCTGCACCTTCAGGGCCGAGTCCGAGCGCAGCTGGGCCAGGTTGTCCGCGGGTACCTCCACGATCAGGTCAGCGTCGCCGGACTTCAACGCCGCGATTCGGCCGCTGGCCTCCGGCAACGGGCGGAAGACGGCGGTCTTGGTCTTCGGCGCTCCTCCCCAGTAGTCCTGGTTCGCGGTCAGGACCACGCTCTGGTTCGGTGTCCAGGACTTGAAGGCGAACGGACCGGTACCGACCGGGTGGTGGCCGAACTTCTTGCCGTACTTCTTCACCGCTGCCGGGGACACGATCAGCCCGGTCGGGTAGGCAAGGTTGGACAGGAAAGGGGCGTACGGGTGGGAGAGCTCGAAGCGGACCGTGTGCTTGTCCACCGCGATGACCTTCTTTACGGCGCCGTAGAACTGGTCGGCGAGCGGGAACGGTCCGGTGTTGCTTCCCGGTGCTCCCTTCACGAGCATGCGGTCGAAGTTGTACTTCACTGCTTGGGCGGTCAGGGGCGTTCCGTCCTGGAACTTCACGCCCTTCCGCAACGTGAACGTGTACGTCGTGCCGTCCTTGCTGACGTTCCAGTCGGTGGCCAGGTCCGGTCTGATCTCCAGGGAGTCCGGTGCGTAGGTGACCAGCCCGTCATAGATGTTGACCAGGATCCGGAAGTCGTTGACGGCGGTGTCCGCCGCAGGGTCCAGCGACTTCGGTTCCGCGACCTGGCCGATCACGATCGTGTCGGCGCTCTTGCTGCCTTCCGCGCCCCCTCCGCATCCGGCCAGCGCCATCGCCACCAGTGTCAGGGCGGTCAGAACGCCGCCTATCCTGCGCCCGTTCCTACTACTCAGCATTCCACCCATGGGGGCCTCCTGCGGCCGTCGGTTACTGAAACAGCAGTCTCGTATCTCTGCGAGTATGAAACACATGTATCAGTACGTCAACCCCTGGAATTCATGTTTCGTTCTCCTTTCCCCCGGAGATGCCGAGAGGGGCACCTTCGCCGCAGCGGAGGCGCCCCTCTCCTTGTGGGTGCGTCGTACTTCGATTAGGTCTTGTTCAAGGTGATGTTGAGGGTCGTGGTCCCTCCCCGATGCACACGGGTCACG
>CAYLOC010000163.1:0-7316 GCA_964385195.1 uncultured Nocardioidaceae bacterium
ACAGCGGCTTCTCCTGCAGGTGGGTGTCGACCAGCGGGCCGACGTACTCCAGCAGTCCCTCGCCGAGCTGGGAGTAGTAGGCGTTGATCTGCCGGGCACGCTTGGCGGCGTAGAGGACCAGCCGGTACTTGGAATCGGTCTTGGTCAGCAGCTCATCGATAGGGGGGTTGGTGATCCCCTCGGCTACGGGCTGGGTTCCGGACACGCAAGCGCCTCACTGACTGTCGGGTTGATGGCTGTCGGGTTGATGGGTTCGCATCAATGCTACCAACTCCTCCGCCGCGGCGTGAACTTCGGCGTTGACGATGGTGCGGTCGAACTCCGGTTCGGCGGCGAGCTCGGTTCTCGCGGTAGCCAGTCGCGCCTCTCGGGTCGCGTCGTCCTCGGTGCCGCGTAGCGCGAGTCGGCGTACCATCTCCTGCCACGTCGGGGCGGTGAGGAACACGAACAACGCCTCGGGCATCGTCCGCCGCACCTGGCGGGCACCTTGCAGGTCGATCTCCAGCAGCGCCAGCCGACCGTCGGCCAGGGCTCGCTCGACCGGGGCGCGCGGCGTGCCGTACCGGGCGGCGTTATGCACCACCGCCCACTCCAACAACTCGTTGTCGCGGATCATCGCGTCGAACCGGTCATCGTCGACGAACCGGTAGTGCACCCCGTCGACCTCGCCGGGCCGTGGCGGGCGGGTGGTCGCCGACACCGAGATCCACACCTCGGGGTAGTGGGATCGGATGTACGCCGAGACCGTGCCCTTGCCCACCGCGGTCGGCCCCGCCAGCACCGTCAGCCGACTCCGGCCGGCCGGGAGCCGGTCAGGAGCGGGGGGCGAACTCACGCTCGAGGGCGGCCACCTGGTTGGCGCCCAGGCCACGCACGCGGCGGGACTCGGCGATCCCCAGCCGGTTCATCAGGCTGCGCGCACGCACCTTTCCCAGTCCCGGCATGGCCTGCAGCAGGTCGAGGACCTTCATCTTGCCGATGGCCTCGTTCTTGTGGCCATCGCGCAGCACCTCCGCCAGGGAGGCGCCGGAGTGCTTCAGCCGGGCCTTGACCGCGGCCCGCTCGCGGCGCATCTTCGCCGCCTTCTGCAGGGCCGCCTGGCGTTGTTCCGGACTCAACTCGGGCACGGGCATGGGGATGACCTCAGCGAGGAACGATCGGAAGTGGATGCACGGGGGCAACCTACTGTGGCGAGCACGCGGTCGCAAACGCGGCCCCTTCACTTCCCTCCGGCGAGGGCTGCGCGGACCTGGTTCAGCGTCTGTGTCGTGGCCGCCTGGAGGTCGTCGGGCGCCGGTCCGTGCTCCAGGATGCTGCGCGAGGCGGAGGCGAGCACATGATGGGTGGCCGTGCCGAAGACTGCGCGGATCGTGTCGGCGTTGCCGCCCTGGGCGCCGACGCCGGGTGCCAGTACCGGGCCGTTGAGGTGCTCGGGGACCGGTACGACGACCTGGTTGGCGCCGACGACCGCGCCGACGGATCCCATCGGCGTCGCACCGTCGTTCTCCGCCGCGACCTCGGCGAGCAGCCGCGCCGCCACCGAGACTCCACCGGTCTCGGCAAGCTGGACCTCGGCGCCGTCGGGGTTGGATGTCGCGGCCAGCACGAACACTCCGCGGCCGTGCGCGGCCGCTGTGTCCAGCACCGGCCGGAGCGACCCGAACCCGAGGTAGGGGCTGACCGTGATCGCGTCGACCGCCAGCGGCGCGGAGGCGCTCAGGTAGGCGTCGGCGTACCCCTGCATGGTGGAGCCGATGTCGCCGCGTTTGACGTCGGCGAGTACAAGGGTCCCGGCCGCCCGTGCGGAGGAGAGAAGCCGTTCGAGCACGGCGATGCCGGCCGCCCCGTGCCGCTCGAAGAACGCGCTCTGCGGTTTCAGCACCGCCACCCGCCCGCACAGCGAGTCCGCGCAGGTCATGGCGAACCGCTCCAGCCCGGCGGCGTCGTCGGTCAGCCCCCAGCGACGCAGCAGGTACGGATGCGGGTCGATGCCGACGCATAACGGTCCGTGCTCGTCCATCGCTGCCCGCAGCCTTGCTCCGAACGTCTCCACGGCCGCTCCCTCCTCCTGGCTCATGCCGTTTTTGCCCGGCCGGTGCCGATGAGGTCTGCCGCACGCGGCGCACCGCGGGCAGCGAGTTCCGCGCCGAGCTCAGCCACGATCCGCGCGGCGGCGGCCGGTTCGCGCAGCAGTGCGGTGCCGATCTGGACCGCGGAGGCCCCGGCGGCAAGCAGGGCCGCGGCATCACGCCCGCTGCACACGCCACCCGCCGCGACGATGGTCATGTCCGGCAGCGCGGTCACCACCTCGGTAACCGCGTGCAACGTCAGCGGCAGCACGGCCGGCCCCACGAGGTGTCCCCGGACCGCCGCACCGAGGGTGTGCGGGTCGTAGGACGTGCCCGGTGGTGTGCCCGCGACCACCACGGCATCCGCGCCGCTGTCGGCCACTGCGACGGCGAGCGCGGGCAGCGGCGCGTGGCCGGGCGTGAGCTTCACCAGGACCGGCACCCCTCGTGCCGCCTCGCGGCGTACGACCCCCACGATGCGGCCTGCCATCGCCACCGGGTCATGGCTCGGAGCATCACCACGGGGCGGAGCGTCCAGCACGACCTCGAGAGCGGCGATGCCCGGGGTGTCACCCACCCGCCGGGCCAGCTCGGCGTACTCCTCCAGGCTGTGCCCGCGCACCGACACCAGGACGCGGGCCTCGGTCTGCAGCAGCCACGGGAGCTCGGTGGCCAGGAAGTGGTCGACTCCCGGGCCTGCCGCGGCGGCGGAGAACAACAGCCCCGACGGTGTCTCGACGATGCGCCGGCCGGGTCCCTCGACCCGGTCCCGGGTCACCGAGCGGGTGACGACACCGCCGAGCCCGGTCAGGTCGACGTACCGGGAGATCTCGCGGCCACTCCCGGTGCAGCCGGCTGCCGTCATGACGGGGTTGTCCAGGCGCATCCCGGCCAGCGAGACGGACAGGTCGACCGCGGCGCCGCCGTTCATCCCGGACTCCCCCAACCGTTCGACAGCTGGTCCCAGGCGACACGTTCCGCGGGCAGCACCGGGCCGTCGACGCAGGCACGGGCGGACCGGAGCACACCGTCGTCGCCGCGGACCGGCAGCTCACACCCCCCGCACGCGCCAAAGCCACACGGCAGTGGCCGCTCGACCGCTACCTGGCACCATGCGCCGCCCTCGCCTGCCACGCGGGCGGCGTCGGCCAGCAGGGTCGAGGGGCCGCAGGCGTAGACGACCTCCGCCTCGTGCCGCTGGAGCACCGACGGCAGTACGTCGACCACGCTGCCGCGGATTCCCACGCTGCCGTCGTGGGTGGTGACGGTGACCGACCGGGCCGCACGCCGGGCCTGGAGCGCGCCGAACAGACCGGGCTCACGCTCGGCGCCGAGCACCATGTGGACCGGGCAGCCGCGGTCACGCAGCCGCTCGGCGAGTCCGAACATCAAGGCGCTGGCATACCCCTCGGCGACGAGGGCGCAGGTCACCGGCTCCTTCGGGAGCGCGAACGGCCGGCCCAGGGGGCCGGTGATCTCCACCGTGTCATGGGCGCGGCGTCCGGCGAGCCAACGGCTGCCGGGCCCGCGCGGGGACACCACGACCTCGACGGTGCTGCCGTAGGCGCCGGACGGCTTCGCGCGGTAGACCCAGTACGGTCGCGGCAGCACGGTCGCCGACATCTCCCCGCCTACCCCGAGCAGCACGAACGTGCCGGGGCGGGCTCGTTCGGCGACTCCGGCCGCGACGAGGGTGAGGTGGGTGTAGTCGCCGGACCGGGACACGGAGAAGACCTCGCCGTGGACCCGCGGCGGCGGCGTCATCTGCTGCTCACGGCCGCAGTACGGTGCTGCGCACGGCGGGCGACCTCCCGCTGGACGCGCGAGGCCCAACGCGGCCCCTGGTAGACGAATGCGGTGTAGGCCTGGACCAGGTTCGCCCCTGCGTCCAACCGCCCGAGGACATCAGCGGCGTCCCACACCCCACCAACGGAGATGAGGGTCGGCTCCGGCCCGAGCCGTCGGCGCAGGTTGGCCAGCATCTGTTCCGAGCGTTCCCGCAGCGGGCGGCCGGAGAGACCGCCGGCGCCTGCTGCGTCGACGGTTGCGGGGTCGGTGACCAGGCCGTCACGGCCGACGGTGGTGTTGCAGCACACGACCCCGGCCAGGCCCTGCTCGGTCACCAGATCGGCCACGGCCGCGACGTCGGGGTCGGCGAGGTCGGGGGCGATCTTCACCAGCAGCGGCACCGGACGCCCGGCGACGGTGTCCGCCGTCTCGCGCACGGTGGCCAGCAGCGGGCGCAGGCGCGACACCGCCTGGAGGTCACGCAGGCCGGGGGTGTTGGGTGAGCTGACGTTGACGACGAGGTAGTCGGCGTACGGCGCGAGGAGGCCGGCACTGGTGCGGTAGTCGGCCTCGGCGTCCTCGGCGTCCTCAGCGTCCTTGCTGCGGCCGATGTTCACCCCGACGACGAGCCGGCCCCGGGGGTGCCGCCGCCGGAGCCGGGCCAGCCGGCGCGCGACCACTGCGGCGCCGTCGTTGTTGAACCCCATCCGGTTGACCACGGCATGGTCGGCAGGAAGCCGGAACAGCCGGGGTCGCGGGTTGCCCGGCTGCGGCCGGGCGGTCACGGTGCCGACCTCGACGAAGGAGAAGCCCATCGCCGCCAGGGCGGGGACGCCGACGGCGTTCTTGTCGAACCCGGCGGCCAGTCCCAGCGGTCCCGGGAAGCGCACCCCCATCACCCGCCGAGACGTCACATCTTCCGCGACATGCCGGGCGTGTCGCGGAAGATGTGACGTCTCGGCGGTGACGAGGGCAAGCAGACCAGGGACGGCGTGGCCGGCGCGGATCGCGCGGAAGGCCCACCGGTGCGCACGCTCGGCGTCGATCCGGGTGAGACCGTGGTCGAACAGCGTCTGGTACAGGGTCATGCGCTCTCGTGCCAGTCCTGCAGCGACCGTACGCCGACACCTCCGGCCAGGATCGCCTCGATGCCCTGGACGGTGGCGGCCAGGCCCTGCACGGTGGTGACACAGGGGATGTTCGCCCGGATCGACGCGGTGCGGATCTGGTAGCCGTCGGCGCGGGGAGACCCGCCGGACGTGGTGCCGTGCGGGGTGTTGATGACCAGGTCCACCTCGCCGTCGAGGATCCGTCCGACGATGGTGGGCTCACCGTCCTCCCCGGCGCCTTCGGTGTACTTGCGCACCGTGGTGGCCGCGACCCCGTTGCGGCGCAGCACCGACGCCGTACCGGCCGTGGCCAGGATCGCGAACCCCAGGTCGGCGAGCCGCTTGATCGGGAAGATCATGTGCCGCTTGTCGGGGTTCGCCACCGACACGAACGCGGTGCCGCCGCGCGGCAGCTGTCCGATGGCGGCGATCTGGGCCTTGGCGAACGCGGTGCCGAACGTGGTGTCCAGCCCCATCACCTCCCCGGTCGACTTCATCTCCGGACCGAGCACGGTGTCGACGTTCTGCCCGTCGGGCGTGCGGAACCGGCTGAACGGCATCACCGCCTCCTTGACCGCGACCGGCGCCCCTTGCGTCTCGTCGGCGCCATCGCCGTACCGCCGCAGCAGTCCCTCGGTGCGCAGGTCGTCGACGCTGGCGCCGAGCATGATCCGGGCGGCGGCCTTGGCCAGCGGGGTGGCCGTGGCCTTGGAGACGAACGGCACGGTGCGGGAGGCACGCGGGTTGGCTTCCAGCACGTACAGCACGTCGGCCGCGACGGCGAACTGGATGTTGATCAGCCCGCGGACGCCGACGCCCTCGGCGATGGCGCGGGTGGACTCCCGGATCCGGGCCACGTCCTCGGCGCCCAGGGTGATCGGTGGCAGCGCGCACGCGGAGTCTCCCGAGTGGATCCCGGCCTCCTCGATGTGCTCCATCACCCCACCGAGATAGACCTCGTGTCCGTCGTACAGCGCGTCCACGTCGAGCTCGACGGCGTCGTCGAGGAACTCGTCGACCAGTACCGGGTAGTCCGGTGACACGGTCGTGGCGCGTTCGATGTAGCCGCGCAGCGCGTCGTCGTCGTACACGATCTCCATCCCACGGCCACCGAGCACGTACGACGGGCGGACCAGCACCGGGAAGCCGATCCCGGCCGCGACCTGACGTGCCTCGTCGTACGACGTGGCGACGCCGTGTGCCGGGGCCGGCAGCCCGGCGCGGGCAAGCACGTGCCCGAAGGACCCGCGGTCCTCGGCGAGGTGGATCGCCTCCGGTGCCGTGCCGACGACCGTGACGCCGGCAGCCTCCAGCCCGCGGGCGAGCCGCAGCGGCGTCTGCCCGCCGAGCTGGACGATGACACCGGCGACGGGACCGGCCGCGCTCTCGGCGTCCACCACCTCGAGCACGTCCTCCAGCGTCAGCGGCTCGAAGTACAGCCGGTCTGAGGTGTCGTAGTCGGTGGAGACCGTCTCGGGGTTGCAGTTGACCATGACCGTCTCGTATCCGGCGCCGGACAGGGCTATGGAGGCGTGGACGCAGGAGTAGTCGAACTCGATCCCTTGCCCGATCCGGTTCGGACCGCTGCCGAGGATGATCACTGCCGGCTTGGTACGGGGCTCGACCTCGGTCTCCTCGTCGTAGGAGGAGTAGTGGTACGGCGTGGCGGCGGCGAACTCCGCGGCGCAGGTGTCGACGGTCTTGTAGACGGGCCGGACGCCGAGCGCCTGCCGTACGCCGCGGACCACGTCCTCGCTCTGTCCGGTCAGGCCGGCGAGCTGGGCGTCGGAGAACCCGTGCCGCTTCGCGCGCCGCAGCAGGTCCGGGGTCAACCGGTCGGCGGCGCGGACGTCGACGGCTACCTCCTGCAGCAGCGACAGCTGGTCGAGGAACCATGGGTCGATCCCGGTGGCCGCGTGCACCTCCGCGACCGAGGCGCCGCCGCGGATCGCGTCCATCACGTCGCGCAGCCGTCCGGCGTGGGGGCTGCTGGCGCGGGCCAGCGCGTCCTCGGCGTCCTCCGGCGGAGCGGACCAGTCGAACGACGAGTCCGGCTTCTCCACCGACCGCATCGCCTTCTGCAGCGCCTCGGTGAAGCTGCGCCCGATGGCCATCGCCTCTCCGACGCTCTTCATGTGCGTGGTGAGGGTGGCATCGGCCGCGGGGAACTTCTCGAACGCGAAGCGCGGCACCTTGACCACGACGTAGTCCAGGGTCGGCTCGAAGCTGGCCGGGGTCTCCCGGGTGATGTCGTTGGGGATCTCGTCGAGGGAGTAACCCAGCGCGACCTTCGCAGCGATCTTCGCGATCGGGAACCCGGTGGCCTTGCTGGCCAGCGCACTGGAGCGGG
>CAYLOC010000164.1:0-3214 GCA_964385195.1 uncultured Nocardioidaceae bacterium
AGGGTCAAGACGTTCGGACGATGGCTCGTCCGGCAGCCGTTCCCGGGACTGTTCATCTGGAGATCACCGCACGGCCACCACTACCTGGCCGACAACACCGGGACCCGCCGGCTCAACTGAGCGCGCGGGCCGACCCGCCCGTAGTACGCCGCAGCACCGCGAGGAACATCGCGTCGGTGCCGTGCCGGTGCGGCCAGAGCTGCACGCGCGGGCCGGTGCCGAGATCAGGCACGTCGGGGAGCAACCCCCGCGCGTCCTCCTCCGCGACGTCGCGACGCCCGGCCAGCACCGCGTCGACCACGCCGCGGGTCTCGTCCGGGTGCGGCGAGCACGTCACATAGGCGACGATCCCGCCCGGACGGACCGAGTCCACGGCGACCTCCACCAGCCGGCGCTGCAGCTTCACCAGCCCAGCCACATCGGCGGCTCGCCGACGCCACCTCGCTTCCGGTCGCCGCCGCAGTGCTCCCAGCCCGGTGCACGGCGCGTCGACCAGCACCCGGTCGAACGACGCACGCGGCCATGCCGGCGCGGTGCCGTCGGCGGCGATGACTGGCCCACCGCCATACCCCCGCAGCGCCTGCGCCACCAACTCGGCCCGGCGCGGCCGGCGCTCGGCCGCGACCAGGACTGCGTGCCGGAGTCGCGCCAGGCCGGTCAGCATCGCCGCCTTCCCGCCGGGCCCGGCACACAGGTCCAGCCACCGACGATCCGCACCGGCCACGTCCGCGTTCACCAGCGCCAGACACACCAGCTGCGAGCCCTCGTCCTGCACCCCGGCCAGCCCCTGACGCACCTCCGGGAGGTCACCCGGGTCACCCCCGCCGAGCTGCACGGCGTACGGCGACCATCGACCCCGAGCGCGTCCCGCGCCTGCCAGATCTGCTGCTGAGGTCAGTCCCGGACGGGCAGCCAGCGTCACTACCGGCGGCTCGTTGTCGGCAGCCAGCGCGGCGTCGATCTCCGTGGGCGGTAGCACCCGACTGAATGCCTCGACGATCCAGGACGGGTGTGCGTACCGCACGGCACGATGGCCGACCGGGTCGTTCTCCGCGGCTGGAGCACACCGCGTGACCCACTCGTCGAAGGAGGTGTCGGCGAGCCGGCGCAGCACCGCGTTGACCATCCGCACCGGACGCTCCCCCGCCGTCTCACGCACCAGTTCCACCGACGTTCCCACTCCAGCACGAGCGGGCACCTGCATCCGCAGCACCTGGTGCGCGCCGATCCGCAATGCCACCAGCACCGACGGCTCCAGCGACGCGACACCGCCACGCACCAACGAGTCGAGAAAGACGTCGTAGGTGCCGGACCACCGTGCCGTTCCGTAGGCGATCTCAGTGGCGAAAGCGGCGTCCCGGCCGGTGAGACCGCGCTCGGTCAGCAGCGACGGCAGGGTCAGGTTGAGGTAGGCGTCCTCAGTGGCAACGCGCAGCAGCGCCGCGTACGCCGCACGTCGTGCCGGGTCCAGGCGGGTCCGCCGTGCCGCTCTGCGGACCTCAGCCATCCCGGTGCCCGAGGAACCCGGACAGCCCGCGCGCTCCCCGGGCCCAGGCGGCGGCGTCCATCTCGCCCTTGCCCGGCGGCCGGACGCGGCCGAGTCGCACGGCGCCGAACCCGGTCCCGACCACGACCTCGTGCTTGCCCACGTCCAGCTCTCCGGGAGCCAGCCCCTCGTGCTCGGGAAGGGGATGTACCGGTCCGAGTTTCAACCGCTGCCCGTCCACGGTGGTCCAGGCACCGGGCTCGGGTGTGCAGCCGCGGACCAGCCGGTCGACGGCGTACGCCGGCCGGGTCCAGTCCACCTGTGCCTCTGCCGGCTCCAACTTGGCCGCGACGGAGACTCCCTCGCCCGGTTGCGGACGTGCGGTCAACGTGCCGTCCTCGATGCCGTCGAGGGTCGTCACCAGCAGCCCCGCGCCGTGGTCGGCGAGCCGGTCGAGCAGGTCCCCGGCGGTGTCGTCGGGGCGGATCGTCTCGGTCAGGCACGCGTACGTCGGACCGGCGTCCAGGGCCTTGACGATGCGGAATGTCGTGGCTCCGGTGACGTCGTCTCCGGCCATGACCGCCCGCTGCACCGGAGCCGCCCCACGCCACGCCGGAAGCAGCGAGAAGTGCAGGTTGACCCATCCCTGCGGCGGGATGTCCAGTGCCCGCTGCGGCAACAGCCCGCCGTAGGCGACGACCGGGCAGCAGTCCGGGCCGATCGCGCGGAGCCGGTCGAGGAACTCCGCGTCCCCGGGCTTGCGGGGCTTCAGCGTCTCCAGGCCGTGCTCGGCGGCGTAGGCGGCCACCGGAGACGGCGTGAGGTGGCGGCCGCGTCCGGCGCGCGCGTCGGGCCGGGTGACCACCGCGGCAACGTCGTGCCGGGACGTCAAGAGAGCGGCCAGCGAGGGGACGGCAGTCTCGGGGGTGCCGGCGAAGACGAGCCGCATCTACAGGGCCGCCATGGACAGTGCCCGCATCTACAGTGCCCGGCCGAACATCGGGTGGGGGGACTGCTTGACCGTCGGCGGTGTCATGCCGCTCCATTCCGCCTCCCGGATCGCCTTCATCGCGACCTTGCGGGTCTGCGGGTCCAGCCGGTCGACGAACATGATGCCGTCGAGGTGGTCGGTCTCGTGCTGGAGGCAGCGAGCCAGGTCCGCGGTGCCTTCGATGGTCACCGGGTCGCCGTACATGTTGAAACCCTGCGCCACCGTGCCGAACGCCCGTGTGCAGTCGTAGGACAGCCCGGGGATGGACAGGCACCCCTCCGCGCCGTCCTGGGTCTCCTCCGACAACGAGAGCGTGGGGTTGATCAGGTGACCGACCTCATCGTCGACGTTGTAGGTGAACACCCGCAGCCCGACGCCAATCTGCGGCGCCGCCAGACCGGAGCCCGGTGCCTCCAGCATCGTCTCGGTCAGGTCCCGCACCAGCGTGCGCAGCTCCTTGTCGAAGTCGGTGACCGGATCGGCGGTGGTACGCAGGATCGGGTCACCGAACAGGCGGATGTCACGCACGGACACGAAGGTTCTCCAGGTTCTGGATCGTCGGGGGCTCCTCGGGCCACCATCCTATCGGCCGGTCCGCTCGCGTCGGGAACCACAACGGCGCCCGTCCGGAACCACAACCCGACTTCTGCGCCGTTGTGACAGCGGGTTGACGAATCCACGCGTCACAACTGCTCACAAGTCGGGTTGTGGCCCGGGTGAGACACCGGGTGAGACAC
>CAYLOC010000164.1:3314-7207 GCA_964385195.1 uncultured Nocardioidaceae bacterium
GGGTGAGACACTGGGGCGATGTCCGGATCCGCGATCGACGCCCTCGCCCGCGCCGTACACGAGCACCCCGACGACGGGACCGCAGCGTTTGAGTACGCATCTGCCCTCGACGCCGCGGACCGGGAACGCGAGGCGATCCCGCTGTACCGGCGGGCGATTGCCTGTCGGCTCACCGATGACACCGCGTACCGGGCGCACGTACAGCTGGGAAGCTCCCTCCGCGTCACCGGAGACGCCGCCGAGGCGGTGGCCGTGCACCGTGCGGCGGTCCGGAAGTGGCCGGACGGAGCCGCCAACCGGTTGTTCCTCGCCCTGGCCCTGCACGCTGCCGGGCGGGCCGACACCGCCGTTGCCGAAGCCATCACGGCGGCGCTGACCACCAGCGCCGACGACGTCGAGGACTACCGGCGTGCGCTCACCGGCTACGCCGAACGGCTTGCCGACCCCGGCGGAGGAGACCGTGACTGATCGCACTCCGCACCGGCGGTGACGAGCGTCGCTCAGGCGAGGTCGGTCGGGTCCACCTGCACCCGTACGGCGGGGAGCTTGCGGCTGCTGCGTCCGGCCTGCATCTGCTGAAGCGCACGCGTCAGGCGCGGACCGTGCCGTACGTCGATCCGCAGCACCGCTCGGGACCGGCCCTCGCCGATGTCCAGCGGACCGAGCACCTGCACCGTGTCGGGGAGCTCGGCAGCCGCCAGCGCCTCCGACACATCGTCGACGGCACCGGTGACCGTCGCCATCCGGGTGGCGGGCGTGAGCCCGGCCGAGCGACGCTCCCCGAGCTCCCGGGCCGCGTACCCAGCAGGGTCCCACCGCACCAGCGCCTGCAGCGGCGATACCGACGGGTCGCCGACGGCGATGACCCGACCACCAGCAGACGCCGGGCGCACCAGGGCAGCGACCGCCAGCCAGCGGCGCAGCGCCTCCTCCGCCGCCCGCAGCGAGGACAGGCCGAGGGTGAGCCAGGTGTCCAGCAGCACCGCGGCCGCATAACCGTCCGGCGCGCGGGGCTCCGCCCCGGGGGTGGCGATCACGACGGCGGGCCGGTCCTCGACCCCATCCAGCACGCGGTCTCCCCCCGAGACCACCACCGGGGTCGACGGGAACGCCTTGCCCCACTCCTCCGCGGTGCGCAGCGACCCCACCACCGGGACCCGCATCCGGGATCCGGCGCACTGCGGGCAGCGCCAGTCGTCCGCGACGCTCCCGCAGACCCGACAGCGCGGCGACACGTCCGCCCGGTCACGAGCGAGCGGCCCGGTGCAGACGGCGCACCTGGCCGGCCGCCGACACGCGGCGCACGCGAGCGTGGGCTGGTACCCACCGCGTGGCACGTGGACCAGGACCGGGCCGGCAGCGAGCCCGGCCCGGACCGTCTCGAACACCTCCCGGGGGACCCGGGTGGACCGGGCGGCAGCGTCGTGGGACAGGTCGCGGTCGGTCTCGCCGGTGACGTGCACCTGGGGCGCCGCCTCCCGTACCCGCGGTCGGGGTGCCGCGACCGGTGCGGCCCACCCGGACTCCACGAGCATCTGTGCCTCCGCGGTGCGGGCGAAACCGCCCAGCACCACCCCGGCGGACTCCTGGTGTGCCCGCAACAGCAGCACCTCACGGGCGTGCGGGTACGGCGCCCGCGGCTCGGCGTACGAGTCGTCGCCGTCGTCCCACATCGCCACCAGACCGAGGTCCCGCACCGGCGCGAACGCGGCGGCACGCGTCCCGGCCACCACCCGCACCTGTCCCCGCGCGGCGGCGAGGAACGAGCGGTAGCGCCGCGCCGGGCCCTGGTCGGCGCTGAGCAGCACGTGCCGGCCCTCCCCGAGGACGTCGGTCAGGGCACGGTCCAGCGGCCGCAGGTCGCGGGCATCGGGGACACACACGATGCTGCCTCGTCCGGCCGCCAACGTCGACGCGACCGCCGCCGCCAGCATCCGGAGCGGGTCGGCACCGGGGATCGCCTCCCACACCGCACGCGGTGCCTCACCGGCGCCAAGGCGTCGCAACAGCGCCGCACCGCCGGTCTCCCCCTCCCACAGCTCGCGCGCCGCCGCCGCGCGCGGACCGTCCCTGTACGGCGGGGCCGTTTGGGTCGATTCGGCCTCGGTGCGCGCATGACGTGGGGGTACGGCGAGGCGGAGCACGTCGGCGAGGGTGCCGGCGTACCGGTCCGCCACGGTGCGGCACAGCCGCAGCACCGCCTCGGTCAGGACCGGCTCGGAGGAGACCACCCGGCGCAGCGGCGCCAACCGGCCGGGGTGGTCGGTCTCGGCCAGGCGGTGCAGCACGAACCCGTCCACGTCGCGTCCGGCGAACCGCACCTTCACCCGGCATCCCGGCACGGCGTCGTCGTGCATCGTCGCGGGGACCAGGTAGTCGAAGGGCCGGTCCAGGTGGGCCAGCGGAAGGTCTACCGCCACCCGCGCCACCGGCTGCTCCGGCGCGTACGCCGGGTCCGGTCGGGGACGACGGCGGCGCAGCTCACCTTTCAACAAGGCAAGCTGGTCACCACGGGTCTCGGTCATGATGCCTTCAGTCCTACCACCAGCGCCCGACACCGCCGCCGAGAAGTCACATCCTCCGCGACACGCCGACACAATCGCGGAAGTTCTGACTTCTCGGCGAAAGGGGGGCGGCGTTATACGGCGGACTGGAGCGCGTCGACCTTGTCGGTGCGCTCCCAGGTGAAGTCCGGCAGCTCGCGGCCGAAGTGGCCATAGACCGCGGTCGAGGCGTAGATGGGACGCAGCAGGTCCAGGTCGCGGATGATCGCCGCCGGCCGCAGGTCGAACACCTCCCACACGGCGTCTTGGATCCGTCGCTCGGGCACCGTCTCGGTCCCGAAGCAGTCGACGTAGAACCCCACCGGCTGGGACTTGCCGATGGCGTAGGCGACCTGCGCCTCGCAGCGCTTGGCGAGGCCGGCGGCCACCACGTTCTTCGCCACCCACCGCATCGCGTAGGAGGCGGACCGGTCCACCTTCGAAGGATCCTTCCCGCTGAACGCGCCACCGCCGTGGCGGGCCATGCCGCCGTAGGTGTCGATGATGATCTTCCGGCCGGTCAGCCCGGCGTCGCCCTTCGGCCCGCCGACCTCGAACCGTCCGGTGGGGTTGACCAGCAGCCGGTAGTCGCTGGCGTCGATGTCGAACCGGGCCAGCACCTCATCCACCACCAGCTTGCGGATGTCCGGGGCGAGCATCGCGTCGAGGTCGATGTCCGCGGCATGCTGGCTGGACACCACCACCGTGCTGACCCGGGCCGGGCGCTGCCCGTCGTACTCGATGGTGACCTGGGTCTTCCCGTCCGGACGCAGGTAGGCCATAACCTGCTCCCGGCGCACCTCCGCCAGGCGCTCAGCCAGCCGGTGCGCCATCGTAATCGGCAGCGGCATCAGCTCCGGCGTCTCATCGGTGGCATAGCCGAACATCAGCCCCTGGTCACCGGCACCCTGCTTGTCCAACGGGTCCGCGGAGCTCTCCGCACGGTCCTCCCAGGAGTCGTCGACCCCCTGGGCGATGTCCGGGGACTGCGCGCCGATCGCCACACTGACCCCGCACGAGGACCCGTCGAAGCCCTTGGTGGAGGAGTCGTAGCCGATCTCAAGGATCTTCTGCCGGGCGACTTCCGCGACCTCGACGTAGGCGTTCGTGCTGACCTCCCCGGCGACCACCACCTGCCCGGTGGTCACCAGCGTCTCCACCGCCACCCGGCTGGCCGGGTCCTGCTTCAGCAGCTCGTCGAGGACGGCATCGCTGATCTGGTCAGCGATCTTGTCCGGGTGGCCCTCCGTGACCGACTCGGACGTGAACAGGCGACCAGACAACGCAAACTCCTCCGGGTGGCCAATGTAGGACGGGTCGAGTCTAAGCGTAGTGGTCGCGGCGGCGGCG
>CAYLOC010000165.1:0-7122 GCA_964385195.1 uncultured Nocardioidaceae bacterium
GCCGAATGGTCACCTTTTCTCGCCCGAGTGGGCACGTCCTCTCGGCCGGAGCGTCACGTGATCGGGGCGAACCCGGGCATCGGCCTCGTGGTCCTGGCGCTGCTCGTGCTCCGCCAGGTCCGCCCTCGACCCGCATTCCGGCGGCGCCGGCCGATCGTGACCACGGTCATCTTCGTCGCTGGCGTCCTGCAACTCGCCGGGTTCACCCACCACCACGGTCTCGACGCGTGGGATATCGCCGCCGTGGGAGCAAGTGTTCTGTTGGCCGCGGCCATGGGCGCGGTGCGCGCTGCGACGGTGCATCTTTGGGTCGAGCAGGAGCTCGCCGTCAGCCTCGGCAGCCAGCGGTACGTCGTGTGGCAGCGTTCCCGGCATTCGACGCCACTCGACCACCGCGAACCGGCCACGCGGTAGATTCCACTGTGGAACATCGCCGTACCCCGGGAGGTTGCTGTGACCGAACGACCCGTCAACGCCACCGTCGGTTCGCTCCTCGGCTTCCTCCACGACGGGCCGCAGTCAGGGTGGGACCTGGTGCACACCGCTGAACGGGTCATCGGCAACTTCTGGAGCCTGACCCGGAGCCAGGTCTACCGCGAGCTTTCGTCGATGGCCGGCCGCGGACTCGTCGAGGTCGCGGAGACCGGGCCGCGGGACCGTCGGGTGTACCGGCTGACCTCCGCCGGGCGGCGGGCGTTCCGGGACTGGCTGTCCACCGAGCCAAGGGCGGAACAGATCCGCTACCCCCTGCTGCTGACGCTGGCGTTCAGCCGGCACCTTCCCCCGGATCGCCTGGCGGACTTCCTCGCCGTACACCGGGACACCCATGCGCGGCGCCTCCGGGACTACCGCGCTGAACAGCGGCAGGCCCGGGCGGCCGGGGCCGACGGCTGGGACACCGCCACGCTGGACTTCGGGATCCGCTACGAGAAGGCCGTGCTGTCCTGGTTCGACCACCTGCCTGACCCACACGAAGGAACGCCGTAGCCGAGCAACCACCAGCAGGCACGGGCGTGAGCCGCGTCAGCGGCATGAGCGTGAGCGTCTCGCCCCGATCCCAGGCGTGGCTGCCCGCCCAGAGGTGGCGACCGGGAGGCCTTATTGTGCAGCAGATGGGACCGCAATTCGGCGAGGACAGGCTGAACACGTCCGAGCGCACCAGGATCGCGTCGTACCTCGATGCCGGCACCAGCACGCCCGAACACGCAGACCTGATTTTCGTCCCCGGGACTCGCCTTCCAACTCCAGCCAGAATCGCCGCGCAGTTGATGGCACAGGGCGTCGCTTCACTGGTGGTGGTGACCGGAGGGGTCAACCAGATCACCCACACCAACGAAGCCACTGCGCTGCGTGCCGAACTGCTCACCTGCGGAGTTGAACCTGAGCAGATTATCGTCGAGGACACCTCCGCCAATACGTTGGAAAACGTCGTCCGGGCATGGCCACTTGTCGTGGATCGGATCGGGGCTCAGCCACTCAACCGGGTCCTGGCGGTGTGTAAGTGGATGCACTCACGGCGGGTCCTCATGACCCTGAGGGCACAGTTCCCGCCCGGCATCCACTACTACGCACACACGTATGCACCAGAAGGAATCAGTCGGGAGGCGTGGTGCCGAGGACAAGCGCCAACCTCGCGGACCGCGAACGTCCTCAGCAACTGGGCCAGCATCCCCACGTACCTCGCACGCGGCGACATCGCCGAAGTTGTCCCGGGCGGCGACGGGAGTTGGGTGTGATAGGCGCACCGGGAACCATCACCAACTGAGGACGGAATCGTCCACGTGGACGCTTGTGACCACGCACCCGGAGCACGAGTCGTCACGAGGGTGCACGTGGACGATTGTGGCCGAAGCCGTCGCCCTTGCATTCCACAGTGGACGGTGTTGTACTGGACCCCTATAGTCCACAGTGGAATAAAGGGGAGTCTTCATGTGGCACACCATCCTGATCAGCGTCCACGCGGCGGCAGGCGGCATCGCCTTCCTCGTCGGCCTTCAAGCGATGCATAGACCGGGCAGCTTGTTGCGGACATTCACCGGTGCGGTCACGGTGACAGCACTGGCCGTCACGGCAGCGATCGCTGTGACGTGGGCATCCCTGGGCGCCGCCTCGCGCATCGTGTTCGTCGCCTTCGTCGTCCTCGCCGGCTACATGGTCTGGCGTGCGGTCGCGGCCACGCGGATCCTCCGGAACCGCACCGACCATGCGCCGGAGCGCTACTACGACCTGCTCGGCTTCGACCTGGTCGCGCTCTTCGACGCGTTCGTGGTGATCGCCCTGCTGGACCTCGGCGCACCCACCTGGGCACTGGTCCTCACCGGCGTCGGCATCGCCGTACTGGGGCACTTCACCCTGTTGCGGTTGGCTGCCCTGCGTACGGACAACTCCGCGGAGAGGCGGCCTATTCGCACCTGAGAACGCAACCGTAGGGTGGGACGGTGTCGGTGTCCGTCCCCCGGGGTGCGCTGCCCACGATCGCCCTCCTGGGGGTCACCGCGTCATGGGGATCGACATTCTTCCTGATCAAGGACCTGCTGCGGCAGGTCTCGGTGCTGGACTTCCTCTCGGTGCGGTTCGCGATCGCTGCGGTCGCCTTGATCTGTCTGGCGCCGCGCGCGCTGCGCCGACTCTCCCGGTCCGACGTTGTCCACGGCGTCGTCCTCGGCCTGGTGTACGGCGCCGCGCAGGTACTACAGACCCTCGGGCTGGCACACACCCCCGCGAGTGTCTCCGGCTTCGTGACCGGGATGTACGTCGTGCTCACCCCGATCCTCGCCGCGGTGCTGTTGCGGCAGCGGGTCGGCGGCGTGGTGTGGCTCGCGGTCGCGCTGTCGGCCTCGGGGCTGGGGGTGCTCTCGCTGCACGGGTTCGAGGTGTCCGGGGGTGTGCTGTTGATCTTCTGCTCCGCGATCCTCTACGCCCTGCACATCGTCGGCCTGGGCCAGTGGTCGTCACCTGAAAGTGCGGTCGGTCTTGCCGCCGTGCAGATGGTCGTCATCGCGATCGTGTGTACGGCGGCCGGTGCGCCGAACGGTATCGGCCTCCCCAGTACGGGAGGCGGTTGGCTATCGCTGGTCTACATGGCGATCGTCGCCGCCGCGCTGGCGATGTTGGCGCAGACGTGGGCGCAGGCGCACATCTCCGCCACACGTGCCGCGATCATCATGACGATGGAGCCGGTCTTCGCCGCGTTCTTCGCGGTGCTGTTCGGCGGCGAGGCGGCAACCGTGCGGATGATGGTCGGCGGTGGGCTCGTGCTGCTGGCCATGTACCTCGTGGAGCTGATGCCTCGACGCCACCGGCCGGAGGCGGACGTGACCCATATCGCGGTGTGACGGGCGCGTTCGGCGTACAACGTCCTGCGGGGCGCGCGTCAGGGCGCGCGGGGTGCAGGACGTTAGTGGGGGTGGGGGGCGGCGGCGCGGGCGATCACCTCGGCAGCACGCTTGGCGTCCTCCGCGCTGACGTCGAGGTGGGTGACCGCACGGACGAGTCCCGGGCCGACGGCGGACACGAGTACGCCGTCCTCCCGGCACCGCGCCACCAGGCCCGCCGCGTCCGCAGCGGGGAAGACCACGATGTTGGTGTCGACGCCGTCCGGGTCCAGCCCCGCGGCCTCGGCGATCACGGTCGCGTTGGCGTGGTCATCGGCGAGCCGGTCGAGGTGGTGGTCCAGGGCATACAACCCCGCGGCGGCGAGTACGCCGGCCTGTCGCCACCCGCCGCCCAGCCGTTTCCGCCACACCCGCGCCTCGGCGACCTGGTCGGCCGAGCCGAGCATCAGCGAGCCGACGGGCGCGCCGAGTCCTTTGGAGAGGCAGACCCCCATCGTGTCCGCGACGTCCGCGCCCAGCGCGCGCAACGGCGTACCGGTCGCGACGTGGGTGTTCCAGATCCGGGCACCGTCCACGTGCACCGCGAACCCCTCCCGGTCCGCGAGCGAGCGCAGTTCCCGCAGCCGGTCCAGCGGCTGGATGCTTCCGCCGGCGAAGTTGTGGGTGTTCTCCACCGAGACCGCAGCGGTCTTGACGAAGAACGGGCCCAGGTCCGGCGCCAGCATCGACTCCACCGCGGACAGGTCGACGTACCCGCGCGGGTCGCTCCAGGTCCGCATCGTCAGACCCGTCCATGCGCCGTGAGCGCCGAGCTCGGCCCGCGCGATGTGCGCCTGTGCCTCACACAGCACCTCTTCACCGACTCCGACCAGGGCCCGTACGCCGAGCAGGTTGGCCATCGATCCGGTGACGGTGAACAGCGCCGCCTCGAAGCCCATCACGTCAGCGACCCGCTCCTCCAACGCGCGCACCGTCGGATCCTCGCCGTAGACGTCGTCGCCGACCTCTGCCGCCGCCATGGCACGACGCATGCCGTCGGTCGGTGCGGTCACGGTGTCGCTGCGCAGGTCGATCATCTGCTGTGGCCCTCCCTCAGCATCTCCGCGACGAGGAACGCCAGCTCCAGGGACTGGGTCCGGTTCAGCCGCGGGTCACACACCGACTCGTAGTGGTCGCACAACCGGTCCTCGTCGAGCCGCTCGCCGCCACCGACGCATTCGGTGACGTCGCCGCCGGTGAGCTCCACGTGCAGTCCTCCGGGCCAGGTCCCGAGGCTGTGGTGAACCTCGAAGAAACCGCGCACCTCGTCGATCACGTCGTCGAAACTGCGGGTCTTGAAACCGGACGAGGTCTCGAACGTGTTGCCGTGCATCGGGTCGGTCACCCACGCGACCGCGCATCCGGCGGCGGTCACCTTCTCCACCAGCTCCGGCAGGACGTCGCGGATGCGCGCCGCGCCCATCCGGGTGATGAACGTCAGCCGGCCCGGGACGTTGTCGGGGTTGAGGCGTTCGGCCAGTGCGACCGCGTCGTCGGCGCTGGTGGTCGGCCCCAGCTTCACGCCGACGGGGTTGTGGATCTGGGAGGCGAACTCCACGTGCGCCCCGTCGATCTGGCGGGTCCGCTCCCCCACCCACACGAAGTGCCCCGACACGTCGTACGGCGAGCCGGTGCGGGAGTCGACCCGCGTCATCGCGTGCTCGTACTCCAGGATGAGTGCCTCGTGGCTGGAGTGGAAGCTGACCTTGTGCAGCTCCTCGGACTCCGCGCCGATCGCCTTCATGAAGTTCAGGGCCCGGTCGATCTCCCCCGCCATCTTCTCGTAGACCGCACCGACGGGACTGGTGCGGACGAAGTCGGTGTTCCATGCGTGCATCTGCCGCAGGTCGGCGTACCCACCGTGCAGGAACGCACGGCAGAGGTTCAGCGTCGCCGCCGAGGAGTTGTAGACCTGCACCAGCCGTCTCGGGTCCGGGACCCGGCTCTGCGCGTCGAACGCGAACCCGTTGACCGCGTCCCCCCGGTACGCCGGCAGCTCCACTCCCGCGCGGGTCTCGGTCTCGGAGGAGCGTGGCTTGGCGTACTGGCCAGCGATCCGTCCGAGCTTGACCACGGGAACGGCCGCGGCGTAGGTGAGGACCACCGCCATCTGCAACAGCACCTGGAGCTTGGCGCGGACGTTGTCCGCGGTGACCCCGGCGAACGTCTCGGCGCAGTCGCCGCCCTGCAGCAGGAACGCCTTGCCCGCCGCCACCTGCCCGAGCTGGTTCCGCAGCTCGTCGCACTCGCCGGCGAACACCAGCGGTGGCAGCGTGCGTAGTGTCTCGACGGCACGATCGAGCTCGGCCCGGTCCGGCCACGGCGGCTGCTGGCGGGCGCCGAGGCCGTACAGGCGGTCCAGGGTCGGGATTGCCACGCCCCTCAGGGTACGGGGCCAGGCGCACCCGCGGCCGTGCAACCCCCAGGATGAGACGGGCACCGATTGACGGTTCGACCGTACTGCGGTGCAATCAAAGGGAGCCGATACCGGAGGTGCCCATGTTCTGCCCGCTGACCGTCCGCGACTTCCTGGACCGTGCCGAGACCGTCTACCCCGAACGTAGTGCGGTCATCGACGAGCCGGACCAGCCAGCCCCGAGCATGGGTCGGCTCACCTACCGGGAGATGGCCTCCCTGGCTCGCGCGCAGGCCGCGCGGCTGGACGAGCTCGGCGTTCCCGTCGGCGGCCGGGTGGCGGTGATCTCACAGAACTCCGCCCGGCTGCTCACGTCCTTCTTCGGCGTCAGTGGCTGGGGGCGGATCCTGGTCCCCATCAACTTCCGCCTCGCCCGGGCCGAGATCGACTACATCGTCGGCCACAGCGGTGCCGACGTGGTCTACGCCGACCCGGAGTGCAAGGACAAGCTGGACGGGCTCGACGTACGGCACAAGTTCGTGCTGGGCGATGACGACGCGCTGTATCGGCGGGACGCGGAGCCGCGACCGTGGCCGCAGCCGGACGAGGGGGCGACGGCGACCATCAACTACACCTCCGGTACGACGGCCCGTCCCAAGGGCGTCCAGCTGACCCACCGCAACCTGTGGCTCAACGCCACCGTGTTCGCCCTGCACGCCGAGGTCAACGACCGGGACGTCTATCTGCACACGTTGCCGATGTTCCACGCCAACGGGTGGGGCATGCCCTATGGGGTGACCGGTGTCGGGGGTCAGCACGTGGTGCTGCGCAAGGTTGACGGCGCAGAGATCCTGCGCCGGGTCCAGGAGTACGGCGTCACGCTCCTGTGCGCTGCTCCGGCGGTGGTCAACGCCGCGCTGGACGCCGCCGAAACGTGGGACGGCCCGATCCCCGGTCGGGGGCGGGTCCGCCTCGTCGTGGCCGGCGCTCCCCCGCCGTCGAGCACGATCGAGCAGGTGATGACCAGGCTGGGGTGGGAGTTCGGCCAGATCTACGGGTTGACCGAGACGTCCCCGCTGGTGACGGTGAACCGCGTCCGCTCCGAGTGGAGCGACCTGGCTCCGATCGAGCAGGCCAAGCGCCTGATGCGTGCCGGCGCGCCCGCCCTCGGCGTACGGGTGGACACCGACGAGAACGGCGAGGTCATCACCGCCTCCAACCACAACCTCGAGGGCTACTGGAAGCAGCCGGAGGAGACCGCGCGGGTGCAGGTGGACGGCTGGTTCCGCACCGGCGACGGCGGTTACATCGACGACGACGGGTACCTGGTGATCTCAGACCGGAAGAAGGACGTGATCATCTCCGGTGGTGAGAACGTGTCCTCCATCGAGG
>CAYLOC010000166.1:0-7091 GCA_964385195.1 uncultured Nocardioidaceae bacterium
CGCGTCCTGGAGCGCATGCCAGGCGCGTCGCCCCTCGTGCTTGACCAACCAGGCCCCTGCGACCGATACGGCCAACAGCACCAGGATCGTCGGGACGGCGCCGATCTCCTGACCGACCTGGACGATGACATAGATCTCAAGGATCGGGACCGTGATCAGCAGCGCTACGAGCCACCCCATGACTATCGGCCCCGCCGTCCTGCCCACCACCGGCGGACCTGGTCCCGGCGTCGCTGGTACCCCCAGCGGGCCACGTTGGCCATCGCCTCGGCGATGATGCCGCCGCTCATCTTCGACGCCCCGTACATCCGCTGGGAGAACGTGATCGGCACCTCAGTCACCCGCAGGCCACACTCGGCCGCCCGGCGTACCAGGTCCAGCTGGAAGCAGTAGCCCTGCGATTGCACCGTGCTCAGGTCCACCTCGCGCAGCGCGGATGCGCGGTAGGCCCGGAAACCAGAGGTCGCATCGCGCACCCGGGTCCCCAACACCAGCCGTGTGTAGACACTGCCCGCGCGGGACAGTGCCTCCCTGCGCAACGGCCAGTTGACCACGGCGCCGCCGCGCACCCAGCGCGACCCGATCACCAGGTCCGCCGCGGACAGCGCCTGCAGGAGCTGCGGGAGCTGCTCGGGCTGGTGCGAGCCATCGGCGTCGATCTCGACCAGCACGTCGTACCCGCGGTCCAGGCCCCAGGCGAAGCCGGCGAGGTAGGCCGGCCCCAGCCCTTCCTTCGTCGTCCGGTGCAGCACATGCACCTGCGTATCCGTGCTCGCCGCGGCGTCGGCCAGGTCACCGGTGCCGTCGGGCGAGCCGTCGTCCACGACGAGGATGTCGGCGGCGGGGACGCTGTCGCGGAGCCGCTTGAGCACCAGCTCGATGTTCTCCGCCTCGTTGTAGGTGGGCATCACGACGAGGGTGCGCTCTTCGTTCATCCGTTCATTCTCCCTCGCCGCCGGCGCCGACCGAAATACGCCGTCCCGACCAGCACCAGCGCGAGCGCGGAGAGGCCGGTGTCGACCCAGAACCCGTACCGCATGCCCGGGGTGATGCCGCTGGTCAGGGGGACGCGTTCATGCAGCACCGCCCGCGTCTTCGGGCCGGCGGAGGCCACCACCGTGCCGTCGGGTGCGATGATGCCGCTGATGCCGTCGGTGGAGGCGATCACCACGGTCCGCCCCGTCTCCACCGCGCGGTAGCGCGACATCGCGAACTGCTGGTCCAGCTGGCCCGGGAACTGCACGGCCCAGGTGGCGTTGTTGGTCTGTACGACGAGCAGCTGGGCGCCGCCGTTGACCACATCACGCACCAGGCCGTCATAGGCGACCTCGAAGCAGATCACGTCGCCGATCGTGACCCCGCCGAGATTCATCACACCGGGGCGGTGTCCGGCCGCGAAGTCCTTCGGAATCTCCTTCAGCCGCGAGATGTACTTGGTCAGCACGTCGCGGAACGGGATGTACTCACCGAACGGCACCGGGTGCCGCTTGACGTAGAACTGGCCGGGGCCGGTCTGCGGCGACCACACGATCCCCATGTTCTGCAGGTGGTGCGCGTCCGGACCGTCCACCACGGCGCCGACGAGTGTGGGGACGCCGATGGCGCGAACCGCCGTGTTGATCTCCTGGTACGCCGAGCGGTCGGTGAACGGGTCGATGTCGGTGGAGTTCTCCGGCCAGATCACCAGGTCCGGACGAGGCACCGCCCCCGCGTCCACGCGCGCGGCGTAGGCGACGGTGGTACTGGCGTGGTTGTGCAGCACTGCGCGCCGCTCGGCGAACGGGTCGAGCCCCTGCCCCGGCACGTCACCCTGGACCGCCGCCACCCGGGTGTGACCGGCCACCTGCGCCGGACCGGACGGCAGCACCAGGCTCACCGCCACCACCGCCACGGCGGCCGCGAGACACGGCGCGGCCACGCTCAGCCGGCGCCAGCGCTCGATGGCGTACACCGCGAGAGCGACCGCGAGGACGACGGCGAACGAGACCAGGCCCGTGCCGCCGAGGCGGCCGAACCGGTCAACGGAGGTATCGACCAGTCCGAACGCGAGGCGTCCCCACGGCAGGCCCCCGAACGGCACGGTGCTGCGCAGCAGTTCCGCCCCCACCCAGGCGGCCGCGACCCCAAGGGGCCACCACCGGAACCCGCGCAGCCAGGCCCAGGCCCAGCCCATCAGCCCGTAGAACACCGCCTCAGCCAGGCTCAGGCCGATCCATGCGTCGTACCCGACGATGATGTTCCAGTACAGCAAGGAAAGCATGAAGCCGCTGCCGAACACCCAGCCGTACCCGAACCCGGCGCGACCCGACAGGTCACGAGTCACGACCAGCAGTCCGGCGATCCCGAGCGGCATCAGCCACACCAGGCCGACCGGCGGGAACGCCACCCCGACGGCGACCCCGGACGCCGCGGCGATGACGAACCGCACACCGCGAACGCCCCACCGACGCGGCCGGGTGGATCCGGGCGAGGGTCGGCGGCGATGTGGTGCGGACGTCGAGCGGGTCACCTGCTCGACCGAGACCATGCACCCAGGCTAGACGATGCGAACAGGGCGCAGACATCGAAGCGTCCGGCCCCCTTCGGACCGGACACCGCTCCGCTGGCGACGGAGCGCGGTGTCCGTTGTCTACTGGGCAGCCGGACCGCTTCGACGGACGCCCTGCGCGACGGGTGCGGGACCGGCTGGCCGCGGCACTGGTAGGTTGGCCGAACCTAGGTGACGCGACCATTCGGAGGCCGGCCCGTCGAGCAGCCTGCTCGGCGAACGTTGACCGCGACTCTGCCAAGGACACACGCGGACTGTCAACACCGTGCTGACCTGCTCTTTCGCGGATTCTCCCAGGTCAGCACGGCAGCAACCGCCTCCCGTTTCTTTACCGTTCCCCGGCGTGTCGTCGCACGACACGCCAGCACCGGCACGGCTCAGTCCGCCGCGGCGTACAGCACCTGACCGTCGCGGACCGTGCGGACGCAGATCGGCAGCGGTCCGTGCGCGGCTGGTGTGGGAAGCCAGGGGCCCGCTTCCGCGTCGGAGGAGCCGGGCCGGTCGTCCCCCGACATCCCCTCCGGAAGCGACCAGACGGCGTACGTCGCCGCCGCTCCTGGCACCAGCGTGCCGCTGTGGTCGTCGCCGCGGGCACGGTGCCCGCCGCGGGTGTGCGCGGTGAACGCCTCCTCGACGGTGAGGCGCTGTCTGGAGACGTGGTGGTGGACCGCCGCCCGGATCGCGGCCCACGGCGACATCGGGGTGACAGGAGAGTCCGAGCCGAACGCCAGCGTCACCCCGGCGCGTTCCATCGAGGCGTACGGGTTCATGGCGGCGCTGCGAGCCGGGCCGAGCCGTTGGGTGTACATGCCCGCACGCCCGCCCCAGGTCGCCTCGAACGCCGGCTGCACGCTTGCCACCACTCCCAGCCGGGCGAGTGTTGCCACCGCCTCGGGGTCCGGCATCTCGGCGTGTTCCAGACGGTGCCGGCACCGCAGCAGCGACGGCGCCCCGACCTCCTGCTCGGCGAGCTGCAGGCCGCGGACCACCTCGGTCATGGCCGCGTCGCCGATCACGTGGAAGCCGGCCTGGGTCTGTCGGCGGGTACACCACAGCACGTGACGGCAGATCTGCTCGGCGTCGAGGTACTGGTGCCCGCGGGTCTCCTCATCGGCGTACGGCTCGTGCAGCCGGGCGGTCCGGGATCCGATCGCCCCGTCCACGCACAGGTCGCCGGCGAACCCCTGCACGCTGTCCTCGACATGGTCGCCGCCGAGCATCGCTCCCCAGTACGGGACCACCTCGGGCAGCGGCTGTTCGGCGGCCAGCTCGCGCAGGATCTGCAGGTCCTCCCACGGGGAGATGTGCGGTGCGTTGAGCTCGTGTACGCTCACCAGCCCGTGGGCGGCGGCGGAGTGCAGCGCGGTCAGCAGCGCCGCCCGGCTCGTCTCGGCGGTGCGGAGCCCCTGGAGCACCTCCACGGCCGCGTGGTGCGCCTCCCGGGCCACCCAGCCGCCATCGGACCATCCGTCCATCGCCTTGATCTCCGGGCGCATGGCCAGCAGCGCGGTGGAGACCACCGCCGAGTGACCGTCGACCCGCCCCAGCAGCGCCACGGCGCCGTCCACGGCCCGGTCCACCTCGGTCATCGTCGGCGGTCGGCGCTCCGGCCAGCCGGACTCATCCCAGCCGTGGGCGAACACCACCCGGCCACCGTTAGTGGTGGTCGCAAGCCGGTCCAACGCGTCCTGCAGGCTGGTCGCCTCCCCCAGCGGGGTCGACTGCAAGGCGAAGCCGGTCTCGGACAGGTGGACGTGCGCGTCGACGAAGCCCGGGGTCACCAACCGGCCCTGCAGGTCGATGACCTCGTCCACGCTGTCGCCGTACGTCGCTGCGCCGGCCTCGTCCCCGAGCCAGACCACGGTCCCTCCCACCGTGAGCATCGCAGTTGCGCGCGGGTTCTCGGGCGTGTGGACGACTCCCCCGCGCACCAGGACGCGAGGACGTGCGGCGATCACACTGGCCTCCTGTTCATCGGGGCGGGGTAGGCGGGCGGTTCTCGTACGGGATGGACAGCACGATCGTGGTGTGGGTGGAGACGTTCGCGGTCTTGCGGATCCGGGACAGGAGGTCCTCCAGCGCCACCGGGTCGGCCACCCGCACCTTCACCAGGTAGGAGTCGCTCCCGGCGACGGAGTAGCAGGCCTCGATCTCCGCGGTATCCACGAGCCGATCGGGATAGTCGTCGGGCTCGGTGACATCGAGCGGACGTAAGGCGATGAACGCGGTGAGCGGCAGGCCGATCGCGTGATGGTTGATGTGTGCCGTGTAGCCGGTGATAACCCCCCGCCGCTCCAGCCGCTTGACCCGCTGGTGCACCGCGGAGGTGGACAGGCCCGTCGCCCGGCCGAGGTCGGCATAGGACATGCGGCCGTCGGCGGCCAGCAACATGCAGATCTGCTGGTCGACCTGCTCCAACGCGGGCCCGTCGGCCACGATCAGCCGTCCAGCACGGTCAGCTCGCGGGGCGTGGTGTTCAGTCGCTCGATCCCGTCGGCGGTGGTGACCACGATGTCCTCGATGCGGGCACCGTGCCGTCCCGGCAGATAGATGCCAGGCTCGATCGAGAACGCCATCGCGGGCTCGAGTACCCGCTCGCTCCCTGCCACGATATAGGGCTCTTCGTGGGTCTCCAGCCCGATGCCGTGGCCGGTGCGATGGAAGAAGTTCTCGCCGTACCCGGCCGCGGTGATCAGGTCGCGGCCGACCCGGTCGACCGACTCCGCGGTGACCCCGGGACGGGCATACTCGCACTGGCTGCGCTGGGCGCGGAGCAGGACGTCGTACATCGCCGCGAACTCCGCGTCCGGCTCGGCGGCCACGGCGTAGGTGCGGGTGGAGTCCGAGCAGTAACCCTCGGGGGTGGTCCCTCCGATGTCGACCACGACGACGTCCCCGTGCTGGATGACCCGGTCCGACACCGAGTGGTGCGGCGAGGCGCCGTTCGGCCCGGAGCCGACGATGACGAAGTCGACCCGTTCGTGTCCCTCGGCGACGATCGCGTCGGCGATCGACGCCCCGACCTGCCGCTCCGTCCGGCCCACGGTGAGCATCTCCCCCATCCGGGCGTGCACCCGGTCGATGGCCTGCCCGGCGGTACGGAGTGCGTCGATCTCCTCGGTGGACTTGCGCATCCGCAGCTCGGTCAGCAGGTCGCCGGCTGCGCTGAATGTGGTCGAGCCGGCGACTGCCTGGAAGGCGAACAGCCGCGCTGCCCACATGTGGTCATCGACGGCGACGGAACCGGGTCGGCCGAGCAGGTCGAGGGCCATGTCGTGAGCGTTGTCGGTCTCGGCATGGGTCCGCACCGCCATCCCCGCTGCCGCGGCCGGTGTGGTCAGTGCCTCGGCCTTCTCCAGCTCCGGCACCACCAGTACCGGGTCGCCGTCCGCGGGAAGGACCAGCGCGGTCAGCCGTTCCAGGGGAAGCGCTTCGTAGCCGGTGAGGTAGCGCAGGTCCGGCCCAGGTGTCACGATCAGACCGTCGATGCCGTGCGATGCCAGCGACTTCTGCGTACGCCGGACCCGCCCGGCCAGGTCAGTGCTCATGGGAACGTTGATGTCGGGTGCTCATGCGGGTCACACTATCGGGCGACCCGATCGGGTACGGGGCATGGCATGATCGGTCAGATGACCCGACGTCTGATGCTGTTGGACACGGCATCACTGTACTTTCGCGCTTTCTACGGCGTGCCGGACACGGTTCGCGCGCCGGACGGTACGCCGGTGAACGCCGTCCGCGGCCTTCTCGACTTCCTCGCCACCCTCGTCTCCACCTACGAGCCGACTGACCTGGTGTGCTGTTGGGACGAGGACTGGCGTCCGCAGTGGCGGGTGGATCTGCTGCCGTCGTACAAGCAGCAGCGGGTGGCCGAGGTGGTCCCCGGAGGCACTGACGTGGAAGAAGCCCCGGACGACCTGGGCGTGCAGGTGCCGGTGATCGTCGAGGTCCTCGCGGCGCTGGACCTGGCCGTTGTGGGGGCACCGGGGTGTGAGGCCGATGACGTGATCGGTACGCTCGCTCACCGCGCGGACTCCCCCGTCGACGTGGTGACCGGCGACCGCGACCTGTTCCAGGTGGTGGTCGACAAGCAGCCACCGGTGCGCGTCCTCTACACCGCACGCGGCATCCGGCGTATCGAGGTCGTCAACGAGTCCACGGTCGTGGCCAAGTACGGCGTGCTGCCCGCACAGTACGCCGACTTCGCCACCCTGCGGGGCGACCCTTCCGACGGGCTCCCGGGTGTGGCGGGGATCGGAGAGAAGACCGCGGCGTCGCTCCTGGCCGCCCACGGCGACCTGGCGGGCATCGTGGCCGCTGCGGCAGATTCCTCGTCGTCGATGTCGGCGCGTGTCCGCCGCAACCTGCTTGACGCGACCGACTACCTCCAGCGGGCGACGCGGGTCGTCGCGGTGGAGACGGACGCGCCGCTGCCGGGGTTCGACCCGCGGCTGACCGCGCCGACCGAGGAGGTGCGGGAGCGGGTCACGGTGTTGGCGGAGCGCTGGGGACTGGGTGGCAGTGCCGTGCGCGCGCTGGGCGC
>CAYLOC010000167.1:0-7090 GCA_964385195.1 uncultured Nocardioidaceae bacterium
CGAGGGTAGCGGGGGGAGGATTTGAACCTCCGACCTCTGGGTTATGAGCCCAGCGAGCTACCGAACTGCTCCACCCCGCGGTGGCTGTCTCCAGCAGAAGCCAAGACTACGGCCTCGACGTACGGCAATCAAGTTCTCTGTGTTCGAGCTCGGCGTCGTATATCCAGCCCATAAGGACCCCCACTCAACCCCCGCCGTCTCCGGTTGACGGCGAGGTGGTGGATGCAGGCGGTGAGGGCGTGGACCCAGGAGACTCCAAGCCCTCCTTGCCCCGCAGCTTCATCGCCTTCTGCAACCACTCCTCGGCTTCCTCGTTCGCCTTCTGGTAGCCGGCGAGGTCACGGTTCTGCAAGGCCTGTTGCCCTTCCTGGAAAGCGTCCTGGGCATTTTGCAGGTACTGGCTGATCTTCTCCTGGGCAGAAGCCGGAGGCGTGGTCGGCCCTTCCTTGCCCTCACCGCCCGAGCCTTGATGGTCCTTGCCGCCCCCTCCGTCCTGGGAGGGCGGCGTGGTGGGCGGCGGTGTCGTGGACTTCTCCAACCCGATCGCGCGGTCCAGTGCCTGGTCAAAACTGCGCCCGATCCCCACCTTCTGGTTCAGCGACACCACGACGTACTGCAGGATCGGGTACGACCCCGGCCCGCCGCGCTTGGTGTAGATCGGCTGGGCATAGAGCATCTCCCCCGCCAGCGGCAGCGTCAGCAGGTTGCCGCGCATCACCTTGGTCTCGCTCTGGTTGAACGGCAGCAGCGTCTCTCGTACGTCGGAGTCGTTGTTGAGCACGTTCTGCATCTGCCCCGGCCCGGGCACGGTGTTGTCGCTCGGCAGCTCGAAGACAGTGATCTGGCCGTAGTCGTCGCTGGTCGCCTCCGCGTTCACGGAGACGAAACTGGCCAGGTTCTGCCGGTTCTGTGGAACATAGACCGTGCTCAACGCGAAGTGCGGGTTGTTCCCTTTCGGTAGTTTCACCGTCAGGTAGTACGGCGGCTGCGATGACGTCGACGAGATCGGGTCCTGCGGGACCTTCCACTGTTCCGACCCGTTGTAGAAGGTGTGCGGGTCGGTGACGTGGTAGGAGGTCAGGATCTGCCGCTGCACCTTGAACATGTCCTCGGGATAGCGCAGATGCGCCATCAGGTCCTGCGAGATCGCCGACTTCGGCTTCACCACGCCGGGGAACGCCTTCATCCACGCCTTCAGCACCGGGTCATCGGTGTCCCACTCGTACAGCGTGACCGTCCCGTCGTAGGCGTCGACGGTGATCTTGACCGAGTTGCGGATGTAGTTGATGTTGTGCGACCGGTGCCCTGCCACGGCATTCTCCCGAGTCAGCGTGTCCTGCGTCGCCTGGTTGAGGTCCACGATCTCCGACATCGGGTAGTGCGCGGTCGTAGTGAACCCGTCCAGGATCCACTTCACCTTGCCGTCCACCACGGCGGGATAGGGGTTGCCGTCGATCGTCAGCCACGGCGCCACCTGCTCGGCCATCGTCCGCGGATCCCGGTCGTAGATGATCTTCGAGTCCGGGTTCACCCGCCCCGACAACAGGATCGAGGAGTCCCAGAACTTCGCGGCGTACAGCACCTTGTGGAACGTCGACCCCACGGGAACCCCGCCCTCCCCGTCGTAGGTGGAGTTCTGGTCCGACCCCGAGCCACCCACGCGTGGGATGTTCAGCTCCACCGGCGCCTTCCCTTTCGGCGCCCCGACGATCGAGTACGCCGGTTCGTTCTCGCCGAAGTAGATCTGCTGCCGGTAGTTGCCGAACTGACCCTGGGTCGGCAGGTTCTTCTCCGCCCACACCGGGTCGCCGTTCGAGGCGCGCTTGTCGCCGTAGGCAGCGACCACGCCGTACCCGTGCGTGTAGACGGTGTGGTCGTTGTTCCAGTTGCGCTGGGACTTCTTCAAACCGTTGAGGTTCAGCCCCCGCGTCGCGACCACCACATCCTTGGCCGGGCCCTTGCCGTTGAAGGTGTAGCGGTCGACGTCCAGTACGTCGGGGAACGTGTAGAACCCGCGCATCTGTTGCAGGTTCTCAAACGCTGGTGATACCAGTTTGGGGTCAATCACCCGTACGCCGGGAAGGTCGCTGGCCAGGCTCTTGATCTGCTGCGGGCTCTTGTCCGTCTTCCCCGGATAGGAGATGGTGTCGATCCCGGAAAGGTTGTAAGCATCGCGGGTCGCCTTGATGTTCATCGCGATGTACGGCGCCTCCTTGTCCGGCTCGGAGGGCTTGACCTGAAGCTTCTGCACGATCAGCGGCCAAATGGCCCCGATCAGCAGCGCCGCCACGACCAGGCTGCCGAGGCCGATCAACGGCAGCAGCCACCCCGGACGCACCAGGTTGACGAAGAACAACACCGCACAGATCAACGCGATGATCGACAAGATGTTCTTCGATGGCAGCACGGCATGCGCATCGGTGTAGGTGATGCCGTCGATCAGCCGGCCCTTCGCCATCACCGCGCCGTACTTGTCCATCCAGTACGCCACGGCTTTGAGCAGGATGAACACCCCGATCAGCACCGACAGCTGCTTCTGCGCCCCCGCCCCGAACCGGTCGTTCTTGACTTGCAGCCGGATCCCGCCGTACAGGTAGTGCGTGACGACCGCGGCAACGAACGCCAAGAACACCAGCACGAAACCGTAGGTGAGCAGGTACCGGTACCACGGGTAGTCGAAGACGTAGAAGCTGATGTCGCGGTGGAAGTAGACGTCACCCTTGCCGAACGACACCCCGTTCTGCCACATCAGATACGTCTTCCACTGACCGGACGCGCTGGCGCCGGCGAAGAGGAAGATCACGAACCCGACCCCGAAGAACAGCCATCGCTTGAACGGGTCGATCGCGTCCTGGTAGCGCTCCAGCGTGGTGTTGCGGTAGCCGTCGGCCACGAGCACCGGACGGATGCGGTGCGCCAGGTAGACGTTGGCCATGATCACCCCGGCGAACACCACGCCAAGGACGATGAACAGCAGGATCCGGACCACCAGTGCCTTGGTGTAGACACCGCCGTACCCCAACGAGGAGAACCACAGCTTCG
Organism: uncultured Nocardioidaceae bacterium; assembly: GCA_964385195.1. Taxonomy (GTDB): domain Bacteria; phylum Actinomycetota; class Actinomycetes; order Propionibacteriales; family Nocardioidaceae; genus CAYLOC01. The sequence continues at coordinate 3,043 of CAYLOC010000167.1, forward strand.
CGGTCCACACCTGCACGAAGATCGAGAACAGCACCACCAGCGCGACCACGGCCGCCAGCGTCGGGAGCAGGGCACGCGGGCGCCGCGACGGCTGCTTCTTGGCCGTCGGCGGCTTGGCCGTGCCGCCGCGCCCGCCGAAGATCCCGCTCACCGCACTCCTTCATCCGTCGTCGCGCCGCCGGGCTCCAGGGTCTCATGCAACAGCGCGACCAGGCCGGGCGCCATGTCCGGACCCTGCAGGACCGCGGCATCGTCATCATGGGAACGTACGCGGACCACACAATGTGCCACACCGGACCGCAGCACACCGACCGCGACCCGTACATCCTGTCGCTGCGGGTGCTCCAGGGCGAACTCCGGTGCGTACGCCGGATCGTCCGGTGCCTGGGACTCGGCGTCAGCGGGCAGCGTGACCCGCTCCAGCACCGCCACCGCTCCGTGCACCTGCGGCGGGAACTCGATCCGCTGTAACAGCTCCTCGAACCCGCCCGCCTCATGGGCGATGTCCTGCTCCACCGGCGTGAGCGCGCCAGTGTGGTCAGCGTGCATCCTCAGCGCAGCAGCGGTGCGCGGTTCGGTGGCCGCGAGCTCGGCGGAGCCGGCCAGCGCGAACAGTCGCGGGGGCCGGTCCCAGCCGGACCGGCCGACGTACCGCTCCACCTCCACCACCGTGGCCCGCAGGTCCTCCACCGCCGGCGTGAACTCACTCACGTCGACCCCCGCTCACCGGCAGATCGGGAGGTCGGCGTCGGACGAGCCGAGGTGCTTCAGCGCCTGGATCGCCTCATGCAGCGTGGAGATCTTGATCAGGGTCATGTCGTCGGCCAGGTGCGACTTGGCCGCCTCGGCACAGTCCCCGTCGGGCACCAGGAACACCTGTGCACCCTTGGAGTACGCCCCCGCCATCTTCTGCTGGACACCGCCGATCGGCCCGACCTCCCCCTGGGCGTTGATCGTGCCGGTACCGGCGATGAACCGGCCGCCGGTGAGTTTGCCGGGGGTGAGCATGTCGTAGATCGCCAGCGAGAACATGGTGCCCGCGCTGGGGCCGCCGATGTGCTCGACGATCTCGTGGTTGAACGTGATCGTGAACGGCGGGACCTCCTGCAGCGCCGCCCCGACGCGGGACTTCGACGAGTCGTCCGGGGACGGCTCGGTGGTCATCGTCACCGTCTTCTTCGTGCCGTCACGCCGGATGGTCACCTGTACCCGCGAACCTGGCTTGAGGCTGCTGATGGCCTCGACGGCGGCGGTCACGTTGGTGGTGTGCTTGCCGTTGACGGCGGTGATGACGTCACCCTTGTGCAGGGTGCCGTCGGCGGGTGCGCCCTTGACGACCTGCACGACCTTCACGGTGACCGGGACGCGGGCCGCGTGCAGTGCGGCGATGATGGCGGTCTCTTGGGACCCGATCATTTCCTGCTTGTTCTCGGTCTTGACCTGCTTCACCGACTCATCCGGCGGATAGATGAGATCCCGCGGGAGCAGGATGTCGTTCTGCGCCACCCATGCGTTGAGCGCCGCTCCGAGCCGGACATGTGCATCGGGACGGGTGACCGACACCGTGACCATGTTCAGGTGCCCGCTGGTCGGGTACGTCTTGTGCCCGGAGATGGTGATGATGGGTTTGCTCTCGTACTTGCCCAGGGCGTTCTTCGTGGGACCGGGCGACATGATGACGTAGGGGATCGGCACGACCAGCGCCACGACCACCAACGCCACCAGTGGCACCAGACCTGCGACCAGGGTGACGTTGCGGCGTCTCATCGTCGGGAATGATGTCACCGCGGCGGCTCGGCCGCCGAGCGGGGGCTGCTGGTACTGCGGCGCAGTGCCACTCCGCGTGAGGGTTCGACGTACGCCGACCGGACGGCGGTGGCCTTGCGCGGCAGTGGCTTGCGCAGGGCGCGCTCCATGCGTCGCATCGCGGCGGGTGAGTCGTCCCGGCGTACCTCACCACGGCTGCGGCCGGCCCACGTTGCCCACACCATCGCCAGGCACATGGCCGCGACTGCGGGCACCAGCCACCACAGCACCTGCACCGCACACCCCTCTCCTTACGACCGCTCCCAGGGTACGTCGACCGGGGGCACCAGCCGCGTCGTCGTTACGGCGAGCCGACCCACTCATCGGTGCCGTCGGCGAACCACTGGTGCTTCCAGATCGGCAGCCGGGACTTCAACTCGTCGATCGTCCACTGACACGCGCGGAAGGCATCCCCCCGATGGCCACATGCGACACCGACCACGACGGCAACGTCGCCGATGGCCAGGGCACCCACCCGGTGTGCCGCGGCGACCGCGCGCACACCCGCCATGCCTGCGGCCTCACCGACGATGGTGCGGGCCGCCGCCTCCGCAGTGGGGTGGGAGGAGTACTCCAGCGCGGTCACGGTCCGGCCGCCGTCGTGGTCCCGGACGGTGCCCACGAACACCGCGACGCCTCCCGACGACGGCTCCTGGACGAGGTCATAGATGCGTGCGACGTCCAACGGCTCGGTGCTGATCTCCGCCAGCCGGACCGGGTCTGGTCGTGTCACCGCCACGTCCTCCGTCACATGTCCGACCCTACCGGTGCCACGCGATGAGGCGAGGGCAGCGCCGTCAGCCGGCGCCGTCAGCCGGCGCCTTCAGCCGGCGCGGGCCGGTCAGTACCGTAGGGGCATGGCAGATCTACCTCCCGCAGGCGGTTCCTCCGGGGACGACCCGGACGACAAGGGCAACCAGAACCCGTTCGCGGGCACCCCGTTCGAGCAGATCTTCAGCAGCCTCGCGCGCGGGGACACCAGCGGACTGCAGGCGATGTTCGGCCAGATGCAGCGCATGTTCACCCCGCATGAGGGCACCGTCAACTGGGACCTCACCCGCGATCTTGCCCGCCAGGTCGTGGCGCAGGAGAAGGACCGCTCCCCCGACGCCGGCGACGTGTCACGACTGCGGGACACGGCGCAGCTGGCCGAGCACTGGCTGGACGCCGCGACCGAGCTTCCAGCAGGCAGCACCGCCGCCCGGGCCTGGAGCAAGGCGGAGTGGGTGGAGGAGAGTCTGCCGGTGTGGAAGCAGATCGTGGAGCCGATCGCGGGCAGCGTGGTCTCCAGCATGCAGCAGGCCCTGCCCTCGGAGGCACAGTCGATGGCCGGCCCGATGCTGGGCATGCTGAACCAGATCGGCGGGGCGATGTTCAGCCAGCAGGTCGGCCAGGCCGTCGGCCAGCTGTCGACCGAGGTCCTCTCCGCCACCGACATCGGGTTCCCGGTCGGCACCGTCGGGACCCCCGCCCTCGTCCTGGCCAACGCGCGGACGTTCGGGGAGGGACTGGGGCTGGAGGAGTCCGACGTGCTGTTGTACCTCATGCTGCGTGAGTGCGCCCACCAGCGCCTGTACGCGCACGCGCCATGGCTGCGTGAGCACCTGTTCTCACTCATCGCCGGCTACGGCCGCGGGATCACCGTCGACACCTCCCGCATCGAGAACGCGATGGGCACCTTGGACCCCACGAACATGGAAGCGGTGCAGGAAGCCTTGTCCGGCGGCCTGTTCGACATCGAGCAGACACCGGAGCAGCAGGCCGCGCTGCGGCAGCTGGAGACGGTGCTGGCGCTGATCGAGGGCTGGGTCGACGACGTCGTCCACCAGGCGGCCGGAGGCGCGATGGCGTCCCTGGACGCGCTGCAGGAGGCGATGCGCCGCCGCCGCGCGACCGGCGGACCGGCGGAGCAGACGTTCGCCGCCCTCGTCGGCCTGGAGTTGCGCCCTCGTCGGCTGCGGGACGCCGCCACGTTGTGGGGTGCGTTGCGTGCTGCGGAGGGCGCATCGGCGCGGGACGCCGTGTGGGCCCACCAGGAGCTCCTCCCGACCTCCTCCGACCTCGACGACCCGCTGTCCTACGCCCAGCGCACCAAGGAAGCCGACAGCATCGACATCGAGTCCGCGGAGTTCGACGCGGCGCTGACCGCGCTGCTGGAGGGCGGAGGTCACGGCGACAGCGACGCGACCGACACCGAGGGCGAACCGGCCGGCGACACCGACACCAGCGCGGAGAAACCCGA
>CAYLOC010000168.1:0-7057 GCA_964385195.1 uncultured Nocardioidaceae bacterium
TTAGGTGGTGCCGCCGAAGAGCTCGTCCCGGGTCTGTTCGAGCGCGGACTGCAGCGCGCCGGTCAGGACGGGATGCGGCCCGAGCCCACTGGCCTCGATCCGCGGCCGTAGCGGCATGGTCTCGGCCACCTGGTCGGCCACGAGTGTGCTGAAGGCTGCCCCTCCGGTCTGGCTGACCTCGCCGGCGAGCACCACGAGGGTCGGGTCCACCACGGTCGCGACCGCGACCACACCCAGCGACACGCGGGCAGCCAGTTCCTCAAGAAACGCCTGACCCTTCTCGCCGGCGGCGAGCGCCGCCCGCAGTGCCCGTCCGGGCTTGCGATGCCGGAACCCGTGGGAGGCAGCGAGGTCGATCACTCCCTGGGCCCCGACCAGGGCCTGGAAGCCACGCGCATATCCCTGGGGACTGTGTCCCGTCGGGCGCCGCTCGGCGCGGTGCCGCGCCGTGGTGGGTGCAGCGGCACCGGTCCGCGGGTCGACGACGGGGAGGTACCCGATCTCACCGGCGCCGCCGGAGGCGCCGCGGTAGAGCTGGTCCTGCAGGACCAGGGAGAGGCCGATGCCGCGTCCGAACCACAACAACGCGAACGTGGACACCCCTTGTGCCACACCGGACGCGTGCTCGGCGATCGCCACCAGGTTGGCGTCGTTCTCCAGCCGGACGTTCGTGCCGAGCTCTCCGCGGAGACGGGGCAGGAGCCCGTGGCGCCACTGGGGGAGGTCCCAGGCGTACTCGATCTCCCCGGTTCGCGGGTCGATGAGGCCGGGGGAGCCGATGACGATCTGCCGCAGGGCATCGGCCGTCACACCTGCCTCCGTGGCGGCGGCCACGATGGCCTGATGGACTGCCGCAGCGGGGTCATCGACCCCCCGCATCGACGTCACCACCTTCCCGACGGTGTGGCCGGTGAGGTCGGCGACCGCGGTGACCGTGGAGTCCGGCCGGACGTCCACGCCGGCGACGTACGCCGCACCGGGCACCACGCCGTACAAGCGCGCGTTCGGCCCGCGCCGTCCGTCGACCTCACCGGCGCCGCCGACGAGGCCACGTGATTGCAGGCGCTCGATCAGCTGCCCGACCGTGACCTTGGACAGCCCGGTGTGATCGCTGATCTGGGTACGGGTGAGCGGGCCGTGCTCGACGAGCAGCTCCAGCGCCGCACGGTCGTTGATCGCCCGCAGCAGACGGGGCGTTCCGGGTGAATATGCCATGAGGCCTTCCCATTAGGAAAGTTTCCTGTTAGTTTCGCACTATACGCCGACAGGGGTGATCGGCACCACATCCGTCTCGGCGCGGCACACCGCCAGAGCGAACCAGGAGGAGAACGTGAAGGCTCGACACATAGCCGCCATCTCGGTCGCGGTAGCGCTCGCCGCGGCCGGCTGCGGCGGCTCCAGTAGTGGAAGCACGGCGAGCGGCGGAGAGACGTCCTCGTCTCCGTCCGGCACGGCCACGGCCACCACCCCCGCCGCCTCGCCGGACACCGGAAGCAGCAGCGGTGGCGACGACGCCACGAGCGCCAGCGGGACGCTGACGGTCTGGCTCCAGGTCGACGCACAGAGCGGCTGGCCCAAGGTCGTGGCCGCCGCCACCGACGCGTTCCACAAGAAGTACCCCAACGTCAAGGTCGACGTGCAGTACCAGCAGTGGGGGGACCACCTCACCAAGCTGGACGCCACCCTCACGGCCGGTAACGCGCCGGACGTGGTCGAGTTCGGCAACACCGAGACCACCAAGTACATGGCCGAGGGGGCTCTGGTCGACCTCAGCGGCGACACCTCCATGTTCGACAACTCCACGACATGGCTGGACGGGCTCGCCAAGTCCTGCACCTATGAGGGCAAGACGTACTGCGTGCCCTACTACGCCTCCTCCCGTGCCATCACCTACCGCACCGACATGTTCAAGAAAGCGGGCATCACCGCGCCCCCGACGTCGCTCGCCGAGCTGGACACGATGTGCAAGAAGCTGATGGACACCTACGGCGACGACCCGAACTTCTCCGCGCTCTACCTGCCCGGCAAGAACTGGTACGCCGCCATGTCGTTCGTCTACGGCAAGGCCGGTGCGATCGCCACCAAGTCCGGTGACCAGTGGCAGCCCGGGCTGTCCTCGGCCAAGGCGCAAGCGGGGCTGAAGGAGTGGCTGAAGATCTACCAGGACTGCTCCCGTGCGGCACCGAACATCGACGAGGCACACCCACAGCAGTACACGGTGATGGCCAAGGGCAAGGTCGCGATGATGTGGGGGCTCGGCTGGGAGTACGCCTCGGTCACCGCCCCCAAGGACAGCGGTGGAAACCCCGGGCTGAAAGGCAAGCTCGCCGTGTTCCCGATGCCGGGGTACCAGGCCGGCAAGCAGCTTCCTGCGTTCCTCGGAGGCTCGGACCTGGGGATCCCCGTGAGCAGCAAGCACCAGGACTGGGCGAAGGCGTGGATCGCCGCCTTCACCAGTACGCCGGTGCAGACCAAGCTGGTGAAGACCGCGGGCCTGATCCCCAACACGACCAGCCTGCTGAAGCTGCTGACCTCGCCGTCGGACAAGGCCTTCGCCAAAGCCGCCTCCACGTCGTGGTTCGTGCCCACCTCGCCGAACTGGGCGGACGTGGAGAACCAGTCGGTGCTGACCACGATGCTGTCCTCGATCGCCAGCGGTAAGAGCTCGGTCGCCGACGCCACGAAGTCGGCGGACCAGAAGCTGGACACGATCTTGAACAAGGCGAGCTGATCACAGGGGCCTCCCGGTGCCGACTGACACGAGAGACCCCCAGGCCGCCGGCGTGACGACCCCTGAGCCGTTGCGCCGGCGGCCGGCCACCCGCCGCCGGGGCAAGCCGTTGCGGGAGCGAGCGCTGCCGTACCTGCTGATGCTGCCGGCGGTCACCGTCGTGGTCGTCGTCCTCGGGTACCCGTTGTACTGGCTGGTGACGCTGTCCTTCCAGAACTACGGGCTCAAGCAGATCCTCACCGGCGAGACCGACTGGGTGGGTCTTGCCAACTACACCGCGTTGTTCACCGGTGGCACCACCATCGACTTCCTCCCGATCCTGGCCAGGACGGTGGTGTTCACCGCGGTCAACGTCGGCCTCACGATCGTGCTCGGAGTCCTGATCGCGCTGCTACTCAGGCAGATGAGCCGGTGGGCGCGCCTGTTGCTGACCGGGGGACTGATCTTCGTCTGGGCCACCCCGGTCGTGGTGGCGATCCCCATCTGGCAGTGGATGTTCGACTATCAGTTCGGCGTACTGAACTGGCTGCTCACCAAACTCGGGTTCGACTTCACCAACCACAACTGGTTCGCCGACCCGACCGAGGGGCTGGCCGTGATTACCGGCCTGGTCGTCTGGGGAGCGCTGCCGTTCGTGATCATCGCGGTGTACGCGGCCCTGATGCAGGTCCCCGGCGAGCTCGAGGACGCCGCGCATGTCGACGGTGCGGGAGCGTTCGCCACGTTCTGGTACATCGTGTACCCGATCATCAAACCGATCGTGTTGATCATGACCAGCCTGCAGGTGATCTGGGACTTCCAGGTCTTCAACCAGATCTGGATCATGCTCGGCGCCAACCCCACACCGGACTACTTCCTGATCGGTATCTTCTCCTTCTTCACCGCGTTCAAAGCCGGCGAGTACGGCATGGGCTCGGCGATCTCGGTGGTCATGGTCGTGGTCCTGTTCGTGTTCGGCTTCTCCTACATCCGTCAGCTGGTGAAGGCAGGTGAGGTCCGGTGAGCTCCACCGCGCAGGCTGCCGGCCGGGTACGCCGTGATGCGGCCGGCCGGCCACGAAGGCGACAGCGCGGCAGACGGTCCCGGGCCTCGCGCCTGGTGGCGAACGTCGTCGGCCTGCTGGTGCTGGTGGTCATGATCTTCCCGATCTACTGGATGATCAACACCGCGTTCAAGCCCGCCAGCGACACGCTCACCTACACCCCGCAGTTCTTCCCCGTGCATCCGACGCTGCACAACTTCGCGCAGGCATTGAGCAGGCCGTACTTTTGGAGCTCGGTCCTCAACAGCGTGATCGTGGTCGGCTGCACCGTCGTCTTCGCGCTGGTCGTGGCCTTCCTGGCCGCGGTTGCCGTGGCGCGGTTCCGGTTCTACGGCCAACGTGCCTTCTTGATCGTCATCCTGGCGGTCCAGATGATCCCGCTGACGGCACTGATCATCCCGATCTACGTCATGCTGGCCAAGGTCAACCAGGTCAACACGCTGCTCGGCGTCATCATCACCTACCTCACGTTCGTGCTGCCCTACTCGGTGTGGATGCTGCGGGGCTTCGTCGAAGGCGTCCCCCGCGATCTGGAGGAGTCGGCCATGATCGACGGGTGTTCCCGGTTCGGGGCGATGGTGCGGATCCTGGTCCCGCTGGTGGCACCGGGGCTGGTGGCGGCCTCCATCTACGCCGCCATCCAGGCCTGGAACGAGTACGTCATGGCCTACATCCTGCTCTCGGACCAGAGCAAGGAGACCGTCACCGTCTGGCTCGCCGGGTTCACAACCAGCCACGGCACGGCGTACGGGCCGCTGATGGCCAGCGCCACCCTCATCGCGCTCCCGATCGTGATCTTCTTCATGGTGGTGCAGCACCGCATCGCAGAGGGCTTGACCGCGGGGGCGGTGAAGGGATGAGCCCGGAGGCGTCACGGGTACGGCGGCTGGCGATGGGGACCCTGCTGGCCGCCTTCGACGGGGCCGAGGCGCCGGAGTGGGTTGTCCGGGCGCTCGGCGACGGCCTGGCCGGAGTCACGTTGTTCGCCCGGAACATCGAGACACCGGAGCAGGTCGCCAAGCTCACCGCCGACCTGTACCGCGTCCGTCCCGATGCCGTGGTGGCCACCGATGAGGAGGGCGGTGACGTTACCCGGCTCGGCCACCGGTTCGGCAGCCCCTACCCCGGGAACGCCGCACTCGGGGCGGCTGACGACACCGACCTGACCCAACAGGTGTACGCCGGCATGGCCGCTGAGCTCGCCGGGATCGGCGTCTCGGTCGACTTCGCGCCGTCGGTCGACGTCAACAACGATCCCGCCAACCCGATCATCGGCACCCGCGCCTTCGGGTCCGACCCGGTGCTGGTCAGCCGGCACGCTGCCGCGGCGGTCCGCGGGCTCCAGCAGGCCGGTGTGGCCGCCTGCGCCAAGCACTTCCCCGGACACGGGGCGGTGGCCGAGGACTCACACCTGACCGCCCCGGTGACCGATGTGGGGCTGGACATCCTGCGGCAGCGAGACCTCCCGCCGTTCCGGGCGGCGGTGGCGGCCGGGAGCCGAGCCGTGATGAGCGCGCACATCCGCGTCCCCGACCTCACCGGCGAGGTACCCGCGACCCTGTCCGCCGCGGCCCTCACGGGGCTGCTGCGCACGGAGCTCGGCTTCGAGGGCGTGGTCGTGACCGACGCCTTGGACATGGGGGCCGTGGAGGGGACGGTCGGCATGGCCGAGGGGTCGGTGCAGGCGCTGCGCGCCGGCGCCGACCTGCTGTGTATCGGGTCGGTCGCCGGCGCGTCGGTCGTCCACCGGGTGGTCGACCACATCGTCGGTGCCGTCGACGACGGAAGGCTCCCTCTGGAGCGGCTCCACGACGCCGCGAACCGCGCCCGCGGCCTCGGGGGCGAGCCGACCGGGTCCGCGCCGTCGCGCGCTGGTGCGGCGGCCGGTAGGGAGGCGGCCCGGCGGGCGCTCGTCGTCGAGGGCACGGTGCCCCCGCTACGGCGACCGGTGCTGGTGGAGGCCGAGGTGCCGCCGTCGATCGCGGAGGGGCCGCGGGCGTGGGGCCTCGGCGCGCTGACCGAGCCGCCCCTCGACGTACGCCGGGTGCACGACCTGGCGTCCGGGCTGGCCGCCGCGGACGGTGCGGCACGAAACGTGGTGCTGGTGTTGCGGGACGCCCACCGGTTCCGCTGGCAGCGCGACCTCGCGCAGACGCTGCAACGGCGCGCAGACCTGGTCGTGGTGGAGCTGGGACAGCCGGTGTGGCGCCCCGACGGATGCGCTGCCTATCTGGCCGCCTACGGCGCGGCGCTGCCGAACGTCACCGCGGTTGCCGAGGCGCTGGGCCTGCGGTGACGGACGTGCCCTAGGGTCAGAAGGCGTGAAGGTGGTACTGCCGTTCTCCCCCGATGAGCTCTCCGCGGTTCCCGACGGTTTCGACATCGAGGTCGCCGACGCCGTGGACGACTGGCCCGCGTCGGCGGCCGACGCTGAGTTCTACGTGCCGTCGTACCGGTTCAGCCGGCGTGTCGTGCAGGTTCTCCCGCAGCTGCCGCGGCTGCGGGTGGTGCAGACGCTGACCGCGGGCTATGACCACATCCTGCCCCTCCTCCCCGACGGTGTGACGTTGTGCAACGCCTCGGAGATCCACGCCACCGCGACCTCGGAGCACGCCGTCGGGCTGATGATCGCCGCACAGCGCCGGCTCCCGGAACTCGCGGTGGCCCAGACCCGGCACGAGTGGGACCAGCAGATGACCTCCTCACTGGCCGACCGCCGGGTGCTCGTGGTCGGGGCCGGGCACATCGGGCAGGCGATCCGCCGCCGGCTGGACGGGTTCGAATGCTCGGTCACGCTGGTCGGGCGCACCGCGCGGGGCGAGGTCCGTGCCATCGCCGAGCTGCCACAGTTGTTGCCGCAGGCGGAGATCGTGGTCCTCGCCGTACCGCACACCCCGGAGACCGAGGGGATCGTCGACAAGGACTTCCTCGCGGCGATGCCCGACGGGGCGCTGCTGGTCAACGTCGGCCGGGGCAAGCTCGTGGTCACCGAGTCGCTGGTCGCCGAGCTCCAGGCGGGTCGGCTGCGAGCCGCGGTCGACGTGACCGACCCCGAGCCGCTGCCCGAGGACCACCCGCTGTGGAGCGCGCCGAACACGTTCATCACGCCCCACCAGGGCGGCGCCGCGACGTCGATGTGGCCCCGCGCGTACCGGCTGGTGGCCGACCAGCTGCAGTTGATCAGCCGCGGTGAGCCCCCGCGCAACGTCGTCGCCGGCCCCCCCGCCGTACCCCTCTAACGTCCTGCACCCCGCGCACGACAGCGACCGCCCTGCAGGACGTTC
>CAYLOC010000169.1:0-6902 GCA_964385195.1 uncultured Nocardioidaceae bacterium
CCCGTCGTACCGAGAGGCCGAAGCCCAGCGGGAGCACGACGCCGGTGAGCGCTACGGAGGCCAGCGCGTCACTGAACCAGTGGTAGCCGCCGGCCACCGATGCCACTCCGACGGCAAGAGCGACCACCATGCCGACGGTCGTGCCGACGGTCGCAGGGTCACCACGGCGGTGCCGGCGCATCCGCCACCACAGGTACGTTGCCGTGCCGAAGCACACTCCCGCCGTCGCGGTGTGACCCGACGGGAAGAAGCCGGCGTACCCCGCAGGCGAGTCGACGAACACCGGCCCGGGGCGCCCGATCACGGTCTTGACCAGGAGGACGATGACCGCCATCGCGGCGGCGTTCCCGACCGCCACCAGCAACGGGCGCAGCCGCCAGGTCAGATGCATCGACACCAACATCAGCACCGCCAGAACCCCCGCCGACACTCCCAGGCCCCCGGCACCGCTGACCGCCGCCACCAGCGCGGACCGGTGAGCGCCGACCCGGTGTTCCATCCACACATCAACGCCGGAGGCCGGGCCGCCCACCACGACATCCACCGTGAGCAGCACGAAGACCACCGCGCACCCGCCCACCAGCGCGCCCGTCCGGGGCGACACCGAGAGGACCGGCCGGATCGGAACCGTCATGTCGGCAGGTGGCGGCGGGGGGCCATCCGAGGGCCGCGCCTGGGCCGGCCCGGCATCCGGGTCATGACGATGTGCTGGATCCGGTACCGATGCGGACGGTCCGGTTCCAGCAGCACAGCGAGCCCCTCGTCGTCGAGCTCGCGGCCCCGCAGCGCCCATCCGACGTGCCGCGCGACGTTGTAGTCGCCGAAGCTCACCGCATCGGGGTCGCCGTGGGCGCGCTGCCGCACCTCCGCGGACGTCCACACCCCGACCCCCGGGATGGAGCGCAGCGCGCTGTCCACCTCTGCGAACGCTCGTCCCACCGTGCGCTCCAACGCCGCAGCGCGGCGGGCCGCACGGACCACAGTCGCGGACCGACGGCCGTCCACGTGGCAGCGCAGCCACTCCCAGGAGGGGATCCGGGCGACGGTTGCGGCGTCGGGCAGACACCGCATCCCCGTGCGGCCGTCCCGGTCCTCTCCGGCCGGGCCGGGAGCGGGGATGCCGTGCCGGTACAGCAGCCGCCGCCAGCCCAGCCACGCCTCGTGCCCACTGACCTTCTGCTCCAACACCGCTCCGACCAGTGCCTCGAACACCAGCCCGGTCCGTGCGACGCGCCAGTGCATGTTTTGCGCCCACGCTCGACGCACCCGCGGGTCGGTCGGGGCGAATCCCGTGACATCGTCCTGCCCGCCGAGCAGTTCCGGCGCCTGCTCCAGCATCCACTCCGCTCCCGCCCCCCACGCCTGGAGGTTGACCACTGCCTCCCGGGGGCGGGGGACCACACGCAGCGTGGCAGGCCCCGCCGGTGTGTAGGCAGCACGCCAGACGGTTCCGTCGGTGTCGCGATGGAACGACGGGTCACCGGCCCCCCGGCGCAGGACCGACAACACGGCGTACGGGTCACAGGGCCACCCGGGACGCCACCCGCGCGACATCGGCGTACTGCGAAGCACGGGCCACAGGCTACCCGGCGGGACCGACCGAGAGTCTCTGCCCGTTCGGGCGAGAGAACCTGCCTTCTCGGCAGAGAGAACGTGCCTTCTCGGCGGGGTGGGAGGATGTGGGGCATGCGGGGCATGCTGCTGTACGACGTGGCGCGGACTTCGCGTGCGCTCGCGGCCACCCGCTCCCGTCGGGCCAAGCGGGACGCGATCGCGGACCTGCTCCGGCGACTGGACGGTGCCCCTTCCGACACCGTGGCGATCGCGGTGACCTACCTCGCTGGCGAGTTACGGCAACGGCGCACCGGAATCGGGTGGGCGAGCCTGCGCGACCTGCCCGCGCCCGCGAGCGAGCCGACACTGACCCTGGCCGAGGTCGACGCCGAGTTCGCGCGGATCAGCCGTCTCTCCGGGCCCGGGTCGGGCACCGGCCGCGGCGAGGCGGCGCGGTCCCTGTTCGCCCGCGCGACCCCGGAGGAGCAGGGGTTGCTGGCCGGCCTGCTCTCCGGAGACGTGCGGCAGGGCGCACTCGACGCGGCGATGCAGGACGCGGTCGCCGCGGCTGCCGACGTGCCACTGCCCGACGTACGCCGAGCGGTCATGCTGCGGGGGGCGACTGCACCCGTCGCGGTGGCCGCGTTGACCGGAGGCCGGGACGCGGTCGCTGCGTTCACCCTGGAGGTGGGGCGGCCGGTGCGGCCGATGCTCGCGTCGTCGGCGCCAGACGTGGCGGCGGCGCTCGACGGACGCGACGGCGCACCCGTGGCGTTGGACCTGAAGCTGGACGGCATCCGGATCCAGCTGCACAAGGACGGTACCGAGGTGCGGCTGTTCACCCGGAGCCTGGAGGAGATCACCACCCGGCTCCCGGAGGTGGTGGCGGTGGGCCGGTCGCTGTCCGTTGCTCGGGTCATCCTGGACGGCGAGGCGGTGACACTGGACGAGACCGGACGCCCGAGGCCGTTCCAGGAGACCGCGGCCCGCACCGCGCGGCACCTGGCCGGGGACACCGAGGGTCCGTCAGCGGCGACGGTGACCCCGTTCTTCTTCGACATCGTGCACCTCGACGGTGAGGACCTGATCGACCTCCCGCTCCGGGATCGCCTGCCCCGGCTCGATGCCACGGCACCGGCCGACCTGACCGTGCCGCGACTGGTGACCGACGACGCCGACGCCGCGCAGCGCTTCTTCGACGACGCGGTCGCCTCCGGACAGGAAGGGGTCGTGGTCAAGTCCCTGGAGGCGACGTACGACGCGGGACGGCGTGGCGGCGGCTGGGTCAAGGTCAAGCCGCGTCACACGCTGGACCTGGTGGTACTGGCGGTCGAGTGGGGATCCGGCCGGCGCACGGGCTGGCTGTCCAACATCCACCTCGGCGCGCGCGACCCCGACACCGGCGGGTTTCTGATGTTGGGCAAGACGTTCAAGGGGATGACGGACGAAACGCTGGCGTGGCAGACGCGGCGGTTCCTGGAGCTGGAGGAGTCACGCGACGGCCACGTCGTCCGGGTCCGTCCGGTGCAGGTGGTCGAGGTCGCGTTCGACGGGGTGCAGCGCTCCACCCGGTACCCGGCCGGGATGGCCCTTCGGTTCGCCCGCGTCCTGCGCTACCGCGACGACAAGACCGCGGCGGAGGCGGACACGATCGACGCCGTCCGCGCCCTCCGCCCCCACTGACCGAACACCCGCGACCCACCGAATTCGCCGGGTGAGACCCCGGAATCGGTGGGTCGCGGGTGTTCGGTCACCCGGGGTGGGGCGGTCAGCGCTCCAGGATGGCGGTGATGCCCTGGCCACCGGCGGCACAGATCGACACCAGGCCCCGGCCCGACCCCTTCTCCGCCAACAGCTTCGCCAGCGTCGCCACGATGCGCCCGCCCGTGGCGGCGAACGGGTGGCCGGCCGCCACCGACCCCCCGACCACATTGAGCCTGGACCGGTCGATCTGGCCGACCGGCGCCTCCAGCCCGAGCCGCTCGCGGCAGAAGATCGGGTCCTCCCACGCCTTCAGCGTCGCCAGCACCTGGGACGCGAACGCCTCATGGATCTCGTAGAAGTCGAAGTCGCCGATCGCCAACCCCGCGCGGGCGAGCATCCTCGGCAGCGCGTACGCCGGAGCCATCAGCAGCCCTTCACCCCCGTGCGCGTAGTCCACAGCGGCCGTCTCGTACTCGGTCAGGAACGCCAGCGGCTCAACCCCCCGCTCCGCGGCCCAGTCCTCGGAGGCCAGCAGCACCGTGGACGCGCCGTCGCTCAGCGGCGTGGAGTTCCCGGCGGTCATCGTCGCCGCCTCCCCCTTGCCGAAGACGGGCCGAAGACCGGCCAACGCCTCCGGGGTACTGTCCGGTCGCAGGTTCTGGTCTCGCTCCAGTCCGAGGTACGGCGTCACCAGGTCGGTGTAGAAGCCGCGGTCGTACGCCGCTGCGAGGTGCCGGTGCGACGCCGCGGCGAGCGCATCCTGTTCCTCGCGTCCGATGCCCCACTCAAGCGCGGTGAGGGCGGCGTGCTCGCCCATCGAGAGCCCGGTGCGTGGCTCGGCGTTCCGTGGTGGTGCAGGGACGATCTGACTCGGCCGGATCCTCGCCAGCGCCGCGAGTCGCTCCGGCCAGGACCGGGCCCGGCCGGCACGGAGCAGGATCCTACGGAGCCGGTCGTTGACGGCGATCGGGGCATCAGAGGTGGTGTCCACTCCCCCGGCGATGCCGACGTCGATGTGACCCAGCGCGATCTTGTTTGCCACCGCGATCGTTGCCTGCATGCCGGTGTCGCAGGCCATCTGCACGTCGTACGCCGGTGTGGTGGCCGCCAGCCGAGAGCCCAGCACGCACTCCCGGACCAGGTTGAAGTCCCGGCTGTGCTTGAGGACAGCCCCACCGACCACCTCACCGACACGCTCACCGTCCAGCCCGAACCGATGCACCAGGCCGTCGAGAGCCGCGGTGAGCATCTCCTGGTTCGACGCCTCGGCATAGGCACGGTTGGATCGCGCGAACGGGATCCGGTTGCCGCCGAGCACGGCGACCCGCCGGGGTGGTGAGCTGGGGGCCATACGCCTTCTCCTGACCGTTGTCACGGTTGACATGAAACGTTGGTTACTCACAAGTTACATTTGCCGACAAGGACCCCTGCGCGCAAGGAGCAACGATGCCGGACCGGTACCAGGCGTTTACCCAGTCGCGTCTCGGCGCCACACTGGTCGGTCGGCTCGGGCTGCCCGCACCCACCCCGCTGCGCCGGTACCGCGAGGGCGACCCGCTGCTGTCCGGTGCCTTCGTGGTGGGAGGCGACGGTGCGGTCAGGGAGCAGATCACCCGGGTCATCACCGACGCCGGCGGGATAGTGGCCGATCCGGCCGATCCCACCGACCCGGAGGCGCGCTTCACCGGAGTGGTGTTCGACGCCACGAGCATCGCGGCTCCTGCCGACCTGGTGGCGCTGCAGCGGTTCCTCACACCACTGCTGCGTCGGCTCTCCTCGTGTGCACGTGTCGTGGTCGTCGGCGGCACCCCGGAACGCGCCGGGTCAACGGATGCCCGCGTCGCCCAGCGATCGCTGGAGGGGTTCACCCGATCCTTGGGGAAGGAGATGCGGCGGGGCGGCACGGTCCAGCTGGTGTACGTCGACCCGGGGGCAGAGGAGCGGATCGCCTCCACCCTCCGGTTCCTGCTCTCGGCCAAGTCGGCGTACGTCTCCGGGCAGGTCATCCGGGTGAGCGACGCCGTCCCAGCCCCCGATCCGGTGCTGCCGCCTACTGCACTCCGACCACTGGACGGGACGGTCGCCCTCGTCACCGGAGCAGCCCGCGGCATCGGCGAGTCGATCGCCCGGGTCCTTGCCCGCGACGGCGCCACACTGGTCGGGGTCGACGTACCGCAGGCCGCATCGGACCTGCAGCGACTGATGACCGAGCTCGGTGGCTCGTCGGTCCTGCTCGACATCACCGCGGTCGACGCGCCGCAGCGCATCGCCCGGGCGCTCGCAGAGCGGCACGGCGGCGTCGACGTGGTCGTCCACAACGCCGGCATCACCCGGGACAAGAAATTGGCCAACATGACCGAGGACCGCTGGTCACCGGTCATCGACGTCAATCTGGTGGCTCCGCAGCGGATCACGGCCGAGCTCCTCGACCAGAAGCTGGTCCGCAGCAACGGCCGGGTGGTCGGGGTCTCATCGATGGCAGGGATCGCCGGGAACCCGGGCCAGACGAACTACGCCACGTCGAAAGCCGGCGTGATCGGGTGGGTCGATGCCCTTGCAGCCGAGGCGGCGGAGCTCGGAATCACCGTCAACGCGGTAGCGCCGGGGTTCATCGAGACCCGGATGACCGCCGCGATGCCGCTGTTTCCGCGGGAGTCGGGCCGCCGGTTGAATTCGCTGTCGCAGGGTGGCCTTCCGGTGGACGTCGCCGAGACGGTCGCCTGGTACGCCGACCCCGCGTCATACGGCGTCACCGGGACCGTCACCCGGGTATGCGGACAAAGCCTGCTGGGAGCCTAGGAGGAGCGGTGGCCACCCGCGTCTTGCCCCACTCGCCGTCGCTGGCGGTGCTGTACGGGAAGGCGGTGCTCCCTGCCCTCCCCGGGTCCGGACGCCTGCAGCGGCTCCGCGGCGGCGGTCCCGGTTCCGTTGAGATGCCGCTGCTCCGGGTGCCGTCGGTTCCGGTCGAGGCACGCCGGGTGCTGCGGTACCGACAGGTGTGTGGCTTCACCCGCGGTACGGCCGTCCCCTCGACGTACCCGCATGTGCTGGCGTTCCCGCTGCAGCTTGCGCTGATGACCGACCCGGCGTTCCCGTTCCCGCCGATGGGGCTGGTACACGTGGCGAACACCATCACCCAGGTCCACCCCGTTGAGGTGGGGCAGCCGGTCGACCTCACCGTCCAGGCCGGTGCCCCGCGCGGTCACCCCCGGGGACAACAGGTCACGCTGACCTCGGAGCTGCGGCTGGGCGACCCGGACGCCGATCCCGTCTGGCGGGAGGAGATGGTGCTGCTGCGCCGGGGCCGGCCCGGGGAAGGACCGTACGCCGATCCACCGGCCGTGCCCGATGAGGCGCCCCCCGGCGCTGCCACGTGGCATCTTGGTGCAGCGCTGGGACGTCGCTATGCGGCTGTGTCCGGAGACCGGAACCCCATCCACCTGTTCGACGTGACGGCCAAGGCTCTGGGCTTCAAGCGACACATCGCGCACGGAATGTGGACCAAGGCACGTGCCCTGGCCGAGATGGAGAACCGGCTGCCGGAGGGTTACGAGGTCGCGGTCGTCTTCCAGCGTCCGCTGTTCCTCCCGGGAAGCGCTCGCTTCGGTGCGCGCGAGGAGGATGCCTCGACCGACTTCGGTGTC
>CAYLOC010000170.1:0-3327 GCA_964385195.1 uncultured Nocardioidaceae bacterium
TTCGACGTGATCGTCACCGACAACCTGTTCGGCGACATCATCACCGACCTGGCCGGGGCCGTGACCGGCGGTATCGGGCTGGCCGCAAGTGCCAACATCAACCCTGAACGCACCGCCCCCAGCATGTTCGAGCCGGTGCACGGGTCCGCTCCCGACATCGCCGGTCAGCAGAAGGCGGACCCGACCGCGTCGATCCTCAGCGCCGCGCTGATGCTCGACCACCTCGGGTACGCCGATGCGGCCCGCCGGGTCGAGAAGGCGGTCCTCGCCGACCTGACGGCCCACCCCGCGCGCGACCGCCGTACCCCCGAGGTGGGAGACGCGATCGCCGCCGCCGTCTGACGTGGCCGGTCCGGATCGGCTACCGTTTGGGACATGACCTCACCAGCGCAGTTCGCCGTTCGTCGTCACCCCGCGCCGCTGGACCCGCAGCAGCGTTCGGCGATCCTCGACGACCCCGGTTTCGGCGGGAAGTTCAGCGATCACATGGTGGTAGGCACGTGGACCCCCGACGATGGATGGCATGACCTCCGGGTCCAGCCCTACGGTCCGTTCGAGGTCGACCCGGCGACCGCGGTCTTGCACTACGCGCAGGAGATCTTCGAGGGCCTGAAGGCCTACCGCCACTCCGACGGCTCGGTCTGGACGTTCCGTCCGGAGACCAACGCCGCCCGGTTCCAGCGGTCGGCACAGCGGATGGCGCTTCCCACACTGCCCGAGGAGGACTTCGTCGCGGCGATCGACGCGCTCCTGGGGGTCGACGCCGACTGGGTGCCGTCGGGCGGGGAGAAGTCGCTGTACGTGCGGCCGTTCATGTTCGCCTCGGAGGTCTTCCTCGGCGTACGCCCGACCAAGCAGGTGACGTTCGCGGTGATCGCCTCCCCGGCCGGCGCCTACTTCAAGGGCGGGGTGCAGCCGGTCAGCATCTGGCTCAGCGAGGACTACACCCGGGCCGCTCCCGGCGGCACCGGCGCAGCGAAGTGCGGTGGCAACTACGCCGCCGGCCTGGTCGCGCAGCAGGAGGCGATCGCCAACGGCTGCGACCAGGTGGCGTTCCTCGACGGCATCGAACACTCCGCCGTCGAGGAGCTCGGCGGCATGAACCTGTTCTTCGTGTACGCCGATGGCACGATCGCGACGCCGGAGCTCACCGGCACCATCCTGGAAGGCGTCACCCGTCGCTCCATCCTCCAGCTCGCCGACGACCTGGGCCACAAGACGGTCGAGCGGACGGTCACGATCGACGAGTGGCGCTCCGGCGTCGACAGCGGCGAGATCACCGAGGTGTTCGCCTGCGGGACGGCGGCCGTGCTGACCCCGGTGGGGACGCTGCGGTGGCGGGGCGGCGAGGTGACCTGCCGGGGCTCCAACGAGGTGACCCTGGAGCTGCGCAAGCAGCTGCTCGACATCCAGTACGGCCGGGCCGAGGACACCCACCACTGGATGCACCGGGCGGTCTGACCCACCCCGATTCGTCCGACTCGCGCCGGTGGGAACGACCTCGGCTCCGTCGGACGAATCGAGGTGGTGGCGTGGCGGGGGGCCGACGGCTGTGCCATACTGACGCCATGCGAGTCACCTACATCAGCCTCGCGATCATTATCGTGTAGCGCGTCGAGCACCCCTCGACGCGCAGACCTCTCGTATCCCACGGGGGGTCTTTTTCTATGCCGAGCCCGTCCATCCCCCGTCCAACCCGAAGGACCCACTGCCATGACCCAGACCGACTTCCACGTCTACGACACCACCCTGCGCGACGGCGCCCAGCAGGAGGGGCTCAACCTCTCCGTCGCCGACAAGCTCACCATCGCCGCCGAGCTGGACCGGCTGGGGGTCGGTTACATCGAGGGCGGGTGGCCCGGGTCGAACCCCAAGGACACCGAGTTCTTCGCACGGGCCCGCGACGAGCTGGACCTGCGTCACGCCACGCTGGCGGCGTTCGGGTCCACCCGCCACGCCGGCGCCTCCGCCGCCGACGACCCGCAGGTCGCGGCCCTGCGGGAGTCGCAGGCGCCAGTCGTCACACTCGTGGTCAAGAGCCACGACCGGCACGTCGAACAGGCCCTGCACACCACCTTGGAGGAGAACCTCGCGATGATCCGCGACACGGTCGCCCACCTCAGCGGCGGCGGCCAGCGGGTGTTCGTCGACGCCGAGCACTTCTTCGACGGCTACCGCGCCAACCCGTCGTACGCGCTGGAGGTGCTCCGCGCCGCCGCAGAGGCGGGAGCGGAATTGGTGGCGCTGTGTGACACCAACGGAGGCATGTTGCCGCCCGAGGTCTCCGACGTGGTGGGAGAGGCACGCGAGGCGACCGGCGTACGAGTGGGGATCCACTGCCACAACGACACCGGATGCGCCGTCGCCAACACCCTCGCCGCCGTCGACTCCGGTGCCACCCACGTCCAGGGGACCCTCAACGGGTACGGCGAGCGCACCGGCAACGCCGACCTCCTGGCCGTTGTCGCCAACCTGGAGCTCAAGCGCGGTCATCGACTCCTTCCCGAGGGAGGTCTCCGGGACGCCACCCGGGTCGCGCACGCCGTCGCCGAGGTCACGAACGTGCCGCCGTCGTCCCGGCAGCCCTACGTCGGGGTGTCGGCGTTCGCACACAAGGCCGGGCTGCATGCCAGCGCGATCAAGGTCGATCCCGACCTGTACCAGCACACCGACCCCCGCGACGTCGGCAACGACATGCGGTTGCTGGTGTCGGAGATGGCCGGCCGCGCCTCGGTCGAGCTGAAGGGACGCGAGCTCGGCTTCGACCTGGCCGGGGACCGGGACCTGCTGACCCGGATCACCGACCGGGTCAAGGCGATGGAGCGGCGGGGCTACACGTTCGAGGCCGCCGACGCCTCCTTGGAGCTCCTGCTGCTGGAGGAGGTCGAGGGCCGGCGGCCGTCGTACTTCGAGGCGGAGTCGTGGCGGGTGATCGCGGAGTCCCGGCCCGGTGGCGAGGCGGTGTCGGAGGCGACGGTCAAACTCACCGCCGGCGGTGAGCGAGTGGTCGCCACCGGCGAGGGGAACGGCCCGGTCAACGCCCTCGACGCCGCGCTCCGACAGGCCATCGGGCGGGTCTACCCCGAGGTCGCCAAACTGGAGCTGATCGA
This sequence comes from uncultured Nocardioidaceae bacterium, assembly GCA_964385195.1. Taxonomy (GTDB): domain Bacteria; phylum Actinomycetota; class Actinomycetes; order Propionibacteriales; family Nocardioidaceae; genus CAYLOC01. The sequence goes on from CAYLOC010000170.1 coordinate 3,111, forward strand.
CTACCGGGTACGGATCCTCGACCAGGGCCACGGCACCGACGCGGTCACCCGGGTCCTGATCGACACCGCCGACTCGACGACCTCGTGGGTCACCGTCGGCGTCGGCGCGAACGTCATCGAGGCGTCCTGGGAGGCGCTGGTCGACGCCGTCACCTACGGCCTCCGCCGCGCCCTCCACGGTTGAGTAGGCACGTTCTCTCGCCCGAGGAGGCACGTT
>CAYLOC010000170.1:3427-6823 GCA_964385195.1 uncultured Nocardioidaceae bacterium
TCCGCGCCAGGATGTCCTCGGAGCAAACCGCGCGACGGCGACGGGCCCCCGGGCCGGTAGGCTCGCCTGCGTGAGAATCGCGCGATATACGACTGGAGATGAACCCACCTACGGTGTCCTCGGCAGCGCCGAGGGCGAGGACGTGATCGCCACGGTCACCGGGGACCCGCTGTACGCCGGTGTCGAGCTCACCGGGAACCAGGTCAAGCTTGCCGACGCCCGGCTGCTGGCGCCGGTGATCCCGCGGAGCAAGGTGGTCTGCGTCGGCCGCAACTACGCCGACCACGCCGCGGAGACCGGCAGCGAGGTCCCCCCGGAGCCGCTGATCTTCCTCAAACCCAACACCGCAGTCATCGGCCCCGGAGACCCGATCACCTACCCGAAGCAGACCAGCCGGGTCGACCACGAGGCCGAGCTCGGCATCGTCATCGGCCGGATCTGCCGCGACGTGCCCGAGGAGAAGGTCGCGGAGGTGATCTACGGCTACACGGTCGGCAACGACGTCACTGCCCGCGACCTCCAGGCCACCGACGGCCAGTGGACACGGGCCAAGGGCTTCGACACGTTCTGCCCGCTCGGGCCGTGGATCGAGACCGAGCTCGACACCGACGACCTGCGGGTGACCGCCGCGGTCAACGGCGAGACCCGCCAGGACGGCCGGACCAGCCAGATGATGTACAAGATCCCCGCGATCATCGCCTACGTCACGTCGTTCATGACCTTGCTGCCCGGGGACGTGGTCCTGACTGGTACGCCGGCCGGGATCAGCCCGATGCAGCCCGGCGACGAGGTGGCGGTCACCGTGGAAGGGATCGGGACGCTCACGAACCGCGTGGTCCGCCCATGACCGAGGACGTCCTCGGCGACGTGCGGCCCTCCGACGTACGCGTGCGGTTCGCGCCGTCGCCGACCGGCAACCTGCACATCGGCAACGTGCGAACCGCGTTGTTCAACTGGGTGCTGGCGCGGCACTTCGGCGGGACGCTCGTGCTCCGGATCGAGGACACCGACGCCGCCCGCAATACCGAAGCGGGCCTGGCTTCGGTGCTGGAATCCCTGCGGTGGCTCGGCATCGACTACGACGAGGGGCCTGAGGCCCGAGGTGAGCGAGGACCCTACATCCAGTCGCAGCGGTTCGACACCTACGCCGACGTCGCCGAACGGCTGCGGGCCGCCGGCGCGGCGTACCACTGCTACTGCTCGAAGGAGGAGCTGGAGGAACGGCGCGAGCAGGCCCGCCGTGAGGGACGCACCTCGGGGTACGACGGCCACTGCCGGGACCTGTCCGAGGAGCAGGTGGCGGCGTACCGGGCGGAGGGACGCGAGCCGGTGCTGCGGTTCCGGATGCCGGGTAAGCCGATCACGTTCACCGACCTGGTGCGGGGTGAGATCACGTTCCAGCCCGAGCACGTGCCCGACTATGTGCTGGTGCGCGCCAACGGGCACCCGCTGTACACGCTGGTCAACCCGCTCGACGACGCGATGATGGGCATTACCCACGTCCTGCGCGGGGAGGACCTGCTGTCGTCCACCCCGCGGCAGATCGCGTTGTACGCGGCGCTGCTGGAGATCGGCATCGGCAACGGGCCGCCGCGGTTCGGGCACCTGCCGATGGTGATGGGGGAGGGCAACAAGCGGCTGTCCAAGCGGGACCGCGGTGCGGGGCTGTCGGAATACGTCGAGCGCGGGTTCCTGCCCGAAGGGCTGTTGAACTACCTGGCGCTGCTGGGCTGGGGGATCGCCGAGGATCGCGACGTGTTCTCGATGGCGGAGATGATCGAGGCGTTCGACATCCGGCGGGTCAACCCCAACGCCGCCCGGTTCGACATGAAGAAGTGCGAGGCGATCAACGCCGACCACATCCGCCGGCTCTCCGACGAGGACCTGGCCGAGCGCATCGTGCCCTTCCTGCGTCGCGGTGGTGTCGTAGATCCAGAAGCCGAACTCAGCCAGGACCAGTCGGCAACCCTGCGTGCGGTCGCCCCGCTGATCCGGGAACGGATGACCGTGCTCAGCGAGGCCGTCGGCATGGTCGGCTTCTTGTTCGTTGCCGAGGACGACTTCGCGCTGGACCCGGCGGACGCGGCCAAACAGCTCACCGACGACGGCGTCACCGTGGTGCGGACGGCGTACGACGCCTTGGACGCGCTGGACGCATGGCGGTCCGATGACATCGAGGCAGCGCTGCGTGCCGCGCTGGTGGATGAGATGGGGCTGAAGCCGCGGAAGGCGTTCGGCCCGGTGCGGGTGGCTGTCACCGGACGTCGGGTGTCACCTCCGCTGTTCGAGTCGCTGGAGCTGCTGGGCCGCGAGCGGTCGCTGCGGCGGCTGCAGGCCGCGAGCCAGGTCCCTGCCGGTTAGCCGCGGTAGGAGCAGTCGAGCCCGGTGTTCTTCGCGCTGCACGACCCGCTGTACGCCGGTCCCTTCCACCGGCTGACCCGGCCGGAGCGTGGGGCGTGGTGGCGGCTTCCGGTCGCGCTGGTCGCAGGAGTCGCGGGGTTCGCCGCCGCGTCGTTCGTCGGGGCCGCAATCGTCGCGGGGTTAGGCGCAGCGCTCGACCTGCCGTATCTGATCCTGCGAGAGAAAGATTTCAACGCCGGCCTGCTGCTGGCCACCAACATCGGGCTGGCGTTGCTGATCGTGGTCGCCCTGGTACTGACCGCGCTGGTCTACCAGGTACGGCCGGGGTGGGTGGTCTCGCTGCAGCGCCGGGTCAGGTGGCGGTGGCTGGCGAAGTCGATGGGGATGGCGGCCGTCGTCTGGCTGGTGTTCTTCCTGATCGTGTTGACCGCCGCCCTGACGAGTCGGTCCGGGCCCATCGGGCCCGGGACGGTGGCCCTTCTGGTCGTCGTCGTTGTCACCCAGCCGCTGCAGGCAGCGGGCGAGGAGTACCTGTTCCGTGGCTACCTGCTGCAGGCGCTGGGCGCCACCCGGATGCCGACGTGGGTGTGCATCGGGGTCTCCGCAGCGGTGTTCGCGGCCGCCCATCTGCAGTTCGCGCCGCCCCTGTTTGCCGACCGGTTCCTGCTGGGTGCGGTCTTGGCGTGGCTGACACTGCGAACCGGTGGTCTTGAGGCCGGAATCGCCATCCATACCATGAAGAACGTCTCCGGCCTGATCCCGGCAGCCCTGATGGGGGAGACGAAGCAAGTGCTGGAGCCGGCCGGTGCGAGCTGGATCCCCGTCGCGGTGGATGTGGTGTTGCTCAGCGTCGTGTGCTGGTGGATGGTGCGCGCCTTCGACCGGCACCGTTGAGGCGGTACCGGCGGTTTGGTGGCCGCGACCCGCTCCGGTATCCTCTAGCCCCGGCACGCCCGGATCGTTCAGCGGCGTGCTTACCCTTGGGGTATGGGGTAATTGGCAGCCCGACTGGTTCTGGTCCAGTTAGTCTAGGTT
>CAYLOC010000171.1:0-6819 GCA_964385195.1 uncultured Nocardioidaceae bacterium
ACCCCTCTAACGTCCTGCACCCCGCGCACGACAGCGACCGCCCTGCAGGACGTTCCCGCAGGTACGGCGAGGGTGCCCGCCCTCCGCGGCGGGCGATGATCTTCGTCACCGTCGCGCTCGCGCTGTTGATGAGCTCGATCGACCAGACGATCGTGGCCACCGCGCTGCACTCGCTCCAGCACGGGCTGCACGCCTCGGTCATCTGGGCCGGCTGGACCATCACCGTATACTCGCTCGGCCAGGTGCTGATGCTGCCGCTTGCCGGGCGGCTCAGCGACCGGTACGGCCGTCGCCGCGTGTTCCTGGCGGCGGTGGGGGTGTTCACCGTCGCGTCGCTGTGCTGCGGGGTGGCCAACGACATCTACGTGCTGGTCGCCCTGCGCGCGGTTCAGGCCGTCGGCGGGGCCGGGTTCACCCCGTCGGCGACCGCGATCGTGGTCGACAACTTCGGCGCGGCCCGTGACCGGGCGGCCGGGCTGTTCGGCAGCATCTTTCCGATCGGGGCGATCATCGGGCCCGTTCTCGGCGGGTTGTTCATCGCCTACTGGTCCTGGCGGGGCATCTTCTTGGTCAACGTGCCGATCGGGCTCATCCTGATCGGGTTGTGCCTGAAGTACGTCCCACCCGACGGCGACCGGGCCGACCGGGCCCGGCACCGGCTCGATGTCTTGGGCATGTGCCTGCTGGGCGCGGGGATGCTCGCGGCCATGCTGGGACTGAGCACCCTCAGCGACCCGGATGCGCAACTGCTCTCCGCGCGGTTCCTGGTTCCCGAAGCCCTCGCCGTCGCGGCGCTCGGATCGTTCGTGTGGCACAACGGCCACACGAGGGACCCGTTCATCTCGCCTCGGCTGCTCCACGGTGCAGGGTTCGGCGCCCTCAACGTGATCAACTTCTTGTACGGCGGTGCCGCCGCCGGTCTGGGCACGCTCATCCCGCTCTACGCCACCGAGCGGTACGGGATCGACGCGTTGGGCTCGGGGACGCTCCTCACCGCCCGTGGGATCGCCATGATCGTGGTGACCGGCCTCGCCGTACTCGCGCTGCGCCGCACCGGGTACCACTGGCCGATGTTCGTCGGCTTCCTGGTCAACGCTGCCGGGATTTTCGCCCTGGCGGTGGATCCCACCGGTATCCCTCCGTATGCATGGCTCGTCCTCGCAGCCGCGCTGTCCGGGGTCGGGCGTGGCTGGGCCGGACCCGCCACCCGCAACGCGTCCCTGCAACTGGCACCGGACCAGTCCGCTCCCGTCGCCGCGCTGCGCAGCACCTGCCGTCGCGCCGGCAGCATCACCACCATCTCCATCACCACCGCGATCCTCGCCCAGGCCAGCAACCCCGGACTGGCACAGGCGCACATCTTCGCAGTGTTCGCGCTCATCCTGCTGGTCGCGATCCCGATCGTCATGCGGGTGCCCGAACACCACGGGGCCTGGTGACGGCAACCTGCAGCGCCGCTCGCAGAAAGTGATTCTCCCGCCTCCCATCGCAGTTAAGCGTTCGCTAATGCCGGCATTGACGGGTGGGCGCAACCGGCCGATGCTGGAGGCAACAGCAGCGGAGGGATTGCCATGCAAGTTCCCGCACCGACCGAGTACAAGCGCGCGACCAGCGTCGACGACGCGGTCGCCCTGTTACAGCGTCTCGGCAGCGAGGCCCGGCTCGTCGCCGGAGGACACAGCCTGCTGCCGATGATGAAGCTGCGGCTGGCGGCACCGGAGTACCTGATCGACATCAACGACCTGCACGCCGACCTGGGCTACGTCACGGTGGAGCCGGACCAGGTCCGGATCGGCGCCATGACCCGGCACCGGGAACTGCTCGAGTCCGCCGACCTCGCGCGGTTGTTCCCGATCTTCGCCGACGCTGAACGGGTCATCGCCGACCCCGTCGTCCGCAACCGCGGCACGATCGGCGGGTCGCTGTGCCAGGCGGACCCGTCCGAGGACCTCTCCGCGGTGTGTACGACGCTGGATGCCCGCTGCGTGATCCACGGCTCCGACGGGGAGCGGGTGGTCACGATGGAGGACTTCTACCGTGGCCCGTACCAGACCGCGGTCGAGGACGCCGAGATGCTCACCGAGATCCGCGTTCCGCGCCGACCCGGCGGATCCAGTGCCTACGAGAAGGTGGAACGCCGGGCAGGCGACTGGGCGGTGGTCTCCGCGGGAGCCGCCGTGTGGCTGGACGGCGGCACGATCAGCGACGCACGGGTCGGCCTGGCAGCAGTCGGGCCGAACACGACCGGGATGCCGATGATCTCCGCGGCGCTGCGGGGCAAGGAACCCGCGGAGGACCTGTACGCCGAGGCGGGCGCGCTGGCGGCGGAGAACTGCAGCCCGAGCGAGGACATGCGCGGAAGCGAAGACTACAAGCGCCATCTCGCCGACGAGCTCACCCGACGGGCGCTGCGGCGCGCCGTCGAACGCGCACGAGGGGCGACGAAGAGCCAGGAGGCCACAGCATGAGGGTATCGATGACCGTCAACGGCGACGAGGTCTCGGAGGAGGTCGAAGGACGGACGCTCCTGGTGCACTTCCTGCGGGACCAGCTGCAGCTCACCGGCACGCACTGGGGCTGCGACACCAGCAACTGCGGCACCTGCGTGGTGCTGATGGACGGCGAGCCCGTCAAGTCCTGCACGGTGCTGGCCGCCATGGCCGGTGGCCACGACATCCGCACGGTCGAAGGCCTGGAGACCGACGGCCACCTCGACCCCGTCCAGGAAGGGTTCATGCAGTGTCACGGGCTGCAGTGCGGGTTCTGCACCCCGGGCATGATGATGACCGCCCGAGCCCTTCTCGACCGGGAACCGCACCCCTCCGAGCACGCGATCCGGGAGGCGATCTCCGGGCAGATCTGCCGCTGTACCGGCTACACCACCATCGTCCGCTCCATCCAGTGGGCGGCTGAGCATCCCACCGGCGGCACTGCCGTCGAACCGGACGCGGAAGCGGACGTGGAACCGGAGCCGGCGACCGCGGGGAGCCCGTCATGACCACCGTCGACGAGCGACCCCCCGACGTCGTCCACAACGACGAGCACCCCAACGGGTACGGCCGGATGCTCCGCAAGGAGGACCCGCGGTTCGTCCGCGGACTCGGCAGGTACGTCGACGACATCACCCTGCCCGGGATGCTGCACATGGCGATCCTGCGTTCGCCGCTGGCCCACGCGCGGGTGGTCAGCGTCGACACCAGCGCCGCAGAGGCGCATCCCAAGGTCAGGGCCGTGATCACCGGGGAGACCCTGAAGGGCCTGAACCTCGCCTGGATGCCGACGCTGTCCAACGACGTCCAGGCCGTCCTGGCCACCGACAAGGTGCGGTTCCAGGGTCAGGAGGTCGCCTGTGTCGTTGCCGAGGACCGGTACTCCGCCCGGGATGCGCTGGAGCTGATCGACGTGGAGTACGACGAGCTGCCGCCGGTGGTCGACGTACGCACCGCACTGGCCCCCGACGCCCCGGTGATCCGCGACGACCTGGAGGGCAAGACCGACAACCACTGCTTCGACTGGGAGACCGGCGACGCCGCGGCCACCCAGCAGGTGTTCGACACCGCCGACGTGGTGGTCACCCAGGACATGGTCTACCCCCGCGTGCACCCGGCGCCGATGGAGACCTGCGGGTCGGTGGCCGACTACGACCGCGTCGCCGGCGGCCTCACCCTCTGGTGCACCAGCCAGGCACCGCATGCCCACCGCACCCTCTACGCCCTCGTCGCCGGGCTCCCCGAGCACAAGATCCGGGTCATCTCCCCCGACATCGGTGGCGGCTTCGGCAACAAGGTGCCGATCTACCCCGGATACGTGTGCTCGATCGTCGGCTCCATCCTCACCGGCAAGCCGGTGAAGTGGATGGAGGACCGCACCGAGAACCTGGTCAGCACCAGCTTCGCCCGCGACTACGTGATGCGTGGTGAGATCGCTGCCACCTCCGACGGAAAGATCCTCGCCATCCGCACCCATGTGCTGGCCGACCACGGCGCGTTCAACGGCCAGGCCGCCCCGGTGAAGTACCCGGCCGGCTTCTTCGGCGTCTTCACCGGCAGCTACGACCTGGAGGCGGCGTACTGCAAGATGACCGCGGCCTACACCAACAAGGCACCCGGCGGCGTCGCGTACGCCTGCTCGTTCCGGATCACCGAAGCCGTCTACCTCGTGGAGCGGCTGGTGGACTGCCTCGCCGACCAGCTCAAGACCGACCCCGCCGAGCTGCGGCTGCGCAACCTGCTCAAGCCCGACCAGTTTCCCTACGCCACCAAGACCGGCTGGGTCTATGACTCCGGCGACTACGAGCCCGCGCTGCGCAAGGCGATGGACATCATCGGGTACGACGATCTGCGCCGCGAGCAGGCCGAGAAGCGGGCCCGCGGCGAGATGATGGGCATCGGCATCGCGTTCTTCACCGAGGCGGTCGGCGCCGGGCCGCGCAAGAACATGGACATCCTCGGGCTCGGGATGAACGACGGCTGCGAGCTGCGGGTGCACCCGACCGGCAAGGCCGTCGTACGCCTGTCGGTGCAGACCCAGGGCCAGGGACACGAGACCACGTTCGCGCAGATCGTCGCCGAGGAGATCGGCATCCCGCCGGCCGACATCGAGGTCGTGCACGGCGACACGGACCAGACCCCGTTCGGGCTGGGCACGTACGGCAGCCGTTCCACGCCGGTGTCCGGCGCCGCTGCCGCGCTCGTGGCGCGGAAGGTGCGGGACAAGGCCAAGATCATCGCCTCCGGGATGCTTGAGGTGTCGGTGGCCGACCTGGAGTGGGAGAAGGGTGCGTTCCACGTCGCCGGCGACCCCACGAAGTCGGTCACGATCCAAGACATCGCGATGCGGTCCTACGGCGCGGGGGACCTGCCCGAGGGCATCGAGGGCGGGCTGGAGGCGCAGATCTGCTACAACCCCGAGAACCTCACCTACCCGTTCGGCGCCTACATCTGCGTCGTCGACGTCGACCCCGGCACCGGCAAGGTCACGGTACGCCGGTTCGTCGCCGTGGACGACTGCGGCACCCAGATCAACCCGATGATCATCGAGGGCCAGGTACACGGCGGTCTCACCGACGGCGTCGGGATGGCGCTGATGGAGATGATCGCGTTCGACGAGGGCGGCAACTGCCTGAGCAGCTCGCTGATGGACTACCTGATCCCCACGGCGCTGGAGGTGCCGCACTGGGAGACCGGGCACACGGTGACTCCCTCCCCGCACCACCCGATCGGGGCGAAGGGGATCGGTGAGTCCGCCACGGTCGGTTCCCCGCCGGCCGTGGTCAACGCCGTGATCGACGCGCTGCAGGTACGGCATGCCGACATGCCGCTCACGCCGTCGCGGGTGTGGGAGGCGATGCAGGGAGTGGGGAAGGCGCCGATCTGAGTGGACAGCAGCATCGAGTCCGCGCTGGCGGAACGGGTCACGGAGCTGGTCGGCGCCCGTACGCCGTTCGTGCGGGCCACGGTGGTGCGGGTGCAGCCCCCGGCCTCCGCCCGCGCCGGTGACCAGGCGATCATCCTCGCCGACGGCACCATGGACGGATTCGTCGGCGGACAGTGCACCCGGGAGTCCGTCCGGGCCGCCGCGGTCGGCGTGCTTGAACGCGGCGAGAGTCTGCTGCTGCGGGTGCTGCCGGACGGCGCCGGGACGTTCCCGGAGACCACCGGCGCCGAGGTTGTGGTGAACCCGTGCCTGTCCGGGGGCGCCGTGGAGGTCTTCTTGGAGCCGGTGGCGCCGTCACCGGTGGTGTCGGTCGTGGGCGAGACACCCGTCGCCGACGCCACCGCCGAACTGGCGCGGTGGCTGGGCTTCGCCGTACAGCGTGATGCGGACGCGGTGCCTCCCACCGAGACCCTCGCGGTGATCCTCGCCGGGCAGGGGGGAGCAGAGCCTGCCGCGATCCGCACGGCGCTGGACGCCGGCGTCGGCTTCGTCGGGCTGGTGGCCAGCCGCCGTCGCGGGGCCGCCGTCCTCGACGAGATCGACCTCACCGACGGTGAGCGGAGCCGGGTACATACCCCGGTCGGGATCGACGTCGGCGGGCAGGGGCCGCAGGAGATCGCGCTGTCCATCATGTCCGCGGTCGTCCGGGCGCTGCGGGTCGACGGGCTGGAACCGTCGTCCCCACCCGCAACGTCCTGCACCGCGGGCGCTGCCGCACGCGCGGTGCAGGACGTTGCGGTGGGTGCGCGGGTGGCGACCGACCCGGTATGTGGGATGCGGGTGGTGATCGGCGAGGACACCCCGCACCTGGTGGTCGACGGGGCCGACCAGTGGTTCTGCGGCCCGGGCTGCCGTGACTCCTACGCCGCCAAGGCCGGATAGCGGTGCCGTCATCCGGGACCCCGGCGGAGCCACCGCCGTTCGTGGACGCCGCCGACGTACGCACCCGGCTCGACGGCGTCGACTATCTCGCCGATGAGGGGCTGGCCACCGCGGTCCACCTGGCCATCACCCTGCGGATCCCGCTGCTGCTGGAAGGCGAACCGGGCGTCGGCAAGACCACCGCGGGCAAGGCGGTGGCCGCCGCGATGGGGGCGCCGTTCCTGCGGCTGCAGTGCTACGAGGGGCTGACCGCGTCCGAGGCGTTGTACGAGTGGAACTACCAGCGGCAGCTGCTGGCGATCCGGCTGGCGGAGTCCCGCGGTGACCGGCTCAGCGACGCCGACCTGTTCAGCGCGGAGTTCCTCTCCGAGCGCCCCATCCTGCGCTGCCTGCGCTCCGAGGGTGAGACCCCGCCGGTGTTGCTGATCGACGAGATCGACCGTGCCGACGACGAGTTCGAGGCGCTGCTGCTGGAGTTCCTGGGGGAGTACGCGCTGACCG
>CAYLOC010000172.1:0-6656 GCA_964385195.1 uncultured Nocardioidaceae bacterium
CCCATGCAGGTGGCCAGGACCGGGTTCATCACCGAGTCGACGTTGTACGGGCACAGGTACGGCACACCCATGACCAGCACGTCGGACTGGCCCTGCACCTCGACGAGCTGCTGCCGGTGCACGTTCGCGACGGTGAGGTCGTGCACCGCCTCGGTCTCGCCGGCGTGGACACCGGTGAGGCCGTACGGCGCGCGGATGTCGTGGAACATCTTGTGTTTCAGCCGCTCCGGCGCCAGCGCCAGCCCCCGCCGCATCGCCAGCATCGCGGCCTGGTCCTTCAGGCTCCACTCCCACTCGCGTTTGAGCAGGAAGTCGTACGGCGACGGGAACACGTCGTTGTTGACGGTGGTCTCGACGGTGAAGATCCGCAGGTGCTCGGCGAGCAGCCGGCCCATCCGCCAGGCGGAGTGGTGCAGGTGGGACTTCTCGTGGTCCATGAACGAGTGCGAGCGCACCATCGTCTTCGCGTTGTGGTGGGGGCGCAGGCTCTTGTACGACGCCAGCCCGACCGGCACCGACTTGTGTCCGCCGTCCATCGAGACGAGGTTGATGTTGACATAGACCAGCAGGTCCGACTCGGCGGCGCGACGGTTGATCTCGACGTCCTCCCCGGCGTCGGTCACGCCGATGTGGGTGAGGTTGTCGTGGTCCTCGGCGTCGTGGTTGTACAGCTTGCCCTGGCTGAAGAACGACCGGAACACCCGCTCCCCGACCACGTGCTTGATCTCCGCGGCCGTCATCCGGCGGTGGACGGCAGTGGCGACGATCAGCTCCACGTCGTCCACGCCGGCCTCGGCCGCCATCGTCAGTACCTGCTCGATCACGCGCTGCCGGATGTCGGGCTGGCGCATCGACGGCAACGGCAACGACACGTCGTCGAACGCGATCGTCAGTCGCATCCCGGGCCGCAGCAGCTCCGGCAGCGGCTCGGAGCCCTCCGGGTTCAACAACGCCTGCTCGATCGCCGCGTCGGGGTCCGGCAGCGCGGGCAACGACTCCGGCGGGTAGATCGCGCGGGTACCGAGCGGGAACTGCTCCAGCCGGAAACCCTCACCCTCGTGGACGATGAGCGGCGGAGTCCGGTCATCCACCTCAAGGACAAAACCTGGACGGCTCACGTGGGGCTCCTCATGCCCGAACTCCTCATGCCCGGACTCCTCATACTCTGGGGGTCGAACGCTACCTTGACGGTACCGAGTCTTCCGGCGGACTGTGCGTGGTCGAGCGCCTCCCGCCACCGGTGCAGCGGGTAGGACACGAGGGTACCGGCCAGCCGCCCCACCGCGTCGGTGCCCGCCAGCTCCAGGGCCAGGTCGAACGCGCCGCGTCCACCGGCGGCGGGCTCACGGGCCGCGGACGCGTAGGACCCGACGACCTCCAACTCCCGGAACCACGCCGCGGACAGGTCCGCCGGCGCCGGCATCCCCGACAGCACGACGCGACCACCCGCGCGGGTGGCATGCAGGGCGGTCTCCAGCGACCGCCGGTTCCCGACGGCGTCGATCGCGACATCGACACCGCCGAGCAGGTAGGAGCGGCCGAACTCCGGGGAGACTTTCAGCGCTCTCGTCGTACGCCGGACACCGCGCAGCACCTCCTGTGGTGCGACAACGTCCGTGGCGCCGCACGCCGTCGCCAGCTGTGCCTGCTGGCCGTGTTTGGCCACGACGGTGATCTCGCCGGCGTCGGTGAGGTGGCGCAGCGCCAGCGTCGCCAACAGCCCGACGGAGCCCGCGCCGCTGACCAGCACATGCCCGCCGTGGGGAACCTCGGCGCGCAGTGCGGTGTGCACCGCGCAGGACAGCGGCTCCACCAGCACCGCGTGGGTATCGGGCAGGTCGTCCGGCACCGGATGCAGCTGGCTGCGGTGAGCGCTGAACACCTGGCTCCAGCCGCCGCCGGTGTCGGCGCAGTATCCGGTCTGCAGCCCCGGAGACAGGTGGCCCACGGTGATGTGGTCACAGCGGTCGGTCCGGCCTTCCGCGCACCACCGGCACGGTGGCAGCCCCCGCGCCGCGCACTGCAGGATCGGGTCCACGACGACCCGGGCCCCTGCCGCCAGGTCGCCGCAGTCGTCGACCAGGTCGGCGACGACCTCATGCCCGAGCACCATCGGCAACGAGACGAGGCCGGAGAAGTACAGGCTGGTCCGGCCGGAGAGCGCACCGAGATCCGACCCGCAGATGCCGGACAACCGGGTACGGAGGCGTGCCCACTCCGGACGGTCGACGCGGGGGTCGTCGAGGTTCACCATCCGCAACGGTGCGGCGGGGCCGGACAAGATGCCCGGCATCCGACCGCCCACGGCCCGCGCCACCACATGCCGCGGCAGCGACCGGAACATCTGGAGGGCCAGCATCAGCGAACCCGCCCTCCGGTCGGCGCCAGCGAACGGGACACCGCGGCCGAGCTCGACCAGTCCACGATCGGCCAGTGGCTGGACTTGGCCTGCCGGTACAGCGTGATGTCGGGCCGTACGGCGACGGGGTTCCCGACTGCCTGCAGCATCGGCAGGTCGGAGTGGGAGTCGGCGTAGGCGTAGGAGGCCTTGAGGTCGACCCCGTTCAGCTCGGCCCAGTGCACCAGCCACGCGGCCCTCGACTCCCCGACCAGGGGCGGCAGGTCGAGGAACCCGGTGCAGACTCCGGTGTCGTCCACCGACAGGTCGGCGGCCTCGATGTGGTCGAACAGCGGCTGCAGCGGACGGGTCAGCGGCCGGATGGCGCCGGTCAGCAGCACCGTCCGGTGACCGGCAGCGCGGTGCTCGCGCACTCGCCGTACCGCCTCTGAGGACAGCCGGGACAGCACATGTGAGGTCAGCACCTCGTCGGCGAGCAGGTTCAGGTCATCCAGGGCGGCCCCCTCGTACTCGCGGTAGACCGAGCGGAGGAACGCGCTGCGCTCATGCCGCTCGGCGCGCACCAGCCCCGGCAGCCGCGCGACCACCCGCCCCACCTCGCTGAGCCGCTCGGTGGCGGAGAGGTTCTGCAGCCGCATCCACAGGTAGGTCTCCACGACGTTGGAGGACAGCAGCGTGCCGTCCATGTCGAAGACCGCCGCGACCGCCGGCTCGGCGTCTGCCGCCGGAGTGATCTTCTTCGGCGTCGGGGTGGTGGAGCCCTTCCGTTTACGCCGGATCTCCTCCAGCCGCCGGATCGGTGCGGTGACCGACGGGCAGTGCACCTCGCCGAGGTAGTGCTCCCAGCCGAACGTCGAGGTGTCGAAGGCGAAGTCCCGCTGGTCCGGTGCCGACAGGGACCCGAACAGGGCCATCGTGCGGTCGTCGGTGAAGCTCAGCTCGGCCTGGGCATACTCGCGGTACAGGTCGACGTAGCGGCGCAGGAACTCCAGGCGGCGCCGCTGGGTCTCCAGCTTCCGCGCGAGGTCACGGGTCCGGTCCGCCCGCGGTGCCCGGCTGACGAGGTAGTCGGCGACCTTGTAGGCGCGCTCGCTGGTGACCAGCAGCCGCTCCACGGTCTGCGCGCCGGGGAACCGCCACTCCGGCAGCCGGGCCGCACCGCGGTGGCCGACCTCGATCGGGTGGCGGTCGAAGTAGGCGCGGACGACGTCGTACATGCGGCGGAACGTCAGCGGGTTCCGGGCACCGGAGGACACGTGGAACCACTCCGGTGTGCCTGGCTCCGGCGGGTGCGCCAGCACGGCGACGATGGCGGCGACGACATGGTCGACCGGCACGATGTCGACGGTGGAGTCCGCCGAGGCGGGGAACTCCGGCAGCTCACCACGGCCGAATGCCAGGATCAGCGGCTCGGCCATCTTGAACCCTTCGATCCAGCCGGGGTACGGCGTGGCGAGGGCGGACTCGATGATGCTCGGCCGGACGATGGTGACCCGGTGCTGTTCCGCGGCGTAGGCCTCGACCACGCGTTCGCCGAGGGCCTTGGTGAACGTGTAGCAGTCGGTCCAGCCGAGGCTGCGGGCGCGTTCGGAGCCACTGCGGACGAGCTCGGTACTGACCCAGTCGCGGCGGCGCTGCTCGGCGTCGGTGGCCGAGGCAAGCTTGCCCGCGCGGCCGTGTTCGCGTTCGGACTCGGTGCGCAGGCGATGGAGGTGGTCCGCAGTGCGGGACCGGTTCTCCAGCGTCTGACGCTGGGCGAGGCCCCACGTCATCTCCGCCTCGACGTCCACGCTGTGGTCGACGGGTCCCTCCGGGACGGCGCCGCGTCGCCGGCCCGCGACGTAAGCGGTGGAGATGTGCACGTAGTGCGCCTGCGGGCTGGACCGGCGTACGGCGTCGAGCAGCTCGCGGGTGCCGACGACGTTGGTGGTGAACGCCTCGTCCACCGGCGGGTCGAACGACACGTCCCCGGCACAGTGCACGACCGCGTCGAGGTCGGTCGGCAGCTCGGGGATGGTACTCAGGTCACCCTCCAGGACCTCGATCCGGTTCTGCAGCAGGTGGTCTGCTCCCCCGGCGGCGGCCACCGCGTCGCCGAAGATGTCCTTCTTGAGCAGCTGTCGCATCCGGTCGGCGGCGGTGGCCGAGCCCTTTCGCCGTACCAGCACCGCAACCCGCACCGACGGCACCTGGGTCAGCAACCGGTGCAGCAGCGCCTCACCGACGAAGCCGGTGACGCCGGTCAGCAACACCTTCTTCCCCGCCAGAGCATCGGCGATGCTGGGGGAATCAGCGGGCTGCGGCGTACTCATCGCGCACTATCCTGCCACAGCGATTCGTCCGACCCGCCCCGGCGGGAACCACCTCGCGCCAGCCGGACGAATCGAGCCTGTGGATAGCCGTTCGACGGAATGCGGGCTTCGACGCATGATCGACCCATGCCATCACCGCCGCGCCCCGATTCGTCCGACCCGCCTCCGCCGGATCCACCTCGTCTCCGTCGGACGAATCAGCGGGAGCGGCGAGCGGCGCTGGCCCCGTTGGCGCAGGCGCAACTGCGGGTCGTGCGGAGGGACCAACTCCGCGCCCTCGGGTGGGCGTACCACCACATCGAACACGAGATCGCCATGGACCGCTGGCACCAGGTCGCGCCCGAGGTGATCGCGCTGCAGAACGCGCCACTGGTGGGTGACCAGCTGCTGTGGCTGGGCGTCCTTCACGCCGGTCCCGGCGCGGCGTTGAGCCACCGTACGGCGTGCGCACAGGCTGGTCTGCAACGCTGGGAGCGCGACACCATCGACGTCATCAGCGCCAAGGGCAACACCGTGGAACGCCTCGACGGCTTCTTCTTCCACGAGACCCGGCGGCCCTACCTGCCGTGGGTGGACACCTCCGCGAGTCCGCCGCGGCTGGTTCTGGAGAAGGCGGCGCTGCTCGCCGCCGAGCGAGAACGCGGGATCCGGGCGGGGGTTGGTCTCCTGGCGGCATGCGTGCAGCAGCGGCTCACCACGGCAGAACGATTGTGGGAGTCCGCGCATGAGGTCACGAAGCTCCGGCACGGCAGGCAGATCCGATTGGCGCTTGGTGATATCGCCGGCGGCGCCCAATCCTTCGCCGAGATCGATATCGGTCGGCTGTGCGACCGGTTCGGGCTGCAACGCCCAGCCCGCCAGGCGCTGCGGCGGGACCGGCAGGGTCGTCGCCGGTATCTGGACTGCGAATGGGAGCTGCCGGGCGGGCGGGTCGTCGTCCTTGAGATCGACGGCTCGTTCCACCTACGGACCGAGCACTGGTGGCGGGACATGCAGCGCGAGCGGGACGTCGTACTGTCCGGACGGGTGGTATTGCGCTGTGGCGCCCTGGAGATCCGGTTGGAGCCGGACCGCATCATGGCTGACCTGGAACAAGCCGGGATCCCCCGTGTCCGGCGGCCCGCCGCCTAGGTTCGTCCGACCCGTGCAAGCAGAAACCACCGTGGCTCGGTCGGACGAATCGCTCTAGGCGGACTTCTTCTTCTTGCGTGGGGGCTGCTCGCGCGGGACCAGCGTCGGGTTGACGTTGTCACAGACAACCTCGCGAGTGACCACGACCTTGGCGATGTCCTCCCGCGACGGTACGTCGTACATCACGTTGAGCAGGACCTCTTCCAGGATCGCCCGCAGCCCGCGGGCGCCGGTGCCTCGCATCATCGCCTGCTCTGCGATGGCTTCGACCGCGTCGTCGCCGAACTCCAGGTCGACGCTGTCGAGGTCGAACAGGCGCTGGTACTGCTTGGTCAGCGCGTTCCGTGGCTCGGTGAGGATGCGGACCAGGTCTTCTTGTTGCAGCTTGTCCACGGTGGCGATCACCGGCAGCCGGCCTACGAACTCCGGGATCAGGCCGAACTTGAGCAGGTCCTCCGGCCGCACCTCCCCGAACAACCGGTCGACGTCGCGGTCGGCGGCAGCGGGCAGCTCCGCGGTGAACCCGAGCGTCTTCTTCCCGGTGCGCTGCTCGATGATGTGCTCCAGCCCGGAGAATGCTCCGCCGACGACGAACAAGATGTTGGTGGTGTCGATCTGGATGAACTCCTGGTGCGGGTGCTTGCGGCCACCCTGTGGCGGCACCGACGCCGTGGTGCCCTCCAGGATCTTCAGCAGCGCCTGCTGGACGCCCTCCCCGGACACGTCCCGGGTGATGGAGGGGTTCTCCGACTTGCGGGCAACCTTGTCGATCTCGTCGATGTAGATGATGCCGGTCTCGGCCTTCTTGACGTCGTAGTCGGCGGCCTGGATCAGCTTCAACAAGATGTTCTCGA
>CAYLOC010000173.1:0-6653 GCA_964385195.1 uncultured Nocardioidaceae bacterium
CCCGTTCTGGCCGACCGTCTCCGGCGCTCGCTGACCCGCGACGCCGTCCTGGTCCTGGCCGGGGTGGCCACGATCGCGGTCCTGGGGCAGGTCGCGGTGCCGTTGCCCTTCACGCCCGTGCCGCTGTCCCTGGGCACGTTGGCGGTCGTGCTGACCGGCGCCGCGCTCGGCCCGGCGCGGGGCACCGCGAGCATGATGGTCTACCTGCTGGCCGGGGTGGCGGGTGTGCCGTGGTTCGCCGACCAGGGGTCGGGATGGATGTTCGCCTCGTTCGGCTACATCGTCGGCTTCGTCGCTGCCGCCGCGGTGGTCGGCCACCTCGCACGCCGTCGGCTGGACCGTACGCCGCTGCGGATGTTCGGTGTCATGGTGGTCGGCTCTGCGGTCGTCTACGTGTTCGGCGTGGCCTGGCTGATGACATTCCTGCACGTCGGGATCGGGGCGGCGCTGATGCTGGGCGTGGTGCCGTTCCTCATCGGTGATGCCATCAAGGCCGCGGTTGCCGCCCTGGTCCTTCCCGGCGCCTGGCGGCTGATCGGTGAAGGGGGTTCTCGATGAGCGACGTCTTCGTCCTCGACGCCATCCGCACCCCGTTCGGCCGGTACGGCGGCGGGCTGGCCGCGGTCCGTCCCGATGACCTCGCCGCCTCCGTCCTGCGGGCGCTGGTCGACCGGCATCCGGGCCTCGACCCGGCACGGATCGACGACGTGTGGTTCGGTGACGCCAACGGCGCCGGGGAGGACAACCGCAACGTGGCACGGATGGCGCTGCTGCTTGCCGGGTTCCCGACCTCGGTGCCCGCCGCCACCGTGAACCGGCTGTGCGGGTCCGGGCTGGAGGCGCTGTTCAACGCCTCCCGGGCGGTCGCGGTCGGCGACGCCTCGATCGCGGTGGCCGGCGGGGTGGAGTCGATGAGCCGGGCGCCGTGGGTGCTGCTCAAGCCCGAACGGGCCTACCCACGGGGCCACGAGACGCTGCACTCCACCACGCTGGGCTGGCGGATGGTCAACCCCGAGATGCCCGACCAGTGGACCGTGGCCCTCGGCGAGGGCGCCGAGATCCTCGCCGACCGATACTCGATCAGCCGCGAGCAGCAGGACGAGTTCGCCCTCGCCTCCCACCAGAACGCCGCCAAAGCGTGGAGCAACGGTGTCTACGACGACCAGGTCATCGCCGTACCGGGGTCCGACCTCAAGCGCGACGAGGGCATCCGCTCCGATACGTCGATGGAGAAGCTGGCGAAGCTGAAGCCGGTTTTCCGCAGCGACGGCACCGTCACCGCGGGCAACGCCTCGCCGCTCAACGACGGGGCCGGGGCGCTGCTGGTCGCCGATGAGGCGGGTGTCGAGGCGGTAGGCGGCGACCCGTTGGCCCGGATCGTGTCCCGCGCCTCGCACGGGGTGGACCCGCACCTGTACGGCATCGGTCCGGTGCAGGCCGCCCGGGACGCGCTGGAGCGTGCCGGGATCGGCTGGGGCGATCTCGCTGCGGTCGAGCTGAACGAGGCGTTCGCGGCCCAGTCCCTGGCCTGCCTCGCGGACTGGCCGGACCTCGACCCCTCCCTCGTCAACGTCAACGGCGGCGCGATCGCCATCGGGCATCCGCTCGGCGCTTCCGGGGTGCGGATCGTCGGAACCCTGGCCCACGAACTGCGCCGCCGTGGCGGCGGCTACGGCCTCGCCGCCATCTGTATCGGCGTCGGACAGGGTCTCGCCGTCGTCCTGCACGCCTGAGTCGCGTCGAGAGGCTGGTCATGGACACCCCCACCTACAGCGTCGTCCGCGTGTTCACCGATGCCGACGGACAGCACGGCAACCCCCTGGGCATTGTCGACGGCGCCCAGGTACGCACGCAGGCGGAACGGCAGCGGGTCGCGCACGACCTCGGGTACAGCGAGACGATTTTCATCGACGACCCGGCCCAGGGCCGGATCCAGATCTACACCCCGGAGGTCGAGCTCCCGTTCGCCGGCCACCCCACGGTGGGGGCGTCGTGGTGGCTGCGGCACCAGGGCTACCCGGCGGACCGGATCGTGGTCCCCGCCGGAGACCTCGAGGTGTCCCGCCACGGCGACGTGACCCGGGTCCGCGCCCGCACGGAGTGGGCACCGGACTTCACGTTCCACGAGGTCTCCAGCGCCGCAGAGGTCGAGCGGGCCGAGCCGGGTTCCTACCGCGACGGGCAGCACTTCGTGTGGGCGTGGACCGACGAGGAGGCCGGAGCGCTTCGTGCCCGGATGTTCGCGCCGGCGTTGGGGGTCGTGGAGGATGAGGCCACCGGGTCGGCGGCGATCGCGCTCACCGGCGTTTGGAAACGCGAGCTGGACATCACCCAGGGCGAGGGCTCCCGGCTCTCCACCACCTGGCAGGGCGACGGCTGGGCCACCGTCGGCGGCCGCGTCCGACTTGTCAGAAACTGAGCACGCCATCGCGTGTCCCACTTCTGACAAGTCGGGGGGTCAGGTGCGGAGTTGGGGGATCAGCCCTCCGGCGAGCACCATCTGCACCTGGCGTGGCGACAGTTGGTGTTCGCACTGATACGTCTCGTCCTTGGTCGTGTTGTGTACGGCGATGCGCCCGTCACCGTTCCCGGACGACAGCCGGTCTCGTACGCCGGCCAACTCCAGTCGGTCGTCCGCGTCGATCCGGTCGTAGTCGGACTCGTCGGCGAACGTGATGCCGAGAATGCCGAAGTTGGCCAGGTTCTGCCAGTGGATCCGGGCGAAGGACTTCGCGATCACCACCCGCAGCCCCAGGTACCGCGGCACGAGCGCGGCATGCTCACGAGAGGACCCCTGCCCGTAGTTGCTGCCGCCCACGACGATGTGACCACCGGAGTCGGCCAGCGGACGCACCCGCTCGGGGTAGGTCTCGTCGATGACGGTGAACACGAACTCCGAGAGCTTCTCCACGTTGCTGCGGAACGGCAGCACCTTGGCTCCGGCCCGCATGATCTCGTCGGTGGACACGTTGTCACCGACCTTCAACGCGACCGGGGCCGTGATGCTCTCCGGGAGCGCCTCGAACTCCGGCAGGGTGGAGATGTTCGGGCCCTTGACCAATTCGACCTTCGCTGCCGCGTCCTCGGCCAGCGGCGCCTCCAGCATCGCGGTGTTGACGCTGGACACCGCTGGCAGGTCCAGCGTCGGATAGTCGATCCCCAGGAGCTGCGGCAGCTCCCGGGGATCGGTGATCTGGCCGGTCAGTGCGCCCGCGGCAGCGGTCTCCGGGGAGCACAGGTAGACGTGGTCGTCGACGGTGCCGGAGCGGCCGGGGAAGTTCCGCGGCATCGTCCGCAGGCTGTTGCCGTCGCGCGTAGGTGCCTGGCCCATGCCGATGCAGCCGTTGCAGCCGGACTGGTGCAGCCGGGCCCCAGCGGCGATCAGGTCCAGCGTGGCGCCCATCTTCGTCAGGTCCTGCAGGATCTGGCGTGAGGTCGGGTTCACGTCGAGGGAGACCCCGTCGTAGGTCTGGTGGCCCTTGACGATCGCGGCGACGATCGCGAAGTCCCGCAGGCCGGGGTTCGCTGAGGATCCGACCACGACCTGCTCCACCGGGCGTCCGGCGACCTCCCGGACCGGGACCACGTTGCCCGGTGAGCTGGGCGTGGCGATGAGCGGCTCCAGCGCGGACATGTCGATGGCGTCGGTGACGTCGTAGGTGGCGCCCTCGTCGGCGGCCAGCTCGACATAGTCCTCCTCGCGTTGCTCGGAGCGGAGGAAGTCCCGCACCGCCTCGTCGGAAGGGAAGACGGTGGTCGTGGCCCCGAGTTCGGCGCCCATGTTGGCGATGACGTGCCGGTCCATCGCGGTGAGGTGGTCCAGCCCGGGACCGTGGTACTCGATGATGCGGTTGGTGCCGCCCTTGACGCCATGGCGCCGCAGCATCTCCAGGATCACGTCCTTGGCGCTGCACCAGGGCGGCAGCTCCCCCGTCAGCCGGATGCCCCAGATCTCCGGCATCCGCAGGTACACCGGCTCACCCGCGATGGCCTGAGCCACCTCGATGCCGCCGAGGCCGATCGCCAGCATCCCGAGCGACCCTGCGGCCGGCGTGTGGCTGTCGGATCCGACCATGGTCGCGCCGGGGATACCGAACCGCTGCATGTGGGTGGGGTGGGAGACTCCGTTGCCGGCCTTGGAGAACCACAGCCCGAACCGCTGGCAGGCCGAGCGCAGGAACTCGTGGTCCTCGGCGTTGTTGGAGTCAGCCTGCAGCAGGTTGTGGTCGACGTACTGCACTGACACCTCGGTCCGGGCACGCTCCAGGCCCAGCGCCTCCAACTCCAGCATGACCATGGTCCCGGTGGCGTCCTGGGTGAGGGTCTGGTCGATGTGCAGGCCGATCTCCTCCCCGGGAGTCATCTCTCCCGATACCAGGTGGTCGGCGATCAGCTTCTGTGCAACGTTGCGAGCCATACCGTCCACCGTAATCACCGGTGGCCGGTCAGGACAGCGGCAAGCCTTCGGTGAGCGCGGTGAGGGCGTAGTCGGCTCCGGCCGCCGCCAGCTCCTCCGCGGAGTAGTGGTGGCTGCCGACACCGACACAGGCCACACCGGCCTCGTGGGCGGCCGCCACGTCCAGCGGCGTGTCGCCGACGACGAGGCACTGGTCGCGCGCGACGTCCTCGCCGTACACCAGGCTCGCGCGATGCACGGCAGTCATCGTCAGCTCGGCGCGGTCGGTGGAGTCCGAGCCGTAACCGCCGCACGAGAAGAAGCGGTTCAACCGCGCGCGGTGCAGCTTCACATGCGCGGCTGCCTCGACGTTCCCGGTGACCAGTCCCAGCAGGTACCCCGCGTCGACCAGCTCCGGCAACAGGTCCATCACCCCCGGCAGCACCCGGTACCCGGTGGACTCCGCGACCGTGTCGTGCAGGTGGTGCAGGCGCCGCTCCAGCAGCCGGGTGAACTCCGCGCGCTCCGGGTCGCGGCCCAAGACGGCCCGGAAGGTCTTGCGGCCCACCTCTGGATCGGTCATCCCGGTGTCGGTGAACTTCCCGATGTCGGCCGGTATCCCGTACAGCTCGTCGAACGCCAGCCGCCACGAGGCAGCGCCGGCGCCACCGGTGTCGATGAGCGTGCCGTCGATGTCGAAGAGGATGACGCGCACCTGATGCCTTGCCATCACGGTGCGGAGCCTACTCCCCGTCGCGGTGCGAGTGGGGTCGCCGAGGAGGCTCCGACCGGCCTGGGTCAGGATCATCGGTGTGGACCTGGTGAACCTGACGCCGCTGGAGCAGCTCCGCGCCGGGCGCCTCCCCCGTCGGCTGGTGCAGCTGTTCGTCGGGTTGGGCCTGTACGGCACGTCGCTGGCGATGATGCTGCGCGGGAACCTGGGCCTGGATCCATGGGACGTCTTCCACTACGGCGTGGCGGCGCACCTGCCGATCACGTTCGGGCAGGCGGTGATCCTGGCTGGCGTGGGTGTGTTGCTGCTCTGGGTACCGCTGCGGCAGATGCCCGGGGTCGCGACCGTCGCCAACGCGCTGCTCATCGGGCTCGTCGCCGACGCGGTGCTGGGTGTGCTCGACACCCCCTCGGCGCTCCTGGGCCAGCTGGGCCTGCTGGTGGGCGGGGTGGTCATGAACGGCCTGGCCACTGCGGTGTATCTGGGCTCGCAGCTCGGGCCGGGCCCCCGGGACGGGCTGATGACCGGTCTTGCCCGCAGAACGGGGCGATCGTTGCGGATCGTGCGGACCACGATCGAGGTGACAGTCCTCGTCGTCGGATGGCTGCTGGGCGGAATCGTCGGGGTCGGAACGGTCCTCTACGCGGTCAGCATCGGCCCGTTGGTCCAGCTCATGCTGCCCTGGTTCACGGTAAGGCTCCCCGCACCCGCAGACAGGGTCTAGTACGCCGGCTGGCTGGGGTCGATCTGCGACACCCACGCGGCCACCCCGCCGCCGACATGGACGGCATCGGCGAAGCCGGCGCCCTTCAGCACCGCTAGCGCCTCGGCCGACCGCGCCCCGGACTTGCAGTGCAACACCACCTGCTTGTCCTGCGGCAGCTGCCCTAACGCGGCTCCGGAGGTGAACTCTCCCTTGGGGATCAGGACCGAGCCGGGGATCTTGTTGATCTCGTACTCGTTCGGCTCCCGTACGTCGACCAGCACGAAGTCACGCTCGCCGTTCTCCCGCTCCTTCAGCCACTGCTGGAGCGTGCCCACGTTGATCGTGGAGTCCGCTGCGGCCTCGGCGGCCTCGTCGCTGATCGCGCCGCAGAACGTCTCGTAGTCGATCAACCCGGTCACGGTCGGGTTTTCTCCGCAGATGGCGCAGTTCGGGTCCTTCTTCACCGCCAGCTTGCGGTATTCCATCTCCAGCGCGTCGTAGATCATCAGCTTGCCCAGCAGGGGTTCTCCGATGCCGGTCAGCAGCTTGATCGCCTCGTTGACCTGCATGGAGCCGATCGACGCACAGAGCACACCCAGGACACCGCCCTCCGCGCACGAGGGCACCATCCCTGGTGGCGGCGGCTCGGGGTACAGGCACCGGTAGCAGGGGCCGTGTTCGGCCCAGAAGACTGACACCTGGCCGTCGAACCGGTAGATCGAGCCCCAGACGTACGGCTTGCCCAGCAACACCGCGGCGTCGTTGACCATGTAGCGGGTGGCGAAGTTGTCGGTGCCGTCGAGGATGAGGTCGTAGCC
>CAYLOC010000174.1:0-6515 GCA_964385195.1 uncultured Nocardioidaceae bacterium
TTCGTCTTCGCCACGCGCCAGGTGGTCGCCGGCCTCACCGCCGGCATGGGCCGGTAACCCCGCCCCTCACCGCGTCTGCTCCGGCTGCGTTTGCCTTGTAGACGGGGCAAACTCGCCGTCTACAAGGCAAACGTGGCTCGCCAAGGGTGAGTCTGCCTTGCCTACCTGGGGGCGCGGGAGCAGCTCCGGGTACGCCGAGGGGTCGCGTTGCTGCGCCGCCGCGCCCGGGGCCGTCCACCCGACGACGGTGTGGAGCCACCTGCCGGGATCGAACCGGCGACCTACCGCTTACAAGGCGGTTGCTCTGCCAGCTGAGCTAAGGTGGCGCGCCGCTCATGGTAGCCGAGTCCCGCCCGGACCCCGCCGCCCGCCGAAAAGCACAGGCGGGCGCCAACCACCACAGGACAGC
Source organism: uncultured Nocardioidaceae bacterium (assembly GCA_964385195.1). Taxonomy (GTDB): domain Bacteria; phylum Actinomycetota; class Actinomycetes; order Propionibacteriales; family Nocardioidaceae; genus CAYLOC01. The sequence goes on from CAYLOC010000174.1 coordinate 410, forward strand.
GCCAACCACCACAGGACAGCGCCGGGTCACCACACGGCTTGACCGCGACGACATACTGAGCGGGTGCGCCAACGTCTCCGCCGCCCGTCGATGCCGGTGCCCTCCGCGCGCCGTCCGGACCGGTTCATCGACCAGCCCGCCGCCCAGCGTCGTACCGTGCACACGCTCATCGGCAGCCAGATGCTCGGCGGGACCGGCGTGGCCAGCGGGATCGCGGTCGGCAGCATCCTGGCCGAGGAGATCCTCGGCAGCCCCGACCTCGCCGGTCTGGCCAACACCGCGCAGGTGCTCGGCGCCGCCGTCCTGACCGTACCGATGGCGCGACTGATGGCCGCCCGCGGTCGACGTACCGGCCTCGCCACCGGCTACGTCACCGGTGCGATCGGAGCGGTCCTGGCGGTACTGGCCGGGGTCTGGGGGTCGTTCGCGTTGCTGCTGTGCGCGACCGCGCTGTTCGGCGCGGCGAACGCGGCGAACAACCAGGCACGCTACGCCGCCACCGACCTCGCCGAGCCGGTACGGCGAGGGCGCGCGCTGTCGATCGTGGTGTGGGCGATCACCCTGGGCGCGGTGCTGGGGCCGAACCTGGTCGGGGTCATGGGACGCGTCGGCGAAGCGGTCGGGCTGCCAGCGTTGACCGGTCCGTTCCTGCTGAGCGTGGTCGCGTTCGCGGCGGCGGGAGCGTGGCTGACCTGGCGGCTCCGCCCGGACCCGCTGCTGCTCGCCCGGAGGCTCACCGCTGCCGCGCCCCCACGACGCAGCGGGTCGTTCCTGCACGGATTGAAAGTGCTCACTCGCAGCCCGATGGGGCTGCTCGGGCTGGCCGCGGTCGCCATCGGCCATACCGTGATGGTGTCGGTGATGGTGATGACACCGCTGCACATGGACCACGGCGGCGCCGGGCTGGACGTGGTCGGCTTCGTCATCAGCGTGCACATCCTGGGGATGTACGCGCTGTCCCCTGTCACCGGATGGTTGGTCGACCGGATCGGCGGACAGGCCGTGATCGGCGTCGGTGCCGTGGTCCTGCTCCTGGCGACGCTGACCGCTGCGCAGACTCCGGCCGGCTGGTCGCCGCTGCTCATGATCGGGTTGTTCCTGCTCGGACTGGGGTGGTCATGCACACTGGTGTCCGGCTCAACGGTCCTGACCGCGGCCGTGCCCGGAGACGCGCGCCCTTCTGTGCAAGGGACCGCGGACCTGGTGATGGGCCTCGCCGCTGCCAGCGGATCCGCGCTCGCCGGTCTCGTCGTCGGCGTGTGGGGCTACGGCTGGCTCTGCCTGGGTGCCGCCGTGCTCGCCGTTCTGCTGGGACTTGCGGGCCTGGCCGTCCGCGCGGCACGACCAAGGGTTCGCACCGCCTGACGGGATCGGCCGCAACGGGACGCGGCAGGATGGGGCCATGGAATACACCCACCTGGGGCGGTCCGGACTGTCGGTGTCGCGCCTGTGCCTCGGCACGATGAACTTCGGCACGCTGACCCCTGAGGCCGACGCGCACGCGATCATGGACTCCGCCCACGACTACGGAATCAACTTCTTCGACACCGCCAACCGGTACGGCCGCGACGTGCGCCCGGGGTACACCGAGGAGGTCATCGGCAACTGGTTCGCGCAAGGTGGCGGACGGCGTGAGCGCACCGTGCTCGCCACCAAGTTGTACGGCGCGATGGGCGACTGGCCCAACGAAGGACGGCTGTCGGCGCTGAACATCCGCCGAGCGCTGGACGCCAGCCTGCGGCGGCTCCAGACCGACTACATCGACCTGTACCAGTTCCACCACGTCGACCGGCGTACGCCGTGGCAAGAGATCTGGCAGGCGATCGAGGTCGCCATCGCACAGGGCAAGATCCTCTACGCCGGAAGCAGCAACTTCGCCGGGTGGCACATCGCGCAGGCCCAGGCCGCCGCCGCACAACGGAACCTGGTCGGGCTGTCGTCGGAGCAGTCGATCTACAACCTCGCCACCAGGAACATCGAGCTGGAGGTGATCCCGGCGGTGCGCCACTACGGGCTCGGTCTGCTGCCGTGGTCGCCGCTGCACGGCGGATTCCTCGGTGGCGTCCTCGTCAAGCAACAGCAGGGTAGGCGACGGCTGGAGGGCCGATCAGCCAAGGCGCTGGAGCGGATGCGTCCGCAGGTCGAGGCCTACGAAGAACTGGCCGACGAGCTCGGGCACGAGCCGGGTGACGTGGCACTTGCCTGGCTGCTGCACCAACCGGCCGTGACCGCCCCGATCGTCGGACCACGCACCCAGCAGCACCTCGACGCTGCCGTCCGCGCCCTCGACGTACGCCTCGACGACGCGACACTCGCCCGGCTCGACGAGATCTTCCCCGGCTACCGGACCGCGCCGGAGCACTACGCGTGGTAGCACGCGCGAGCAGGATCGGCCGCACGACCGAAGGTAGGCTCGAAGGCGGGGGATAGAAGAGGACCGCATGCGAACTCTCACCGTACGCACCCGTCGTAGCGACGAGGACTTTCCCCGCGCTGAGCATCTCGCGTGGCGGATCGCCGAGGTGGCCACGGATCCGGTCTCCGTCGACGATGACGTCACCGAGATGGTGATCAACCGGGTCATCGACGACGCGGCTGTCGCTGCCGCCGCACTGACCCGCGCACCGGTGGTCGCCGCCCGCGCGCAGGCGAGCGACCATCCGTACCGGCCGGGATCCACGGTGTTCGGGACCACCGGCCGGTACGCGCCGGAGTGGGCGGCGTGGGCGAATGGTGTCGCGGTGCGCGAGCTGGACTTCCACGACACGTTCCTCGCTGCGGAGTACGCACACCCTGGTGACAACATCCCGCCGCTCCTCGCGGTGGCCCAGCACGTGGGGTGCAGCGGAGAAGACCTCGTACGCGGCATCGTGACCGGGTACGAGGTGCAGATCGACCTCGCCCGGGCGATCAGCCTCCATGCGCACAAGATCGACCACGTTGCGCACCTGGGACCATCGGTCGCAGCGGGCATCGGCACCCTGCTCGGCCTCCCGAACGAGGTGGTCTACCAGGCGGTCGGACAGGCGCTGCATACGACGACCGCCACCCGCCAGTCGCGCAAGGGCGCCATCTCCTCGTGGAAGGCCTATGCCCCCGCGTTCGCGGGCAAGGTCGCGATCGAGGCCGTGGACCGGGCGATGCGGGGTCAGGGGAGCCCGGCGCCGATCTGGGAGGGCGAGGACGGGGTGATCGCCTGGCTGCTGGACGGGCCCGACGCCGCGTACGACGTGTCGCTCCCCGAAGCAGGCGAGGCGAAGCGGGCGATCCTGCACAGTTTCACCAAGGAGCACTCGGCGGAGTACCAGGCACAGGCCTGGATCGACCTCGCCCGCAAACTGGGCGCCGACCACCCGGAGCTGAAGGACCCGGGCGCCGTCGACAGCGTGCTGATCCGGACCAGCCACCACACGCATGCGGTCATCGGCTCCGGGGCCGGTGATCCGCAGAAGTACGACCCGGACGCCAGCAGGGAGACCCTGGACCACTCGCTGCCCTACATCTTCACCGTGGCGCTCCAGGACGGCGGCTGGCACCATGTGGACTCCTACTCGCGCGAGCGCGCACACCGCGCCGACACGGTGGAACTGTGGCAGAAGGTGACCACGGTAGAGGACCCGGAGTGGTCCCGCCGCTACCACTCGACCGATCCGGAGGAGCAGGCGTTCGGCGGCCGGATCGAGATCGTGATGGCCGACGGGTCGGTCATCACCGAGGACATCGCGGTGGCCGACGCCCATCCGTGGGGGGCGCGGCCGTTCGCCCGCCCGGACTACGTGCACAAGTTCCGCACGCTCACCGACGGCGTGCTCCCCGCGGAGGAGGCCGACCGTTTCCTCACCCTGGTACAGCGGCTCCCGGAGTTGCCGCCGGAGGAGCTGGCGGGCCTGACGATCACCCCACCGCAGGAGTACCTGGCCGACGTACCGGTGCCGAAAGGACTGTTCTGATGCTGTACGCGACATCCACGACAGCCGCCAAACGCGCCGCGTTCCGTGCCCGTCTGCACACAGGGGACCTGCTGCGCTTCCCGGGCGCCTTCAACCCGCTGTCGGCGCGGCTGATCGAACGCAAGGGGTTCGACGGCGTGTACATCTCCGGTGCCGTGCTCTCGGCAGACCTGGGACTGCCCGACATCGGGCTGACCACGCTCACCGAGGTGGCGGGCCGGGCGCACCAGATCGCCCGGATGACCGACCTCCCCGCGCTCGTCGACGTCGACACCGGTTTCGGGGAGCCGATGAACGTCGCCCGCACGGTCCAGGAGCTGGAGGACGCCGGGGTCGCGGGGCTGCATATCGAGGATCAGGTCAACCCCAAGCGGTGCGGCCACCTCGACGGCAAACACGTGGTCGACATCGATACGGCTACCCGGCGGATTCGTGCCGCGGTCGACGCCCGACGAGACCCGGACCTGTTGGTCATGGCCCGTACGGATGTCCGGGCGATCGACGGTGTGGACGCCGCGGTCGGGCGTACCAAGGCCTTGGTCGATGCCGGTGCGGACGCGATCTTCCCGGAGGCGATGCGCACGCTTGCGGAGTTCGAGACGGTACGCCGCGCGGTCGACGTACCGATCCTGGCAAACATGACCGAGTTCGGGAAGTCCGACCTGTTCACTCCCCAGCAGCTCAGCAATGTCGGTGTCAACATCGTGATCTGGCCGGTCTCCCTCTTGCGGCTGGCGATGGGAGCCGCCGAGCGGGGCCTGGACGAGCTCGGCTCCGCCGGTACGCTGACGGCGTTACTTCCGCAGATGCAGCACCGCGCCGATCTCTACGACCTGGTCGACTACCCCGGCTACAACCGGTTCGATACCGGGGTGTTCAACTTCGACGTCCAACGCTAGAAGACCAACACTAGAAGACCAACTGTCAAAGGAGTGTCCATGGCACAAGAAGTGGAGATCCACAAGGGCCTCGCCGGCGTCACCGTTGACCGCACCGCCGTCTCGAGGGTCAGCCCGGACACCGACTCGCTGCTGTACCGGGGCTACCCCGTCCAGGAACTCACCGCGCGCAAGAGTTTCGAAGACGTCGTCTACCTCCTCTGGCACGGAGAGCTGCCGACCGCGGACCAACGCTCGGAGTTCACCGACGCCGAGCGGGCCCGCCGTACCCTGGACAAGGACGTCAAGGAGGTCATCGACGGGCTACCGACGAGCGCCCACCCGATGGACGTGCTGCGTACGGCGGTCAGCGTGGTGGGGTCGTGCGATCCGGACGCATGGTCCGCTGACCCCGACAGCATCCTGGACAAGGCGTTGACGCTGGTGGCGAAGCTGCCGGGGGTCATCGCCTACGACCAGCGGCGTCGGCACGAACTCCCGGCCGTCGAGCCACGCAGTGACCTGGGCTATGCCGCGAACTTCTTGTGGATGACGTTCGGTGCGGAGCCGGAGGAGGTCGTGCGCAAGGCGTTCGACACGTCAATGATCCTGTACGCCGAGCACGGGTTCAACGCTTCCACGTTCACCGCTCGCGTCATCACCTCGACGCTGTCGGACTACTACTCCGCGATCGTCGGGGCCATCGGTGCGCTGAAGGGTCCGCTGCACGGCGGCGCGAACGAGATGGTTCTCCACGCCTTCGACGAGATCGGCACCGCCGACGCCGTGGAGAAGTGGCTGGATGCTGCCCTGGCGGAGAAGCGCAAGATCATGGGGTTCGGCCACCGGGTCTACAGGCACGGCGACTCCCGGGTCCCGACGATGGAGGACGCACTGAACCGGCTGGTGGAGCATTACCAGCGACCCGACCTGCTGGCGATGTACACCACGTTGAAGGACGCGATGCAGACCCGGAAGGACATCAAGCCGAACGTCGACTATCCCTCCGGCCCGGCGTACTCGCTGATCGGGTTCGACACCGAGCAGTTCACGCCGCTGTTCGTGGCCGCGCGTGTCACGGGGTGGACGGCACACGTCAACGAGCAGCGTTCCTCCAACGCCCTGATCCGGCCGCTGGCCACCTACGACGGGCCGGTCGAGCGCAGCGTCAGCTAGGCACTGGCCACGCCCGGCCGCGGCACCGAGTCGGTGAGAAGATGCGCCTGCTCGAATGAGAGAACGTGCCCTTTCGGGCGAGAGAAGGTGCCTACTCGGCGG
>CAYLOC010000175.1:0-6490 GCA_964385195.1 uncultured Nocardioidaceae bacterium
TCCTGCCTGCTGTCGTCCTGCCGCTCCGGTGGGGAGCTGCTCTCCCGCTCCTGGTGCGGGGACTCGTGGTTGTCCCGGGCCTTGTCGGCACGGTTGCCGTTCGGGCGGCCCGCGCCGTTACCACTCCCGGCGGGCGCGGTGGACGCGCCCTGCTGGGCTGCCGCGATCGCCTCGACCAGTGCGCTCTTGCGCATGGTGCGGGCGCCCTTGATCCCCATGCTGCCCGCGAGCTGCTTCAGCTCCGGCAGCAACATCGAGCTCAGGTTCTTCGCGGACTTCCCCGTTGACCCGGTCGAGGGCTGCGCCGTCGACGACTGGGTCGCTTCGGATGTCTCTGTCACGTGAGGTCCTTCCCACGTCTGGCGCGGTAAGAACGCGCCGATCGATTAGAGTGAGTGTTCCTTGCGGGTCGGCAGAAGCATCTGACCTGCCACGGTGTCCAACCTGGCACAGTGCCACGTCACATGAAGAACGGATGCGTCTCAGGGGCGAAACGCTGTGCGATCACTACCACCCGCAGGACAATTCGGTCCACGCTTGGGGACCGATGTCCAAACCCTAGCACCCCTGAGGGGTCTGTGTCGCATCAGCACGTGATTCGGTGCCGACACGATGTGCAACATTGCGGCCCATGCGCCTATTCCCCACCGGATCCGACATCGAGCAACCGCGCTCCTCCGCGTGCCACTGCGGGCGTGTGCGTGGTCCACCCCGGTGGACAGTGCCGGCCCGTCACCTCGTCGCGACCCCGCTCCGGGAAGGCCAGCACCGCCGGACCGGCACCAGAGATCACTGCCGGCACGTTGTCGGCACGCAGTCGGCGTACCAAGTCGTGGGTCTCGGGCATCGCGTGGCGCCGGTAGTCCTGGTGCAAGAAGTCCGCGCTCGCCGGCAGCAGGAGGTCGGGACGCGAGGTCAGCGCGGCGATCATCAGGCCGGCCTGTGCGGCGCTCGCCGCCGCCACCCGATGCGGGACGGTCGGCGGCAGCGCGGCGCGTGCCGTCGTGGTCGGGACGGCGCCGGTGGGCAGGTAGATCAGCGGATGCACGTCCGGATGTACGTCGAGACAGGCAGCGTGGACCGCAGGTGCCTCTCCCCAGGCGAGGGTGAGTCCGCCGTACCAGCAGGCGGCGACGTTGTCCGGGTGGCCCTCCAGGCGGGCGGCAAGCGCGAACCACTCCTGGTCGTCGACGCCGTGATCGTCAACACCGTGATCGTCGCCCAGGGCGCGTGCCAGCCACAGCCCGGCGGTGATCGCGGCCGCGGAGGACCCGAGCCCCTTCCCGTGCGGGATCTCGTTCACACACCGCAGCGCCACACCGGGGACCTTCCGCCCGGCCAGCTCCAAGCCCGCACGCAGCGCGCGTACCACCAGATGAGTCTCGTCTCGCGGCACGGTGGCCGCGCCGCTGCCGCTGACCTCCACCTGGACCTTGTGGTCATCCAGGACACGTGCGTGGACGGTGTCGTACCACGTCAGCGCCAGGCCGAAGGAGTCGAACCCCGGCCCCAGGTTGGCACTCGTGGCGGGGACCCGGACCGAGGCGGAGCGCACGGAGTCAGGCATCAGACAGGCCCGCTGCGGCCGCGACACGGTCGACCTCCGGCGGCACCTCGGCACTCGGTGGCTGACCCGCAAAGTCCAGCGCGGTATCGATGTCCTTCAGACCGTGGCCGGTCACGGTGATGGTGACCGTCTGCCCGCGCTCGACCTGACCGGCGGCCGCGCGGGCAAGCAGCCCCGCGACTCCGGCGGCGGAGGCAGGCTCGACGAAGACACCGTCCCGCGCAGCGAGGTCGCGCTGCGCCTGCAGGATCTGCTGGTCGCTGACGGCCTCGATGAGACCTCTGGAGGAGTCCCGCGCCGCCTCGGCCTGCTGCCAGGACGCGGGGTTGCCGATCCGGATGGCACTGGCCACCGTGACCGGGTCCGTGACCACCTGGCCGGTCACCAACGGTGCCGCCCCACGGGACTGGAACCCCCACATCTGTGGCGTCCTCGTCGCCGGACCACTGTCGGCGTACTCACAAAAGCCCTTCCAGTAGGCGGTGATGTTGCCGGCGTTGCCGACCGGAAGCACGTGTACGTCGGGTGCGTCGCCGAGGAAGTCCACGATCTCGAAGGCGCCGGTCTTCTGCCCCTCGATCCGCATCCGGTTCACCGAGTTGACCAGTGCGACGGGGTAGGAGTCGGCGAGGGCCCGGGCCAGCTCCAGACACTGGTCGAACCCTCCGTGCACCTCCACGATGGTGGCGGCATGGACGATCGCCTGCGCGAGCTTGCCGCGGGCCACCCGGCCGTGCGGCACCAGCACGATCGGGGTCAGACCGGCCCGGACGCCGTATGCGGCCATGGACGCCGACGTGTTGCCGGTGGAGGCGCACACGAGCGCCCTCGCCCCCTCACTGACGGCGTGGGTCACCGCCACGGTCATCCCGCGGTCCTTGAACGACCCGGTGGGGTTGCCGGCCTCCACCTTCAGCCATACCGCGCAGCCGGTGGCCCCCGAGAGCCATTCCGACCCCACCAGCGGCGTCCCGCCCTCCCCCAGGGTCACCGGCACGGCATCGGGGGCGAGCGGGAGCCGCGAACGGTACTCCTCGATCACTCCCCGCCACTGCGACGCCACGGCACTACTCCTCGACCGCTTCGACGCGCATCACCGATCCGACCGCTCGCACGATCGGCATCTGCTCCAGCGCCTCGACCGTCGCCGAGAGTGCGGCGTCGGGGGCCGCATGGGTCACGACCACGAGCTGTGCGTCCTCTCCGCGGCCCTCCTGGCGGACGGTCTGGATCGAGACCCCTTGCGCCGCGAAGTTCTCCGCGACGGCGGCGAGCACGCCTGGCTGGTCGTCGACGTCCAGGGCTACGTGGTAGCGGGTGAGCGCGGTGCCCATGGGGGCGATCTCGCAGGCGGCGTACGCCGGCGCCGCGGCCTGGGCGCCCCCGGCTCGGCGGTTGCGCGCGGCGTCGACCAGGTCCCCCAGCACGGCGCTGGCCGTCGGTGCTCCGCCGGCTCCTTGTCCGTAGAACATCAGGCGCCCGGCGGAGTCGCTGGAGGTGAAGACCGCGTTGTAGGCGCCGCGGACACTGGCCAGCGGATGGGTCCGTGGGATCATCGCCGGGTGCACCCGCGCCGAGACCGACGGGGTGCCGCCGCCGTCGGACCGCTCACAGATCGCCAGGAGCTTCACCACCGAACCCATCTCCCGTGCGGAGACGATGTCGTGCAGCGTGACGTCTCCGATCCCCTCCCGGTAGACGTCGGCCACCGACACCCGGGTGTGGAACGCCAGGCTCGCCATCAGCGCAGCCTTGGAGGCGGCGTCGAAACCCTCGATGTCGGCGGTCGGGTCGGCTTCGGCGTACCCGAGCCGCTGCGCCGAGGCGAGCGCCTCCTCGAACCCCCAGCCCTGGCTGTCCATCTGGTCCAGGACGTAGTTGGTGGTGCCGTTGACGATGCCCAGCACCCGGCGGACGTGGTCACCGGCGAGGGACTCGCGCAGCGGACGGACAATCGGGATCGCACCGGCGACGGCCGCCTCGAAGTGGATCTCCCGGTCCGCCTTCTCCGCGGCCTCGTACAGCGTCGGGCCGTCCTCGGCCAGCAGGGCCTTGTTCGCGGTGACCACCGATGCGCCGGACTCCAGGGCACGAAGGATGAGTGAGCGTGCGGGCTCGATGCCGCCGATCACCTCGACCACGACGTCGATGTCGCCGCGGCCGACGAGGGCGTCGGCGTCGGTCGTGAGCAGGTCCGGCGGCAGCGCGACATCCCGCGGCCGCTCCAGCCGTCGTACCGCGACCCCTGCCAACTCCACCGGGGCACCGATGCGCGCTTCGAGGTCGTCGGCGGACTCCCGCAACAGCCGTGCGACCTGGGCGCCGACGACCCCGCAGCCGAGCAGGGCGACCCGGACGGGGGCGGTCATCAGCAGACCTCCAGCCGCAGGAGGTCCTCCTCGGTTTCTCGCCGCAGGACGGGACGTGCCTCTCCGTCCCGTACCGCGACCACCGCGGACCGCGGCACGTGGTTGTAGGTGCTGGCCAGCGAGTGACAGTAGGCACCGGTCGCGGGCACGGCGAGCAGGTCACCGGGTGCGATGTCGGAGGGCAGGAACTCGTCGCGGACCACGATGTCACCGGACTCGCAGTGCTTGCCCACGACCCGGGCCAGGGCGGGCCTGGCGTCGGACCGGCGAGAGGCGAGGGTGCACGAGAAGTCGGCGCCGTACAGCGCGGGCCGGACGTTGTCGCTCATGCCGCCGTCGACCGCGACGTAGAGCCGCTGGCCGCCGTCGGACAGCGGCACCGTCTTGACCGTGCCGACCTCATAGAGGGTGCAGGTGGACGGCCCGGAGATCGCGCGTCCGGGCTCGATCGCCAGGTGTGGCTGCTCGATGCCCAGTCGCCGGCACTCCTCGGCGACCACCGTGACGAGGCCGGACGCGAGGTCGGCCGGATGAGCGGGGCGGTCCTGGGTGGTGTAGGCAATCCCGAAACCGCCGCCGAGGTCGACCTCCTCCAGCGGGATCCGCAGCTCTTCCACGACCTGCTTGTGCAGACCGAGGATCCGCTGGGCGGCGACCCGGAACCCGGAGGTGTCGAAGATCTGGGACCCGATGTGGGAGTGCAGGCCACGCAGCACCAGCGCCGGGCTCGCGGCGATCGCGCGTACCGCATCCAGCGCGGCACCGTCGGACAGGGAGAACCCGAACTTCTGGTCCTCGTGGGCGGTGGCGATGTAGTCGTGGGTATGCGCCTGGACTCCGGCCGTGACCCGCACCAGAACCTGCTGCTGCACCCCGTGCTCGGCCGCGATCGCGGACAGCCGCTCGATCTCGACCGGTGAGTCGACCACCACCCGCCCAACACCGGCGCGGACGGCGCGGGTCAGCTCCTCGACGCTCTTGTTGTTGCCGTGGAAGGCGATCCGCGCCGGGTCAAAACCGGCCCGCTGGGCGACGGTGAGCTCACCGGAGGAACACACGTCCAGGGAGAGCCCCTCCTCGCTCACCCACCGGGCGGCAGCGATGCACAAGAACGCCTTGCTGGCGTAGTAGACGGTCGCATGTGGGAACGCGTCCCGGAACGCACGCGCACGGGAACGGAAGTCCGCTTCGTCGATGATGTACGTCGGCGTACCGAACCGGCGAGCGAGGTCGACGACATCGACACCGGCCACGGCCAGCCGGCCCTGTTCCTTCGTGGCATGCGCCGACCACAGGTGCTGCACCAGCTCGTTGACATCGGCCGGCGGGTGCAGCCAGTCCGGCGCCAACTCCTCGGCCTCGGCATGCGCGGTCATGTCCGTCACATCCGGTCCGGCGCGGACACACCGAGCAGACGCAGGCCGTTGGCGAACACCCGTTGGGTGGCGGCGACCAGCAGTAGCCGGGCCCGGTGCAGCTCGGTGGCGGTCTCGTCACCGTGCGGCAGCACGCGGCAGGTGTCGTAGAACTTGTGGAAGGCGGCGGCGGTGTCCTCCAGGTAGCGGGCGATCCGGTGCGGCTCCCGAAGCGCGGCCGCAGCCTGGACGACGCGGGGGTACTCCGCCAGGGCTCGCAGCAGGTCTCGTTCCCGGTCCTCCGCGAGCAGCTCCGGCGCGAAATCCTCACCGGCCGCCGCTACGCCGAGGTCCTGCGCGTTGCGCAGGATCGAGGCGAGCCGGGCATGGGCGTACTGGACGTAGTAGACGGGGTTCTCGGCGGAGGCGCTGGCCCACAGGTCCAAGTCGATGTCGATGTCGGAGTCGGTGGAGTAGCGCACCAGGGCGTAGCGGGCCGCGTCCACGCCGATGGCGTCGACGAGGTCGGTCAACGTCAGCACGTCCCCGGCCCGTTTGCTCATCCGCACCGGCCGACCGTCCTTCAGCAGGTTCACCATCTGCCCGATGATGATCTCCAGGTTTCGGTCCGGGTCGTCGCCGAACGCGCCCGCCAGCGCCCGGTACCGTCCCACGTAGCCGTGGTGGTCGGCACCGAGGATGATCATGACCTTGTCGAACCCGCGGCCGCGCTTGTCGAGGTAGTACGCGGCGTCGGCGCACAGGTAGGTAGGCCGACCGTCGGAACGGAGGATGACCCGGTCCTTGTCGTCGCCGAACGTGGTGCTGCGCAGCCACACCGCACCCTCGGCCTGGTAGGTCATGCCCCCGCTGCGGAGCCGCTCGACCGCTGCTTCCACCTGACCGGACTCGTGCAGGCTGCGTTCACTGAAGTAGACGTCGAGGTCGACGCCGAATCCGTGCAGGCTGGACTTGATCTCGGCGAACATCAGGTCCACGCCCTCGCGGCGGAAGACCTCCTGTGCCTCGTCCTCGGGAAGGTCGAGCACGCCGGGTACCCGGTCGGTCACCGCCCGGGCGATGTCGACGACGTAGGTGCCCGCGTACCCGTCGTCGGGAACCGGTTGGCCGGCTGCGGCGGCCAGCAGCGACCGGGCGAACCGGTCGATCTGCGCACCGGCGTCGTTGAAGTAGTACTC
>CAYLOC010000176.1:0-6440 GCA_964385195.1 uncultured Nocardioidaceae bacterium
GTGTCCTACCTGGCGATGTCGCAGTACAAGGTCGCCGGCCTGGCGCCGCCGGCGTTGAAGGCGATCTGTCCGTGGGAGGGGATGACGGACCCCTACCGTGACCTCATGCGCCCGGGCGGGCTCTACGAGCACGGCTTCACCCTCCTGTGGGCGACCGTCACCCGGCGCGCCAGCCGGCTCGACACGAACATCGGCAAGGAGCAGCGGAACCGCCCGTTGCGCGACGACTGGTGGCAGGCCCTCGCGCCGGACCTGACGAAGATCGAGGTGCCGATGTTGGTCTGCACCAGCTTCTCCGACAACGCCCTGCACTCCCGGGGCTCGTTCCGCGCGTTCGAGCGGGCCGGCTCACCCCACCGGTTCGCCTACACCCACCGCGGCGGCAAGTGGACGGTCTTCTACGGCGAGCCGGCACGGCGGGCACAGCTGGCCTTCTTCGACCGCTACCTCCGCGGTCTCGACGGCCCCCAGCCTCCGCGAGTGCGGCTCGAAGTGCGAGAGTCCCGGGACGAGGTCGTCTCGGTCAGGGAGGAGAGCGACTGGCCACTGGCGCACACCGAGTGGACACCGCTGTACCTGTCGCACGGCGGCCGGCTGGATGTCGACCCGGTTGACCGGGCCGGGCGCATCACGTTCCGGACCAAGCGGCAGGCCGCGGCGTTCACCTTCGCGTTCCCGGAGGAGACCGAACTCACCGGGCCGATGGCGCTACGACTCTGGCTCGCTGTCGACGGGCCCGATGACGTCGACCTGGTCGTCGGGGTGGAGAAGTGGCGCGGTGCGCGGTACATCGGATTCGAAGGCTCCTACGGGTTCGGTCGTGACCGGGTAGCCACCGGCTGGCAGAAGGCCTCGTTGCGCGAACTCGACGCACGGGCCTCCACCACCGGCCAACCCGTCCACACGTACCGGACCCGCCAGCCGCTGCGGCCCGGCGAGATCGTGCCGGTCACCGTTGCCCTGGGGCCGTCGGCAACCCTGTTCCGCCGGGGCGAAACCCTGCGCCTTGTCGTTGCCGGGCGGTGGCTGTGGCCGACCAACCCCCTCACCGGGAACTTCCCCGCCCGCTACCGCGGCGCTCCCGTCGGCCGTTGCACCCTGCACTGGGGACCCAACCGACGGGCACACCTGCTCGTCCCCCGCATCCCGCCGCACCCCACCTGAGTCGCGCACTCGCCCGACAGCCGGGCATGAACACATCACCTTCTACTACCTCAAGGAGAACACCATGAGCCGCACTGACGTGCTCGTATCGGCCGACTGGGCCGAACGCAACCTCAGCACCCCAGGCGTCGTCTTCGTCGAAGTAGACGAAGACGTCACGGCCTACGACACCGGCCACATTCCTGGCGCGGTGAAGATGGACTGGAAGCTGGACCTGCAAGACCCTGTCCGTCGCGACTTCGTCGACAAGGCCCAGTTCGAGGCCCTGTTGTCGAAGAAGGGAATCAGCAACGAGGACACCGTCGTGCTGTACGGCGGTAACAACAACTGGTTCGCGGCCTACGCCTACTGGTACTTCAAGCTGTACGGACACGGCAGCGTGAAGCTACTCGACGGCGGCCGCAAGAAGTGGGAGCTGGACGCGCGGCCACTCGCCGCCGATCCCGTGACGCGGCAGACCACGCCGTACCGGGCCCGCGAACAAGACCGTGCGATCCGGGCCTTCCGTGATGAGGTCGTCGCCGCGATCGGTGCACAGAATCTCGTCGATGTTCGCTCACCGGATGAGTTCTCCGGCGCGCTGTTCGCGCCGGCGCACCTGCCGCAGGAGCAGCCCTACGTCGCGGGACACGTCCCCGGTGCGTTGAACGTGCCGTGGAGCAGGGCCGCGAACGACGACGGCACGTTCAAGTCCGACGACGAACTGCGCGAGATCTACGCCGGGGTCGACGAGTCGAAGGAGACCATCGCCTACTGCCGGATCGGTGAACGCTCAAGCCACACCTGGTTCGTGCTCAGCGAGTTGCTGGACCGAAAGCACGTCAAGAACTACGACGGCTCGTGGACCGAGTACGGTTCGCTGGTCGCCGTACCCGTCGCGCGTGGCAGCGAGTCTTGAATGCGCCCGGCAGCCAAGCGCGGCGTGGTGAGGGAGGAACCATGAGGGTTCTGGTCCTGGGTGCGGGGTTCGGCGGCCTGGAGCTGACCACCAGACTGTCCGACGCGCTCGGTGACGAGGCTGACGTCGTCCTGATCGACAAGTCCGGCGCGTTCGTGATGGGCTTCTCGAAGCTCGACGTCATGTTCGGCCGTACCACAGCCGACGCCGTGCGCCACTCGTACGCCGATCTCGTGAAACCCGGCGTCCGGTTCGTACAGACCACCATCCGATCGATCGACCCCGCCAACCGAAGCGTCGAGACCGATGCCGGTCGGTTCGAGGCAGACGTGCTGGTGGTCGCACTTGGTGCGGACCTCGATCCCGCGGCGACTCCCGGCCTGGTCGAGGCGGGTATCGACTACTACACGCCGGAGGGCGCGTTCGCGGCCCGCGATGCACTGGAGTCCTTCAGTGGCGGACGTGTGGTCGTCGGCGTGACGTCCACTCCGTTCAAGTGCCCGCCCGCACCGAGCGAGACAGCCTTGATGATGCACGACTTCTTGGTTCGTCGCGGGCTGCGCGGAGCCAGCGAGATCTCGCTGGTGATGCCGTTGGGAAGCCCGATCCCGCCGTCCCCGGAAGCGTCGAAAGCGCTGCTGGCAGCGTTCGGTGAGCGTGGGATCCACTGGCACCCCGGACGCCTCGTGCATCACCTCGACCCGAAGCGGCGCGTCGCGGTGCTCGCCGACGGTGATGAGCTGCCGTTCGACCTCTTCCTGGGCGTCCCCGTGCACCGGGTTCCCGCAGTCGTCGCGGAGTCCGGTATGTGTGTCGACGGCTGGGTTCCGGTGGACCCGCTGACACTGCAGACGCGCTTCCCCGACGTCTATGCGGTCGGGGATGTGACCAGCGTCGGGACACCCAAGGCGGGCGTGTTCTCCGAACGTCAGGCCGGTGTCGTCGCCGACCGGCTGATCGCCAGACACCGCCGGCGGGAAGTGACGTCGACCTACGACGGCACCGGCGTGTGCTACATCGAGTTCGGGCAGCGATCCGTTGCACGTGTCGAGGTCACGTTCCGCAGCGGAGAAGCGCCGGTCGGGAGCTTCGACGCCCCGTCGCCGCTGTTGTTGGAGGACAAGGCCGACTTCGGTGGCAGCCGAGCCCGACGATGGTTCGGGACGGAATGGGTCAACTACTGACACCGGTCCGCCGCCCGGGAGTCGCACACCAGCGGCTCCCCGTGTCGGAAGGTGGGTGAAGACGCGATGGGCCGTCCCACCGCCGGCCCTCCACGGCCGGAGGCTCTCGCCAAAGGCAGGATCGAGGCGTTCTCCGATGGCGTGATCGCCGTCGCCATCACGTTGCTGGTCCTCGACCTACGGGTGCCACAGCCCGAGGTCGCCGGCACTTTGGGCCATCGGCTGGTCGACCTGTGGCCCAACTATCTTGCCTACGTCATCTCGTTCGTCGCGATCGGCATCATGTGGATCAACCACCACACCATGCTGCGACGCCTGATCGGTGTCGACCATTGCACGCTGGTGCTGAACCTGCTGCTCCTGCTGTGCATTGTCGTGTTGCCGTTCACCACGTCCCTGCTGGCGACCTACCTTGACGCGCCGGACGGCGGACACCTCGCCGCCGTCGTCTACGCCGGAGCGCTGCTGGTGACCTCGTCGGTGTTCGTCGCCATGCAGCACCACGTCCTGGTACGCCGGCCACAGCTGCTGCGCGAACCGCTCACCCGGCCCGAGACACGAGCGATCATGGTGCGTGCTCTGGCCGCGCTCCCGACGTACCTGGTCGCCGGTGCGGGCGCGGTCGTGACGCCCTACCTCACACTCGCGATCTGCGTCGCGCTGGGCTGCTTCTACCTGTTGGCACCGCCGCCGGCGACGAAGCCGTGAGGCCGCGGCGTTCGTCAGGGGATGAGCAGCGTGAGAGTGTCGGCGACGACGGCCGGCTTGGGCGCGTCCTCGATCTCCACCGTGACCCGCAGGCTCACCCGCGTGCCTGCGCTGCCCGGGTCGACTGCGGTGACCTCAGCACCGGCGCGGATCCGGCTCCCCACCACGACGGGTGAGGGGAACCGAACCTTGTCCGTGCCGTAGTTGATCCGGGTCGCCCACCCGTCGTAGTCGACGATCTGCGCCACCAGCAGCGGCAGCAGGGACAGCGAGAGGTAGCCATGGGCGATAGTGGCACCGAACGGGCCGGATGCTGCGCGCTCGGGGTCGACGTGGATCCACTGGTGATCGCCGGTGGCGTCGGCGAAGGCGTCGATCCGGTCCTGGTCGATCTGCAGCCAGTCGCTGTGTCCCAGGTGGTCACCGACAGCGGCGGTGAGGTCGTCGAGGGTGGAGAACCGCCTCATCCCCGGGGTCCCCCGGCGACGTACAACACCTGGCCGGACACGAACGAGGCACCCTCGCTGACGAAGAACGACACCGCGTGCGCGATGTCCTCCGGTTGGCCCACGCGCGGCACCGGTGTCTCCTTGGCTCGGGCGGCCTTGAAGTCCTCGAAGTCAACGCCGACCCGCTCCGCGGTCGCCCGGGTCATCTCGGTCTCGATGAACCCGGGTGCCACCGCGTTGACGGTCACGCCGAACTTCCCGAGCTCGATGGAGAGAGTCTTGGTGAACCCCTGCATCCCGGCCTTGGCCGCGGAGTAGTTCGCCTGGCCGCGGTTGCCCAGCGCTCCGGTGCTGGAGAGGTTGACAATCCGTCCCCAGCCCACCTTCGTCATGTGCGCCTGAGCAGCGCGGCTCATCAAGAACGCCCCTCGCAGGTGGACAGCAAGCACCTGGTCCCAGTCGTCCGCAGACATCTTGAACAGCAGGTTGTCCCGGGTGATCCCGGCGTTGTTGACCAGCACGACCGGAGGTCCGAGCTCCTCCGCGACTCGCGACACGGCGTTGTTCACCGCGGTCTCGTCGCTGACGTCGACACCGACCGCGAGCGCCTTCCCGCCACCGGCCGTGATCGTCTCGACCGTCCCGCTGCACGCGGCAGCATCCAGGTCGAGAACACCGACGCTGAAGCCGTCCTGGCCGAGCCGCCGCGCGACCGCGGCGCCGATGCCACGGGCCGCGCCGGTCACGATCGCCACCCGCTGGTTCGTGGAGTCCATTCGGCGTCCCTTCTCTCTCGTTCGTCCCTCCTGGAAGGATAGAGGTATGCACTCCGCCACTGACGACCGCTACATCACCGCCCCCAAAGTCGTGCTCCATGACCACCTTGACGGAGGTGTCCGGCCGCAGACGCTGGTCGAGGTGGCCGCGGAGATCGGGCACGAGCTCCCGCGCCGGGATGCGGGTGCGCTCGACGCGTGGTTCGTGGAGTCGGCGAACTCCGGCAGCCTGGTGCGCTACCTGGAGACGTTCGACCACACCGTCGCAGTGATGCAGCGACCCCAGGACCTGCAGCGGGTGGCGCGGGAGTGCGTGGACGACCTCGCCGCTGACGGCGTGGTGTACGCCGAGGTGCGCTACGCGCCCGAACAGCACCTTGGTGCCGGGCTTTCCCTGGACGAGGTGGTCGAGGCCGTCCAGTCCGGGTTCGGCGAAGGGGAGGAGCGGGCACGAGCGCAGGGCCAGCGCATCGTCGTACGTCAGATCGTGACCGCGATGCGCCACACCGCCAACTCCCGCGAGATCGCCGAGCTCGCGGTGCGGCACCGGGACCGGGGGGTGGCGGGGTTCGACATCGCCGGCGCCGAGGCGGGCTACCCGCCGACCCGGCACCTGAACGCGTTCGAGTACCTGCAGCGGGAGAACTTCCACTTCACCATCCACGCGGGCGAGGGTTTCGGCCTTCCCTCGATCTGGGAGGCGCTGCAGTGGTGCGGCGCGGAACGGCTGGGACACGGGGTCCGGATCGTCGACGACATCGACGTGACCGAGGGCCACGCCACGTTGGGGCGGCTGGCGGCGTACGTCCGGGACCGCCGCATCCCGCTGGAGCTGTGCCCATCGTCGAACGTGCAGACCGGAGCCGCCGGGTCCATCGCCACCCACCCGATCGGGCTGTTGACGTCGTTGCGGTTCCGGGTCACCGTCAACACCGACAACCGGCTGATGAGCGGGACCACGATGAGCCGGGAGATGGAGCTGCTCGTCGACGCGTTCGGCTACGACCTCGACGACATGCGGTGGTTCACCGTCAACGCAATGAAGAGCGCGTTCCTGCCGTTCGACGAGCGGCTGGAGATCATCGAACGTGTCATCAAACCCGGGTACGCCGCCCTGACCATCCCCCGCTGACCACCTGCGCGACCGCCCTTTTCGTAAACCGCTCGCTGCGTTTGCCTTGTAGACGGGGCAGATGCACCGTCTACAAGGCAAACGTGCCGCGTCGACGGTTCGTTTGCCCCGTCGACCCGGGAGGCGCGG